>NZ_QRUP01000017.1:0-32715 GCF_003459085.1 Holdemania filiformis | reverse complement strand
TCTTTACACCTTTCCGCATCCCTTTTTTTATGCCTTTTTTATACACCGTCTTCTCATCCATCTCGTCGTATTTCATCCGCATCTTGGCGATTGCATAACTGGTGTCCTTTAAAAAATCCATTCGTTTTTCTTCCATCATCCGAATAACCTCCTCTTTCTCTATCAATTCATGAATGATCTTCTGCTTTTTCGGATCCCGGCTGTATCGAAGCATATATGTGATCTTGTCTGAAATCCGCCATTGTTCTGTCGGAAGCCTCTCCAACGCCTGTGTTTTTTCCATCTCGATCCATAGCGTCCGGCAGCGTTCCTTCGGCATCCGTTTCCTTGTTTTTTCATTGGTATACCGGTGGTAATGCAGGTATTCACGACTCACTTTCATCTCCGGCATCCGCTTGGTAATCATGATCTGAAGCACAGGAATAAAATCAAAGCTGCCGCCCACTTCTATCTGATCGGAGACCATCCGCGAAGCATAGCCCTGCGACCGCAGCGATAACGACTCCGCCATCTGATAATTCTGCATTTCTAAATTCACCAGCATCGACTTTCCCTGGTCATCCCGAATCCTCACCATGACATCATAGCGGACCCCTTTCTCCCGGAAGTTTGCCTTCACCGGTTCTGTCGCTTCCGATCCTATCCACACAATCCGCCGATGAAGCAAATCCGAGAGATACATCGTCAGAATCTTTCGGGAAACCGGGTTCTCCGCATTCATCACATGACGGAACACGTCGTTATCCCGATAATCAAGGGCGGCCAGACTTTTTCTAGCCTGAGCGCGGGTCAGTCCCGCCTGCCGTAATTGTTGATCGGAAATGTTGAGAAGTAAGTTATTTTGTTTCATATTCAGGAGCCTCCTAATATTAATATTGCGGAAAATCAGGAAAAGCCCCCTAAAAGAATTGAAATTTGTAAAAATACTTTTTTGAGTTAATTTTTCTAAACTTATTATAACTCAATACCGTTTCATTTTCAATTTTATTCCTCTATTTTAATCACGAAAAAGAACGGATTTTCATCCGTTCCCGTTCTGAGTTTTGTTTACGTTTAACCTAAGATTAATTTTGTCAGATCCGTCGGTTCAACAATTTCGCCGTCTTTATAAACGCGCATATTGCCTGAGGCAATTTCATCGATCAGGATGACTTCACCATTATAATAACCGAACTCAAATTTGATATCATACAGATCTAGTCCCTTTTCCGCCAGCGTGTCTTTAACGATACCGGAAATTTTCTGCGTCATCGCCTTCATCTGTGCGTACTGATCCAGCGTCATAACGCCGATTGCATCCAATCCGTCCGGTGTGATCAGCGGATCGCCCAGATCATCATCTTTCAGTGTCGTTTCCACATAAGCGTTCAGCGGTGTTCCGCTTTCCATGTAAGCTCCGTAACGACGGATAAAGCTTCCGACTGCACGGTAGCGGCAGATAACTTCCAAGCCTTTGCCGAATACTTTCGCCGGCAGCACTTCCATCGTCGCGTTGTCGATATCCGCGCTGACGTAATGCGTCTTCACGCCTGCTTTTTTAAGAATCTCGAAGAAATAAACCGATACTTTCAGATTTTCGCGGCCGATGCCTTCAATCTGCAGTCCGACGGTGTTGGCACCTGGATCGAATACGCCGTCTGTACCGGTGCAGTCGTCCTTGAATTTCAGCTGGTAATTACCGTTGTCTAACGCATAAACATCTTTTGTCTTGCCCGTGTAAACTTTATTCATACCTTTTCCTCCATATAATGCAGAACTAGTTTAGCACAGTTAGCGCCATTCGGCACAAAAAATTACCGCAATCTGCCAGATTTTTCAATTCCTTTCCGGCATTTCTCCCGGCATGGAAAAAAGAAAGCGATTTCGGATTTCAATATCCGCTCACATAGAAGAATCAAGGGATTCATCATGAGATCCCGGACGGAACCGGGGATCCCGGTAAAAGGCCGCCAACAGGAACACCGCCATCAGAATCCAGGCGATCGGTTCAGTATAACACACTCCCAGATACCCCAGGCTGGGTGTCAGCAGCAGCGTTGCCAAAATCTTCACGACCATCTCAATACAGCTGGAAAAAATCGGAGCCTGGCTTTTTCCCAACCCCTGCAGCGCGTTGCGGTAGATAAACAAAACCGAGAGCGCATAGAAGAAAAACACGTTAATTTTAAAATACTGCCGGGCCGTAGCGATGACCTGAATTTCCTTCGCGTCCACCACCAGCACCAGGATCAAATCGATCCCCCAAAAGGAAATCAGGATGCAGAATGTCGACCACACAAAACTGATCGCTGTGCAGCAATGCAGTCCTTTACGAATCCGGTCGAGCTTCCCCGCTCCCAGATTCTGTGAAACATACGTCGTTGCGGTAACGCCGATGCTGATGAGCGGCTGCATGAACATTTCGATCACCTTACGGGAAGCGGTATGTCCGGCGATGATCACCGATCCCAGCTTGTTGACGGCGCTTTGCAGAATGACCGAACCTATGGATACAATCGAGTTCATCAACCCCATTGAAATTCCCAGCGACAGCTGCGCTTTCAGCATCTCCTTATCCCAACAGAAATCCTCTTTTCCCGGAATCAGAAAGCTCGTCTTTTCTTTAATATAGAGGACGCAGAGCACAACGGACAGCGCCTGGGAAATCAACGTCGCAATCGCCGCGCCGCCGACGCCCATCCGCAGAGTCTTTAAAAACACATAGTCCAGCACAATGTTGGTCAGCGAGGCCAGAATCAAAAAATACAGCGGTGTCCGGCTGTCGCCGTAGGAACGTAAGATACTGGCGGCCATGTTGTACATCATCGTGATGATCAGCCCGCCGTATATAATAAAGATATACTCTACCGACATCCCCATAATTTCTTCCGGCGTTCCCAGCATCTTCAGCACCGGGATTCCGGTCAGCAGGGCAGCGAGAGTAATACCCAGGACAAAGATCAGCCCCAGCATCAGCGTGCCGGCCACCGCTTTTCTGACTTTATCCATCTGGCCTGCACCGACATACTGCGCAATCGGAATCGCAAAGCCCTGCGCTAATCCGATATTCAAGCCCAGCACCAGTCCGGAAACGGAAGCCGTAGCGCCCATTGCCGCCAAGGCGTCCACTCCCAGAATTCTGCCGACCATCATCGTATCAGCCATATTATAAAATTGTTGGAAGACATTGCCTAACAAAACCGGCATCGCAAACATCAGGATCAGTTTCAGCGGACTGCCTTCTGTCATTCGATTATGCATTCTTTTCCCCCTCTTGATTTACGAAATCCAGAACATTATAGCCTACCTGATCAGCGCCCACAAGCTTTTTCTGAACGTCGCTGAAACTTATTTAATCTTAACAGAGTATCCTGCGGCACAAAATGAAAACTGCCGGATTTTCGGCAGCTCCTGTGAAGTCATACGACATCTCTTTTCCGTTTTGATCAGGCTGTTCAGTCAAATCCCATTCATTTTTCACTGAACACTCTGTAACTTTTTAATGCAGAATCCAATACAACAACGCAATCAATAAAATCGCTAATTTAAACATTCATCATCACCTTTCTGTTAGTTTGTGTCATTTTCACTTAAGAATACGGAAAAAGAAGTCGATTCCAGGCTTCTCTCTATCCATAAAATAACGGAAAAAAACACCACTGTCAACGCTGTTGCCTGAACTTTTTCGCTCAGAATGAATTAAAAACGGGTGTTCCTGCCTGGTTGGCTGAACTACCCCGCTTTATCCATAAAATAAACTATTCCAATCTAAATTCTCTTTTTATTTAATTTCATTCATTATTGAGCTAAGGCCTCAGAAACAACCCGGCCGGCTTCAACCCCCGACGTCATGGCCCAGGTAAACGTTGAACCGCCTAAATATAAGTCACCCTGGACTCCGCCAACCACTTCTCCCGCGGCATACAGTCCCGGAACCGCTTCTTCCGCTGTATTTAATACTTGCATTTTATCATTGATGCAAATTCCACCCAGCGATGTAGAATAACGAATCGACATTTCCAGCGCATAGTAACGTCCTTCTTCAGCAATAGTCGTAGTTAACTCGCGTCCGAATTCATCAGGAGTTCCTGAAGATACCGCTTCATTGTATTGAGCGACGGTCGCTTTTAAAGCTTCTGCCGGAACATCAAGTTTTTCCGCTAATTCTTCTAAAGTATCCGCACCTTTATAGAATGGCTGACCTGTATAGTCATCGGCCGTCCATTTCGCCGGATCTTCCGGATTGAAGATTTTCCTATCCGACATCGCTTTGTTGAACGCGTCATAGTTTTCCTGGTCCATCAATAAATACTGTCTTTCGTTTTCTTCCATCGAAAGCATTAATTCCCAAGTGTCGCCATTTTCACAAGCAAATCTTTCTCCTTTTTCATTAACTAAGATACCGCTCATTTTATAAACAGCACCAACGCCCATATTGGTATATTGCGGCGCTCCGCTTGGAAGAATCATCGTATTCGGCTGTTTATTTAACCAAGTTAAATTGCGTGTCGCGCCATCCACGGCCTTGATCATTTCTAAAGCGTCGCCATCATGTCCGGAGTGTCCGGAATAACGGAATGCAAAGTATTCTTCAGGAACGATATCACGATTATGGCCGTAACCCCCTGACGCCAGAATGACAGCTTTCGCATTGATCGTGTAATTCGCTTCATCACCCTTGGCTTTAATGCCCACGACTGCACCCTCGTTAACGATGAGCTCGGTTGCCTGAGTATTTAGCAAAACTTCAGCGCCGGCATTTAACAAGTTTTCTTTCAATTTTAGCATGGCGCCGGCACCGCCGCCCTCAAAAGAATAGCTGGAGCCTGAGCCTTCATGGATATAAGGCATATTCCCGCCTTCTTCGGATACAATCCAGTCAAAGTTCGGACCGATAAAGCTTGTAAACAATTCGACTGATGGAAGATGGTTTTTATTATGCCCTGCCTCCAGCAAACGTTCTTTTAACATTTCTGAGGAGTCTTCATACCCGGCTTCTTTCTGCCATTGACTATTGGTCGCTGTCAAGCTTCCGCCGGCCATGGCGCTCGCGCCGCCAACCATCGGCGTTTTTTCCACCAATACCACTTTATATCCTTCTTTAGCCGTATAGAACGCAGACATCATTCCTGCGGCGCCGCCGCCAATAACAACAACATCTGCGTCAAGGGTTTCCTCTTTCAATTCACCTTTAACCGGCGCGGCGCTAAATTTATCCAGATCTGCGCCGGCTTGAGTTAAAGCGTCTTTTACAGCAGTTTTCAACCCTGCGGATGAAACTGTAGCTCCCGCTACGGAGTCAACGCCGATCGTTTGATATTTCAGCATGTTATCCGCTAAGACAGGCAAAGCTTCCGAACCAATACCTGTTGTTTCTTTGTGTTCAACGACCTTAATTTCTGTAATTTCTTCTTCAGTAACGGTGACCTCAACCTGAATATCCCCTTTAAATCCTGTGGCCGTTGAAGAATAAGTACCCGGTGTCATTTTTAACTCGGGACTCGTTGTTTTTTCTGTGTTGGTTGAGCAGCCGGATAAGAACATCAATCCGCATAACAAGCAAACAAATAAACGCTTCAAATTTCTTTCCTCCTTTGTAGACGATCGTCTAGTAATATTCTAGAGAAATTTTTCAATCAAGTCAATAGACAAAAAATTCACATTTAATTTTTTTATTTTACATAGAATGTCCTTTATCGAATAAAAAAACAGGGATTCCCCAAAAGCTAAGAAATACTGACTCTGCGATAGGGAATGAATTTACCTGTTTTTTGCATTCAATTTTTTTGTCTGTTTTATAAGTCAGATGAATATTTCTGACCTTGAAGCTTCCATTTCAAGATAAATCAAATCTTTCAACTGTTTACTTCATCTATTTCTCATCATGAATTTCCGTCAAAGACACCTTTTTTTCTTCAATGTCCGTCAACGTCAGCCGCGGATTTTTTGTTTTCAGAAACTGTGCTGCCTGGATTGCGTTCTTCCGGTCGCTGACATTTACGCCCAGATTTCGATCCTTCAATCCCAGAATCATCATGCCGTTGCGGGCACTGCCGCTGGCATACGGACTTTCCGTAACCGACGCGACGCTGCAGGACATAATCTCCTGAATCGGAATGACATGTCCCTGACGGCGGTACCAGAAATAGACTGTATCTTCTCCCAGCCACAGCGTATTCAGTTGCCGCACAGGTCCTAGCGATTCCGGCAAGGTCTGCGTCATCCGCTGGATTCCCTTCCATTCCAGAAGAAGCAAAAACAGAATGACCAGCGTCGCCAGCCAGAAAATGACAGCGATCCCGATCAGCAGCGATCCTTTCCATTTTAGTGCCGCGCCGGTTATGACCAACGATATCAGTACAGAAGTGATCAGATAAAATCGATATCGGCTGAAAACGTTCTTGAAGCAGGACTGTCCCCATTCACTGCGGGTCATGACATCACCTTCTTTGTCTTTATTATCGCACACTTTCCTTGCATTTCACTCAAAAGTCAAATTTTAAAACCTATATCTGAACGGAATCAAGAAAGCAATGTCCTGGATCTAAAAAAGCGACCAGAAATTAAGTTTCTGATCGCTGCGAAATTCAACTTTCAAACTGACTGTTAAACAGCTTGGCATAGAAACCGCGCGCCTGAAGCAGTTCGTCGTGCGTTCCGGATTCGATGATATCGCCGTCCTTCAGCACCAGAATCACATCGGCGTTTTTGATCGTCGACAGCCGGTGCGCGATGACAAAGCACGTGCGTCCCTTCATCAGTTCCAGCATCGCGTCCTGGATCGCCATTTCCGTGCGGGAATCAACATTGGAGGTCGCTTCGTCCAGGATCAGCATCCGCGCGTTGGACAGCATTGCCCGGGCGATCGTCAGTAGCTGCTTCTGGCCTTTGGAAATATTCACGCCGTCATCGGTCAGCACGGTCTGATAGCCCTGCGGCAGCGTTTCCACAAAGTCATGGATATGCGCCTTCTTACAGACGTCAATGACTTCCTCCAGCGTCGCATCTTCACGGGCATAAGCGACGTTTTCCTCAATCGTGCCCTGGAACAGCCAGGTGTCCTGCAATACCATTGTGAACGCCTTGCGCAGACTGTCGCGGGACAGATTGCGGATCGGATAACCGTCAACTGAAATCACACCCTCGTTGACGTCGTAGAAGCGCATCAGTAAATTGATAATCGTCGTCTTGCCCGCTCCGGTCGGACCAACGATCGCGACCAGCTGACCGGGATCGGCATGCAGACGCAGATCATGGATTATTTCCTTCTCCGGCGTGTATCCGAATTTGACATGATCGATATCGACCATGCCCTTCGTGTCGATCAGAACCTTGGCGTCCGGAGCATCCGGAATTTCCGACGGTTCGTCCAGCAGCCGGAACACCCGTTCCGCCGCAGCCGCCGCGGTCTGCAGCTCGGTGATGATGTTGGCTGTTTCATTGATCGGGCCGGAGAACTTCCGTGAATACATGACAAACGAGGAAATGTTGCCGATCGTGATTTTGCCCAAGAGAAACAGGATCGCACCGAACATACTGATTAAGGACAGCGAGAGATTATTGACGAAGTTGACGGACGGCCCCATGATACTGCCCTCATAGTCCGCGGTGTAGTACGCCTGACTGGCATCCTCGTTGCGGCTGTCATACTTTGTGATGATCGTGTCTTCCTGACCATACGCCTTAATCGTCTTGTTTCCCGACAGCATTTCTTCCGTAAAGCCGTTCAGTTCGCCCAGCTTGCGCGAACGCCGGCGGAACAGCGGCTTGACTTTGATCATCCGATAGCGCGCAAACACCAGCGTGATCGGCACGGTGATGACAAACACCAGCACCAATACCGGCGCGATCGACAGCATCATCAACAACGAGCCGACAACCGTGATCACCCCGGTGACCAGCTGAAGAATATCGCTGGACAGCGAGGTGTTGATCGTGTCGATATCATAGGAAATCTTGGATACGATATCACCAGTCTGGTTGCGGTCGAAATAACTGACCGGCAGTTCCAGCAGATGATCGAAGACCTGCTTGCGCATCCGGTGCGTGATCTTCTTTGACACCTGCAGCAGAATGATCTGCAGGATGTAGGTCAGCACGCTGGATATAACATAGAAAAGAATCATCAGAACGCAGTAATAGAGAACCTTGTCGAAATTGACCTGTCCCGGTCCGCCGATCGCATCGATCGCGATGCCGGTCAGCTTCGGACCGTACAGAGCAAGCACGTTGGCGACGATCGTCGTCACGCACGCCAGCAATAATAGAAACTTGGATTCCTTTAAATATCCGATCAACCGCCGGATCGTCGCTTTTCTATTCAAGCAGCGCACCTCCCATCTGGCTGTCGCTGATCGACGAATAAATCTCGCTCGTCTGCATCAGCTCGTCATGTGTTCCGCGGGCCACGATTTTTCCCTGATCCAGCACGAGAATCTCATCCGCGTGCATAATGCTGGAAACCCGCTGGGCGACGATCACCTTGGCCGTGTCGGCAAAGTGCGTATTGATCGCCTTGCGCAGCCGGGCGTCTGTTTCATAATCCAGCGCCGAGCTGGAATCATCCAGAATCAGAATCTTCGGGTTGTTGGCAAACGCCCGCGATAAGAATATCCGCTGGCGCTGTCCGCCGGAAAGGTTGGTGCCTTTGGAGTTCAGCTTATAATCGAATTCGTCGGTCAGGCTTTTGATAAACGGCCGAGCCTGAGCGATCTGCGTCGCTTCATCCAGCAGCTCGTCGTCGATCGGCCGGCCGAAGGCGATGTTTTCCCGGACAGAATCCTGGAAGATAAAATCGTTCTGCATGACGATGCCGTATTCCTTCCGCAGCTCTTTCGGATCATAGCTGCGGATATCGCGGCCATGAATCCGGATCGTCCCGGCATCCGCGTCATAGAAGCGCATCAGCAGCTGCAAAATCGTCGACTTGCCGGAACCGGTTGCGCCGATAATCCCCAGCGTCTGGCCTTTTTTCAATTCAAACGAAATGTCCTCGACGTTATCCTTGACGCCCAGGTAGGAAAAGCTGACGTGATCGAATTCAACGATCTTGTCATTCAGCGGCGAATCGTCGGCGATGATCTCCATTTCATCATGAGCCTGCAGCACTTCCTCAATTCGGTCCGCACTGGCAATTCCCTTGGAAACCATAACGAAGATCCGGCTGATCGACATCATCGCGTTGGTAATGATCGTAAAGTAATTGGTGAAGGCGATGATCTTGCCGGTTTCGCTCAGACCTCCGTTGACCCGCCAGGCGCCGACCAGAATGACACCCACCAAACCGAGATTCATAAACAGATTCATCAGCGGATTAATCGCTGCCATCCGGGTGTTGGCCTTGAGTTCCTCATTCGCCAGTCCCGTATTGACGTTTTCATAACGCTTTTTTTCATGATCCGCTTTGGACAGCGCTTTGATCACGCGGATACCCTGGGCGTTTTCCCGCACGACGGATACCATCCGGTCCTGCGCCCGCTGCACCTTGGTGAACATCGGAATACCCTTGGTGGCTTTCGAATAAACCAAAAATGTGATAAACGGCAACGTCGCCAGCATCACCAGCGCCAGCACCGGTTCCATAATCAGCGTGATCACTATCCCGCCGATCAACAGAATCGGCGCGCGGACCCCCATCCGCTGAATCATGCCGATCATTCGGTGAACGTTGTAGGTATCGCTGGTCAGACGGCTTTCCAGGGATGGTATTGTAAATTCATCTCCTTTGCGGCAGGACAGCCGGATCGTTTTCTCAAACAGATCATGCCGGATATGAATGGTCGCATCCCGGGCGACGCGGGACGCGAGCCGGTTCGCTTTGATGTCAAAAATCCAGCCGGCAATGGATACGGCAATCATGATCAAGCCATAGATGACGATCCGTTGAATGTCCTTGGTCGGCACGATTGTGTCGATCACATACGCCAACAGATAGGGCAGCAACAGCACCGCCAGAGCTCCCAACGACTTCATCAGAAAGCTGACTGACATCGCTTTTAACAACGGCCTTAAATATTTCTTTAATAGTTTCATAACAGATTCTCATTCCCCCCTCTGCGATCACTTAGTTTCCTTCACCAACTGTTAGCAAGCTAAGCTTTTCTCTATCATTATACCAGTCTGACGTAAACTTTCCAGTTCAAAAATAGCATTCATAAAAAGAAAATAAATGAAACAGAGAATTTAAACTTCCATTTTTAACGATAATTTCATAAAAAAACGGACATTCATTACTGAACATCCGTTCTTGTACCTCACTTGTTAAATCTTGCTTAGTTTGCGTAAGCCGCTGCCTGCTGGCCGGCAATCCGTCCGAAGACGATGATATCCGCCACTGCGTTGCCGCCTAAGCGGTTAGCGCCATGGACACCGCCCGTGACTTCGCCTGCCGCATACAGACCCGGGATCACATTGCCGGAAGCATCCAGAACTTCCGTGTTCGTGTTAATCTTCAGACCGCCCATCGTGTGATGAACGCCCGGAGCCACTTTGATCGCGTAGTAAGGACCTTCATCCAGCTTGTTCGCAAAGCTGGTCCGGCCGAATTCTTCATCCTTGCCGGCTTCGACGCAAGCATTCCACTTGTCCATCGTTTCTACTAAAGCCGCTCCGTCGACACCCATCGCCGCCGCCAAAGCTTCAACATCAGCGCCTTCCACCGTCAGACCCTGCTTGATGTAGCCGGCAATAACGCTGGAAGCTTCGACCATCTTGTTATCAACGATCAGCCATGCAAATCCGCCCGGCTGCGCCACTTCCGCTGCCGATACCGCATCACGCGTACCGACTTCGTCAAAGAACCGCTTGCCTTCGCTGTTGACCAGAATCGCACCATCGCCGCGCAGACCTTCTGTGATCAACGCGCTGGTTTCCTGAGAAACTGTCGGATGGATCTGGATCTGTTCCATATCTACCGTATCCGCGCCGATGGCCGTCGCCATCGCGATGCCGTCGCCCGTCATGCCTGGAGCGTTCGTGCAGACAAAGCCTTCATAACTTGGCTTATATTTCAGAACCATTTCCGTATTCGCCGCAAAGCCGCCGGTCGCTAAGATCACTGCTTTGCCGGTATACGTCGTATCGCCAGCCTTGACGCCGGTAACCTTGCCGTCAGTAACGACTAATTCAGTTGCCGCCGTTTCCATAACAAACTGAACGTCTTTGTCTTCCGCTGCTTTTGTCAGCTTCGGAACCAGGTAAGAACCGACTGCGACTGTCTTGCCTTCATCGTTGACCGGCTTGTGAATCCGCTTAACGCTCGCGCCGCCGAAGCTGCCAACCTGCGACAGATTCGCGTCGATTGTCTTTAACCATTCGATGCCGTTCTTCGCTTCGTTCGCCAAAACTTCAACTAAAGCGTGATCGTTCAGGTTCTTGCCGCCGACCAGCGTATCCAGCATGAACAGTTCTTCCGTATCAAAGTAACCTGTCGGATTGGCTTTGAATTCTTCATACTGCTTTTCCACGGTCGCTGTCAGCTCCGCTAAATCCGGATAGTTTTCCTTCGCGCTCGCCAGCATCTTTTCGACACCCGCTTCTTCCGCAAAGTCATTCTTATCCTGTTCCGGTGTATTCGCCGCGTTCATGCCGCCGGTAGAACGCGTGGTGTTGCCGCCGGTCATCGCTGCCTTTTCAATCACTATAACTGACTTGCCTGCGTTTACAGCTTCGATCGCCGCTGTCATGCCCGCTCCGCCGGCGCCTACGACGATAACGTCAGCTTCTGTCGCTGCCGCTTCCGGAGTCGGTGTTGCCTCGTTGCCATCGTTCTTCGGCGTGCTGGAGCAGCCCGCCAGAAGCATCAAGCTGGCAAGAGTAAGAGCAACTAATTTCTTCATTTCAATCTCTCCTTTGCAAATGCTTTTGCGTTTTTAGTATATCAATTTAAGACAGATAATCAAGAAAAATTTCACAAATTATACACAATTTACTAAAACCCGCTATTCCTTTGCTTTTATTCATAACGAAAAGAAATTAATAACTGATTATTGAGTTATTAATCTTGATTTTTATGGCCAAGCTTTAACGAATGATTTTGATCAATGCCTGACAATGAAGCTCACTTACCGGCTGCCAGCCCAACCGACGATAAAAGCGCAGCGTTTTCTCAACATCATCGCTCAACAGGATTTTCTGGCGAACCTGCGGATACCGATCCGCCATCGTTTTCAGCAGCAGCGTACCCCAGCCTTGATTCTGTACGGAGGGATCGACAATCAAATCCTGGATATAGAGGATCGTTTCTCCATCGCCAACCGCACGGACAAAGCCTAACAGCCGATCCTCGTCATCGCACAGTTCCAGCACGCAGAGCGAGTGATCGAAAGCCGGTTTTATCCGATCCGGCTGGCTCAAATAAGCTGTCCAGCCGACCACCTCGTACAAACGCAGGATTTCCTGTTCCCGCCCCGCCCGCAGCGTTTGAATTATCATGACGTTTCCTCCGTTTCTTTTATCCGATCACCGCTGAGAAACAGCCTCTCTGCCCGGCCGCAAAGCAATGAACGTCTTCCATTTTAGTCTATGCTCAAAGCTTCCTTTTCATCGAAAAGCAAAAGAACCGCTCCCGCAGTTCTTAACATTATTGCTTCATTCGCGCATTTTCCAACGCAACTTTCAATTCATCATAATCTGAAAATTCCAGCGTCCAGTTCAGCCAGCGAAAAACTTCACGCCAGGTTTCCAAACGATACAAGCCCAGCGGACATTCTATTAGAACGGCAAGCAGCGGTTCCCGGTAATCGGATTTCCTCAGATCCGTCAGCTCCGCGGCCTGGACTTCATTTTTTAAGAAGATCAAGATATGCTCGATCGCGCTGTTGATCCCGAAAACTTCCACCTTTATCACCTGTCTTTCCAAGCGTGTCTAATAAAGTAGACCTTTTGCACCGGGCCTGATTATGTCGAAAATAAACGGTTTTTCCAATAATTCTTATTATATTTCAATCGTCAGGTAAAGTCTACTTTTTAAGCCAATTCCTGGGAATTTGAATGAATTTTCATCTTGATCTCCATTACTGCAATCACCGCGGTTACCAAGATTACATGAAAGCAATCTGAAACGCTTCACTTTCACACACAAAAAAAAGATCCGCTTCAAAATGAGGGATCTTTCTTTGTTTTTCCGTTAAGGGGGGATTCTATGCCTTGAACTGACAATTATTTAACTTCCTGGATATTCCCGCTTTTATCTGCCAGAATAACGCTGACATTCAGCTTGTTTTTTACCACCTTGGGAATCTCGCTCCACTGCTTGCGGTACACCGAAGAATCGTTAAACGCAACGCTGTAACGAATAGAGCTGGCTGTATCCTCGCTGATATCTTTGAGAATCGAATTGATCTTCGCCGGCAGCGGCTGACGGCGGCCGCGATGCGTTCCCTGAACCTCGATAATCCAGGTAATTCCATCTTTTTCCGCCTGAATTTTATTTGGAAACTCGGTTGTCTGCCATCCGCGTTCATTTAACCAGGCCGCTAAAATCCGGCGCAGGTCTTCCGTATTCCGGCTGCTTTTCATCATCCGGTCGCGGCGCTTCTGTTCTTCGCTCTTCGCAGGCCGGCCGCGCTTTTTCGGCGGGAACATGACTTCCCGATCCGTCAGATTGTCGACATAGTACCGAACCCGCAAATGCGAACCGAAACCAGTTTGTCCCTTCGGCCGCTGCAGAATATCATCGCCCTGATATAACAGCTTGTAAATCGCCTGGCAGCAGGTCGGCATGGTCGCGTGTTCCGGCGACACCTCCTGATGCAGTTCTTTGGAACTAATTTCTATCCATTTCTCCCCTCGGTCATGTGCCTCCTGCTTCTTCTGTTGAAGTATTCTTAAATAATCGTTGATTCCCGGACCCTTCATCCTTATTCACTCACTTTCTTTACCTTGACAGCGTCATTATAGGGGTTGGGGTTTGTCGAAATCCCGCGTAACGTGTCGTTGTATGAAAAATAGTTGATTTATAAGGATTTATCCTCTGGAAATCGCTTATTTTTCCTTTGTTTTTCAGGTAATCCTACCTCATTCTTTCAGGCGGGCCGGGATCCGAGCGCTGGAAAACAAAAAAACCGGGTCTTCAAGACCCGGCTGTGATTGCGTATTCCCTGGCTATTTCTTGTCGTCAGACGGCAGATAGAATATCTGTTCGCCTTCCTTGGAAAGCATAAAGCTTCCCCGCGCATAGCTCTGTACGTAAGCAGGATCTTCAAGTTTATCCCGCTGCAGTGTCAAATATTTATTTTCTTCCTGGAGTGTTTTCAGTTCTTCCTCGACCCGGGAGATCTGCCGCTTCAATTCCATCGTCGTTAAGATTTCCTTGACTACGCCGTAAAGCATAAACAGGGAAAAACAGATTACGACCAGGCTGATGAACTTTGCAAGCATGCTCCGTTTTTTCCGTCCCTTGGGTTTGGCGGTTTTCGGCTCATTTTTATTTTCAGCTGTCAAGTTCAATTCCTCCTTCGCCTGTTTTTTTGCGAAAATGATAAAAATTTAGGTGCATCTTTATTATACTGAAAAATCATTTAAACGCAAGTGAAACTCCGGTGAACTGACTGCGGCGGCACCTCGCCTGAAATGGGAAACCACGAAAAGAATCCTATCTTTAGCCGGATTCTTCCTTCGGCATCATGCGGCCGGGATGTTTCCGGTTTTGTTTAGCCTGATGTTTTTCCTTTTTCTTTTGCCGCTTCAACTGCTTTTCGTTCTGTTTTTTCTGATGCTTCAGCTTTCTACTCTGCCGCTTTTCGGCCCTTTTCTTATGCCGGATTTCCTGACGATGCTTAAAAGCTGCCTGACTTTTCGCTTTTTGTTTCTTAAATCCGGTCAGCTGCTTTACGATGCTGCGCACAATCCCTTCAAACAAGGGAGAAAATGTCATGGCGTAGAATTTAAGGTAAACTGCGGCGCCCAGCACAAAGACAGCGAGCAGATACATTTGCGTCTGTCCGCCGGTAATCGGAAGCAGACCGGCATACATCAGCGTGACAAAGATAAAAAAGTAAAGCGTTTCGATCACCCAGCGCACAAAATGGCGGCGGTAATGCCACGTCAGCCGGTTCATGCCGCTCCAGGTCAGGGCGAATACCCAGCCGCTGAAAAAATGATAGACCAGCGCCTGAAACTGCTGGGGAAGCAGAATCATTTCAGCAGCTTACCTAAAAAGGATTCCTTGCCCGGCCCTTTTTTATTTACGATATATTCCAGTCGGTCGATCAGACCATGGATGCTGACCTCCCCGCGCTCTGTGTCCAGCTTGCCCAGCGTCAGATCCTTGCCCTGCACCAGCATCCAGCCCTGGCTGGTTTCCAAAAGAAATTCGTTGCTGTCAAAGCTGTCGATCTGCTTAACGCCTGTCAGATCCAGACTTTTGCGGTCTTTCATCACTACGTTATGATACGGATTCGTTTCAAATTTCAAAGGATTGGATAACAAACTTTCACTCATAAAGAAAAACCTCCTGTTCCTTATCAACGTATGAACAGAAGGTTTCGATTATTCCAGCTCAACACGCTTTTCCTCCACGACTTCATACATCGAAGCCGCGTCTTCCTTGCGAGTGTACTGAGCGGTTTCCGTCACGCGCACCGTCAGCTGACGCTGACCGAAAATCACGGTGATCAGATCGCCGACCTGGACTTCGCTGGCAGGTTTGGCCACTTTCCCGTTGATCAGCACGCGCTGATGATCCGCCAGGTCCTTCGATACTGTGCGTCGCTTTAAGATCCGGGCCACCTTTAAATATTTATCCAATCGCATTTCATCACCTCTGTTTCCTATCATACCATAGTTTAGTTCGTATTTTAATCCCGGGCTGCTTTCAGAGCCGCTCTAATTTCTTCCTGCCTCTGTTCAATGTCTTATTTCCGGTTTATACTGTTCGGAAAGAAAGAAGGAAAAACAATGAGGAAACTGACTGACAAGCAAGCGCTGGAGTTCGGCATCCAGCCAGTGCATCATCAAATGGATAACGGCGAGCTGCGGTTTCGCCTGACCCGGGATACCGGAAGCAGTTATATTCTGACGCTGAGCGCGGAACAAAGCGGATGGCAGTTCAGCCATGTTCATCACCGGAAACGGGAATTCTATATTGTGGAACAAGGGTGGATCGTGATTGCCTTGCGGCAGTCAGAACAATTAACCTTCCGCCGCTTAGGCCCCGATGACAGCTTCATGCTTCCGCCGGGTCTTCCGCATAATGTCTATCTTTCCGAAGGCACAGTTCTGCATACGGTAAAATATGGCTGTTCAGATCCCGATTGGGAAGCGGCGCCGGAGCTGGACGAAAAGCTGCGTACTGTCAGCGCTTCAAAATTATTTTGAACTTTGTAAACTTACAACAAAAGGTTTAAGCAAAAGCGAAAAAGATATTGACACCGCTTTCAATATTTGTGATAATCAAGTTGTAATCAAGAGAGTTACTCTTCGGAGGCTTCACCTCGATACAAACAGTTTTATGTTTGTGAATTGAGTTGTAGTTCCGATTTTTTTTCGGAAAAAACGGGAAAGGAGAGTAATAAGGAACAAATAATAATATTAAATAACTGATTTTGCAAAGGAGGATTCTATGAAGGTTTTAAAAAAAATAAATAACAATGCTGCTATCTGTTTAGACAGCAAAGGGACTGAAATCGTTGCTATCGGTACCGGCATCGGCTTTCCGTCAGTTCCTTATGAACTTACAGATCTAAGTAAAATTCAAAAAACTTATTATGGAATCAATCCAATGTATATCAATTTGATGAATGAAATTGCACAGCCTGTATTTGATATATCGGAAGAAATTATAGATTTTTTCAAAAAGAATGTAAATGCTTTGATAAGTCCGAATATTATATTTTCTCTTGCAGATCATATTAATTTTGCAATACAGAGAATAAATAAAGGAATGGTTATTGAATGTCCTATCGAATATGATATTCGTCAATTTTACGAAAAAGAATATGAGGTAGGTGAAAAAGCTTTACATATCATTTTCCATAAATTAAATATTTATATGCCTAAGGCTGAGGCGGCAAACATCGCTCTGCACTTCATCAATGCGGAACAAGCAATCAATAAAGAAATCAGTTATAGTGTTTTGAATGAAATATTAAATGAAACAACAGAAATCATGTCTAAGCATTTCAATCTTTATATCGATCGAAAATCAGCTAATTATGCACGATTTATTGCTCATCTGCAATATATGTTAAAACGTGTGCAGACCGGTATGCATATCGATAGTTCTAATTGTCAGATATATAAAACAGTTCGGAACAGTTATCCAGATACTGTATCTTGTGTTCAAGAAATAAAAATTTATTTAGAAGAAAAACTCAATTTTAAGATGGACGAAGAAGAGGAATTATATCTAATGCTCCATCTCAATAAACTATGTAAAAAAGAATAAGATCATACACCTGACCTCTTTTTTAGATCAGGTTAGATTAAGAAATGGAGAAAATATGTCGAAAAAAAATTACGATGAACTTGCTGATAAATTACTAGTTCTTGTAGGTGAAAAAGAAAATATCAATAATTTAACACACTGTGTTACACGTTTGCGTTTCAACTTAAAAGATCGTGGTGTTGTTGAATTAAACGATATAAACAAAATTGAGGGTGTTTTGGGTAGCCAATGGTCAGGCGATCAGCTTCAGGTAATTATCGGACAAAATGTTAATGATGCCTATAGCGTCACTTGCAGGAAAGCTGGCTTGGAAGAAGAAAAACCTATAGATGAAAATCTCGATGCTAACAAATGTAAATTTTCAATCTATTCTGTTATTACCGCTATTGCAGAGTGTATAACTCCATTAGTTTCTGCCATACTTGCAGCAGGAATGTTGAAAGTATTAGTAATGCTGTTAACCAATTTAGGCATTTTATCTGTTGAAAGTAGTACCTACACAATATTGAGCCTTGTTGCGGACGCTATATTTTATTTTCTCCCTATTTTTGTCGGGGCAACAGCAGCAAAAAAGTTTGGTTGCAGTTTAGGTTTAGGCATGGCGATTGGAGCCATTCTGCTCTCACCTACATTTATCTCATTAGTTTCTTCTGGTAATCCTATTACAGTATTCGGATTACCAGTCAGCGCTGTGAACTATTCAAATACTATTTTCCCGACGATTATCTGTGTATTCGGAATGTCTTATATTGAGAAGTTCTTGAGTAAACATTGTCCAAATAGTATCAGATCGGTTCTAGTTCCCGTTATAACACTATTGTTAATGATTCCGCTCGCATTATGTTTTCTTGCACCTCTGGGCAATATAATAGGTACATTATTCTCTACAGCTGTCATGTGGATTAATGGTGTATTCGGCCCGATTGCCGTAGCAATTATGGGCGCTTTAATGCCATTACTTATTCTGACAGGCATGCATTCTTGCCTGACACCTTATTTTATTACAGCGATGATGACGGTTGGAAAAGACGCTTTATGTATAGCTAATTTTATTTCCAACTTTTCCCAAGGAGGTGCTGCTTTAGCTATTTCATTAAAAACCAAAAACACTAATATGAAATCTATCGCTGTCTCTGGAGCTGTTTCCGCTATCGTCGGCGGTGTAACTGAGCCTGTTCTTTATACGATTATCGTAAAATATAAAACAGCTATGTTAGCTTCTGTAGTCAGCGGTGCTGCCGCTGGACTGTTTGCAGGATTAACCCAAGTATACTGTTATGCTTTTCCTGGAAGTACAGGATTATTTGGAATGCCAATATTTATTGGGCCGGTCGGAACCAATCTGATATTTGCTATTATTTCAATTATAATCGGCTTCATTATTTCTTTCGCAATGACATACATCCTATATAAGGATGACAGTGAGGTTGCCTGATGAATTTTCCTGATGAATTTTTATGGGGTGGCGCAACTTGCGCTAATCAATTTGAAGGTGCTTGGAATGAAGATGGGCGAGGAGATTCTACTATGGATCACTTTGCCATGGCTGATCTAGTTAATGACAAGCCAAGAGAATACACTTATATAAACGACAGTCAACGTATTTATCCATATCATACCGGCTCTGACCATTATCATCATTATAAAAATGACATTCGCCTGTTAGGGGAAATGGGCTTTAAGATATATCGTTTATCAATCTCTTGGTCCAGAATATATTCTATGGGAGATGATACTCAGCCCAATCAAAAAGGCCTGGATTTTTATCGAAATGTATTTATAGAATGCCATAAATACAATATCGAACCTATGGTAACTATTTCACACTTTGATATTCCTATGCATTTGGTGGATAAATATAAAGGTTGGAGCAGTCGGAAAGTAATTAACTTATATGTTCGTTACTGTAAAACTTTATTCACTGAATATAAAGGCCTGGTACATTATTGGCTTACTTTTAATGAAATTAACATTGGCAAAATGATCCCCAATGGACTTATTATTAATGGTGCGCTTAAAGAAAATCGCACAATGAATTTTTTTGGTAAACCAACAATAGAAGAGGAAAACTTGGCCTATCAGATTCTTCATCATCAATTCATAGCCAGTGCTCTAGCCGTCAAGCTCGGTCATGAGATAGATTCTGACAATAAAATTGGATGTATGATAGGCTCTATGACCTCTTATCCATATTCTTGTAAACCAGAAGATAATTTAAAAAATCAAACTGAAGTGAATATGGGAAATTATTTCTGCGGAGATATAATGGTGCGAGGGAAATATCCATATTTTTCAAAAAAATATTTTAAAGAACATCATATTCAAATAAAGAAAGAAACTGATGATGATAAAATTTTGGAAGAAGGAAAAGTTGATTTTTATTCTTTCTCCTACTATTCTTCAGGAGTAATTACCACAGATAATGAAATAGAGAAAACTTATGGAAATCTAGTTTTTGGTACTGCAAATCCGTATCTAAAGAAAACTGAGTGGGGATGGATGATTGATCCGATAGGATTAAGATTTTTCTTAAATGAAGTATATTCCCGATATACTATACCTGTATTTATTTCTGAAAACGGTCTTGGAGCTAAAGATATATTGGAATCTGATGGTACCATCCACGATCCATATCGAATCGAATATCTAAGACAGCATATTCTTGCAATTAATGAGGCTATTGGTGACGGTGTTGAGGTAATGGGTTATACCCCTTGGGGATGTATAGATCTAGTCAGCGCCTCTACTGGTGAAATGGAAAAAAGATATGGCTTTGTTTATGTCGATGCTGATAATTTTGGTAATGGAACATATAACCGTTACCGGAAAGATTCTTTTTATTGGTATAAAAAAGTCATCTCTACCAATGGCGAAGACCTGGATTAATATGAAGCAGGATTCTGATTATTATGTTTAAATTTTTTAAGAAAAAAGAAATTATTCCAATATGCTTTGGCAATACTATCTGTGCAATGGCAGATGGTGAAATGATTGATATTACTACAGTCAGCGACCAGATTTTCGCTAAAAAAATAATGGGAGACTCAATCGCCTTTATTTTTAAAGGACCAAATATCTCAATTTGCGCTCCTTGTTCTGGCAAATTAACAGTGTTGTATCCAACAGGTCATGCTTTTGGAATTACAATGAATAATGGTGTAGAAATTTTAATTCATATTGGAATAGATACCGTCAACGCCAGAGGAAAAGGTTTTCAGATTCTGAATAAAAAACAAGGCGATATGGTGAAGGTAGGCGAAGAAATCGTTAAAGTTAACTTTGAATTACTTAGACAAAAGTACGATATGAGCACTATTCTGATTATTACTAACTCTAACGGAAAACGAATTAACTTCCTCCCTCTTTCAATAGTATCTAAAGGTGATAAAGTCGCGGATCTCACTTAAAGCCAAAATATTTTTACGATCAAAACAAACTGAAACAGGATTTCATAGTTTACTTATATAATGAAATCCTGTTTTTCACTTTATCGGAAATGGGAATTTTTCATCGTGAAATAAGAATGGATCGTGCTTGCTCTGCAACAGTCGGAACAGCTAGGTCCAGACGACAGCTTCATGCTTCCGCCCGTCCGCACAATGTATATCTTTCCAAAAACACAGTGCTGCACACGATAAAATATGGTTGTCAGGAATCCGATTTGGAGGCTGTTCCCGCACTAGATGAAAAGCTGCGCCATGAAAACTTTGACGGCAAAATGTTTTTTGATCACTGACTTGCCCAATAATTAGTCGTTCTATACAAGAAAGCCTGACCTGCTCGCAAAGAAAAACTGGATATAGTCATGGATCTTTTAATTTGTATAAATTCCAGGTGTTCATCTTGGATTCTGTATAATAAAACAAACGTTAACCGCTCTTTGCAAACGCGAAGACAGCTTTAAACGCCTGTTTTTTCATTTTTTACCTGAACATCAGCGATCAATTCAATTTATGTCGGTGTTTGGTAAAATTAAAGATCTTTAGTTCATCATCCTGTCAATCTGCCCGCCGCTTATTCAGTAGCCGGTGTTTAGCTGCCTTAATGTTCGTGATTGCGGATCAACAATCGGCTGAACGCCTGCGCGATATCCAGATGCTGCGGCTGCAGCGGAGTATCCTCCTCCAGCACGACGAAGGCTCCCAGCCAGTCGCCGTACACCGCAACCGGGAAGATCGTTCCCTTAAAGGTTTCCGGCTTGGCGGCGAATAAGCGCACCTGATCGAACGGGCGGACATGATACGCCTTCACGCACTCCTGAAATTCCACGGACAATGATTGGCTGCGCCATTCGTCCAGCTTCGCCTGACCGACGCATAAAATCTGATCGTCCTCCACAAACAATACCGGATGTTCCGTGACTTCCTGCAGCGTCTGACACATCCGCGTGATCGACTCCGTTTCATCGCTCAGGACGGAGAATTTCTTCAATACGATTTCCGAATCCTCGTTGACGAAGAATTCAATCGAATCCCCTTCCTTGAGCTTATATATTTTACGGATTTCCTTTGGGATGACCAAACGCCCTAAGTCATCCAGTCTTCTAACTATACCTGTTGCTTTCATGCCGACTCTCCTTTACGTACAAATAGTATGGGACAGCCGGCCCCGGATTATTCTATGAAACTTCCAGTTTCTTACTTTGATCCAACACTTCGATCGCCAATGCCAGTTCATTTCCTTTTTTCGGAAGCCGGACAATAATCTTGCCCTGCACATACCGGAGCTGAATATCCTTGGAAATCGTGGTGAAGGTTTCAAATAATTTCACGCCGTCGATATGATCGGAAAAGGCTTTGGAGAAGACGATTTCCATCTGGTTTTTAACGTCGCGGAAAGAATCGATCCGCGGTTCGTTCAACAGGATATCGAGTCGTTTCTTCTCAAACAACAAGCCGACGGATTTCGGCATTTTCCCAAAATAATCCTGCGTTTCTTCTTTCAGCGCCATGAGCTGCGCTTCATCCGCCGTCGCGTCAATCCGCTGATAGAGCGAAATTTTCTCAAAATCCAGCGGCGCAAACTGCTTCGGAATGTAGCCGTCAACCTGAACCTGCGCGCGGACAGGTTCCTTGACCTCCGGTTTGACTTCGCCTTTCTTCTCGGCGATGGCTTCCTGCAGCATTTCAATATACATATCAATCCCCACAGTGTCAATGAAACCGGACTGGCTCGGGCCTAACAAATCGCCGGCGCCGCGGATCGTCAAATCCCGCATTGCGATCTTATAGCCGCTGCCCAGCTCCGTGAATTCCTTGATCGCCTGCAAGCGCTTCTGCGCGATCTCGTTCACCTGCTTGCGCGGACGCACCATCAGATAGGCATAAGCGATACGGTCGCTGCGGCCGACCCGGCCTTTGATCTGATAGAGCTGCGCCAGACCGAAGGTATCAGCGTTTTCAATCAGAATCGTGTTGGCGTTGGGAATGTCGATGCCGGTTTCGATGATCGTCGTGCAGATCAGCACGTTCACTTCGTTATCCGTGAACTGCATCATGACTTCCTCAATTTCATCGCGGCTCATCTTGCCATGCGCGACGGCGATTTCCGCTTCCGGCACATCCTGCTTGATCTGGCGGGCGACATTGTAGATTTCCTGGATGTTGTTGAACAGGTAGAACACCTGCCCCTGCCGGGCCAGCTCGCGCTCGATGACTTCCTTGACTAACGCCCGGTTTTTCTCAATGACATAGGTCTGCACAGGCATCCGGTTGCTCGGCGGGGTTTCCAGCTGGGACAAGGAGCGGATGCCGATCAGCGACATCTGCAAGGTGCGTGGAATCGGCGTGGCGGAAAGTGAAAGCACGTCGATGGATTCCTTCATTTCCTTGATCTTTTCCTTGTGTTCAACTCCGAAGCGTTGTTCTTCGTCGATGACCAACAGCCCGAGGTCATGAAACTGCACGTCTTTGGACAGAATCCGGTGCGTGCCGATGATCATATCGACCTTCCCTTCCTTGAGTTCGCGCAGAATTTCCTTCTGTTTGGACTCCACGACAAACCGGTTGAGGACTTCGACGCGGATCGGGAAGTTTTCAAAACGCTTCATGGCCGTGGCGGTGTGCTGCAGGGAAAGAATCGTGGTCGGACACAAAAACGCGACCTGCTTGCCCTCGGTAATTGCCTTGAACGCAGCCCGCAGAGCGACCTCAGTCTTGCCAAAGCCAACGTCGCCGCACAACAGACGATCCATCGGTTTGGGCTGCATCATGTCTTTTTTGATTTCCTGCACGGCCAGCGCCTGATCAGGCGTCAGGTCGTAATCAAAATCATCTTCGAATTCCTGTTGGAGCGGAGTATCCGGCCCATAAGCGTAGCCGATGTTTTCTTCGCGCTGGGAATACAGCTTGACCAGGCGGTCGGCAATCTCGTTGACATTGTCTTTTAACCGCTGCTTGGTCTTTTCCCAATCATGGCTGCCCAGCTTATTCAGCTTCGGCACCACGCCTTCGCGGGAGACGAATTTACGCACCAGACGGAATTGTTCCAGCGGTACTAACAGCTCGTCGTTGCCCTTGTAGACAACACGCAGGAAATCTTTATGCACGCCGTTGAACTCACGGGTCACAATTCCAAGGTATTGCCCGACGCCGTGTTGGGAATGAACGATAAAATCACCCGGCTGCAGCTCCTGATAGCTGTTCAGCGCTTCGGCTTCCTTAAACTTGGAGGCGTAGCGGCCCAGCTTGGTCTTTTTCTTAAATAGTTCATGGGAAGTGTAGACGACAAAGTTTTCCTTAAGCGCCTCAAACCCTTCGTCCAGCGCCTGATGAATCAGCACCAGACCTTCGTCGCGCGGCTTAAAGTCATCAATCAGGAAAGGAATTTCCTTGCCTTTGAGGATCGGCACGACTTCCTTCAGCTCGTGTTCCTGCAAGAAGAAATACAGCTGACGTCCGCGACCTTCCTTCAGGGCGATTTCCAGCTTCATCGCCAGCGTTTCATTGGGCAGCGCAACCTCGCGGATCATTGCGTGCGGAACCTTGCGCAGCGAATCGAAGCTGTCGATTTCCGTGATCTTGCGGCCGGCAAGCACAGTGTTTAATTCATGCTGGACGGTAAAGCGCGGCAGCATTTTCAGCTCCTGTGTCATTTCCTGAATATAGGCTGTCGTTTCCTCGCTCAGTTGGTGAAGATGGGTTTTAATCTGATCGGGATGGGACAGGAAAACCTGAGCTTTAGGACAGTAGTCGATCAGCGAGCTGTTGTCATCGAGATAGCTCAGATAAGGATACAGGCGGCTTTCCCGCAGATGAGCGCGCATCGTTTCCATATCGAGGTCGATGATGCCCTCGATCTGTTCGTATTCGCCATGGGTATAACGGCTTTTGAGCGATTCGAGATGGCGGCGGACGCGTTCCTGAATTAAGGTTATCTGATCATCGTCCAGAAGCAGGTCGGAAGCCGGAACAATTTCGGTTTCAGCTTTGACTTCAAGGGTGCGCTGGGTGGCGATATCAAAGGTACGGATACTATCGATCTCGGTATCGAAAAATTCAATTCGCACCGGCGTTTCACTGTTAATGGAGTAGATGTCGATAATCCCGCCGCGGCTGGCGAAGCACAGCGGCTGGTCGACGCGGGCGGTCTGTTGATAACCGGCCGCGATCAGCGTGCGTTTCAGCTCGTTCATCGACACGTCCATGCCGGTCTTTAAAACAATCGTACAGAGCTTAAACTGAGCCGGCGAGGGCAGATAGCGAACCAACGCCGACGCGTGGGTGACGCAGATCAGCTGATCTTCATTCAGCAGCCGGTTCAGTGTTTCAACTTTCTCGGCCATGGCTTCCGGCGAAGCGGCGATGGCTTCCACCCGCAGCGATTCTTCCACGCTGAAAAGCGCGCAGACCTGCGGAGAGAGCAGAGATTTCAATTTCTCCGCCAAACGCTGTGCGGTATACAGATTATTTTTGACGATCAGCATCGGCCGCGGATTTTGTGCGTAGCTGGCGGCCAGAATCAGTGCCTCTTCTGTCAGAGAAGACGCGGAAAGGAAGGGTTGCTGCGCCGTGCAGGCCTGAACGGCTGGATTGTCTGCCAGCCGGCCTAACAGGAAATTCATCGGCTGCGGTTGAAGCGGTTCATGACGTCGCTGATCGGCATCGTCATACTGGCTTTGGCCGCTTCCGCCGCGTGGTTGATCGCTGCCTGGTAGTCCTCGCGCTGATCCGCCGGAACTTTGCCCAGCACATAATCGACGATCGGAATGAGAGGATTTTTGTCGATCCCGACGCGGATCCGGGCGATATCCTGAGTATGCAGATGATCGATAATGTTCTTCATTCCCTTCTGCCCCCCAGCGCTTCCGGAAGTGCGAATGCGGATCTTGCCCACAGGCAGATCGAGGTCGTCGTGGATCACCAAAATCTGATCGACCGGGATTTTATAGAACTGGACGGCCTGAATGACCGCTTCCCCGGAATTGTTCATGTAGGTCTGGGGTTTCATCAAAAGGATCGTTTCCTGACCGGTGCGCACCGTTGTGATCAGCGCATTGAACTTGGACTGGCTGATGCCGGTATTTAACAGATCGGCCAGCCGGTCCAGCACATCAAAACCGGCGTTGTGACGGGTATGTTCGTATTCTCGGCCGGGATTGCCTAAGCCGACGATTAACTTCATAAGTCGTTCCTCCTGTCTTTTTCGTATAAATATAATTTAATCGCTTGTGGAACGGGTGTGCTATTCAGTATCACCGGTCCCAACAAGACATAAAATGACCGGATTTCACTTCATCCCGGCCTTTTCGTGCGCGATCATTATATCAGAATTCTGCCCGATTGTCCTATCCGCAGACCTGATTTTTCGTCTTTTCTGGTTTTTCAAATGAAAAGGGCAACCTCTTTTGAGATTGCCAGACTTTTTCAACCCCTGTTCAAGGGAGAGAATTCCAGCTTTTCCCAGATCTGATTTTCTTTTGCATCTCTATGAACTAGGAAAGGCTTGAGTTTTTTCTTTTTTCGTAAAAACTTTTTATCCAAAGCAAAACTGCTCGATTACTAAATAAAAATATCTATTCTTCTGGATCAGACAAGTCGATTGATTCATGATCACGAATTTGCTTCGCTGTTTTTCCTGTTATGTTTTTTATTATTTTACAAAAATAAGAAACCGAGCAAAAATTTGTTATTTCAGAAATTTCAGTAATACTCAGCTTGGTCGTTTTTAACAAATGAATAGCACGATTAATTTTAGCGTGTTGTTTCATTTCACTGAAACTTGCGTGAAATTCTTCTTTTAAATACCGCTCTACCTGTCTTTCACTCAACTGAAGAAGATCTGCCAGAGACCCTAATGTAATTCTATCGCTATGAAAAAGAAATTCATTCTCTATTCGGGTTTTCCTAAAAGCATCAGGAACGGTATATGATGTTTTTTCTTTTCTTTCTCTATCTGCATAAAGTCGAATTAAAGCTAAGATGAACTGTTTAAAAATTATTGTAATCGCCTCGTGCTGACCTATTTGAAAGGTTTGTAATTCCTGATTTAACTGCTTTAAATAAGTTGAAAAGGGTTCCTTTATGTTTGTTTTCCAGACTGTGTGGCTTATCCATAAATCCTTTATCTCCTGATTTTCAGCAGTCATCGCTACTGAATTTTCTGATTTCACTACAACATAAAAACAGAATTCTCTTAAACCCTCGTCCCCGGGAATAATTTCATGCATTATTCCCGGGCCCGTGACAATTAGATCGTTAGGAAAAATAAATTCCTGCTTTGAATCTATAATCAAGCATCCTTTTCCCTCCAGAACATAATGAATTTCATAGCCATTTTTGCTATGTTGATGTTGTGGAATTGGACGGCTAAAAGGGACTGAGCTTAATCTTAGCACTGTAAAATTCAAAATACCGATACTAAACTGAAAATAAGTATCCTGTTGATAATTTTCCATGACTTCATTTACCTTTGTACTATAAATTATATCATTTTTACGACATTATAGAAAAAAAAAGACATATTCTTATCTAATATACAAAATTGCTTCATGATAGACTTTATTCCAGATCAGGAGGAATAAATTATGACCTATCAACGAATTAATCTACAAGAAAAAATGCTCCCTGCCCCACGCGATGGTGGCTTCAAAATGGAAGAATTCTGGGTTTGGTGTGCGTCAGTTATACGTTCGGATGACGACGGAAAATATTATATGTTTTCGGTACGATGGCCAAAGACACACGCAATGCACCCATCCTGGTTGTTAAACTCCGAAATTGTCCGTGCAAGCAGCGATAAACCCGAAGGTCCTTATCAATTTGAAGAAGTTATATTGGGTGCACGCGGAGCTGAATACTGGGATGGCCGTTCCGTATTTAATCCTAGAATTAAAAAAATTGGAGATACGTATGTTTTATACTATGTTGGGACAACTCATCCCTTCCCTGATGTTAAAGACGACGAGATTTTAACTGAAGAAGATCCTCGCGTTATTGTCGCGCGCTCTAATAAAAGAATAGGAATTGCCACATCGAAATCTTTAACTGGGCCTTGGATTCGACAAGATTCTCCTATCTTACTGCCTAGACCAGATTCGTTCGACAATTTCTTTACTTCTAATCCGGCACCTTACGTTGAAGAAGACAACTCCATCTTATTAGTTTATAAAACACGGACCTATAAGAAACCTCCTTATACAGGAACTTTGCACGGAAGTATGCAAATTGGTGTAGCCAAAGCCCAAAGTTATTCCGGCCCATACCAACAGGTTAGAGATACGCCTGTATTCAACAGAGATATTATCAGTATCGAAGATCCTTTTGTATGGAAAGAAAATAATCAGTATCACATGATCGCTAAAGATATGCGCGGCGACGTCTGTGGACAGAAACACGGAGGAATGCATGCCGTTTCTGATGATGGAATTCATTGGGAAGCAATAAAAGGCGAACTGTCCTACTCTCGTTTGGTATTATGGGATGATGGTAAACAGGAACTTATGGGTTCATTGGAACGTCCTTTTCTCTTATTTGAAAATGGAAAACCAGCTTATGCTTTCTTTGGTACCAGTAATGGAACACAAGGGTTTACAGATGCAACAGATACCTGGACTGTCTGCATACCATTAAAGCAAGATTAAAATTTAGTTTCGTGATTAGTGAGCGGTACATCTAAGTTTTATGTACCGTTTTTTATGACTTAATCAGAGATAAATTTGAATAAAATGTACTGATTTTTCATTTTTCTATATTTTTGAGCCTCATGAAAAAACTCCACTATTCAGAAATATCAATTTACTCTTAAGATTTCCCTAATCTGTTAAATGTATTCTGAATATTTTTCGTTTAATAATTTAAAATTACAAGTACGAGAATAAACGTTATCCGTTAAATATCCTTTCGTGTATTGCTGATAAAAATGTCTAACTTTTTTCATCAATTCATTTCTATGGAGATTTAAGAAATCCAATTGATCATTTAATAAATTTTTATATTTTTCATCTTTTACTAAAGGTAACAATTCATGCAAGACCTGATTCGGTGCCGGAATCATATTATTTATATTGACGATGCCTAATTTCCCATGGTCAAGCATAAATACATCTATCGCCCATTCCTTAATTCTTAAATGCTTCTGTTTAGGACTTGATAAAGGAGCAAAGTATGTTATTCCATCAACCATATAGGCAATCCCAACAAATGGCCGAGTTTCTGACTTATTATAAGGAACAACTTTATCGAACTTTCTTAAATAGTTAATGTAATCATCGTCTATTGTATATAAATTTAATTTTTTCATAAATTAACCTCTTCAATTTTCCATTTATTTTAAATTAATTTTATACTAAATCAGCTAAGTATTCAACTCATTTGGGTTTGTTTTGCGTTTTAGGTAGGCTTCTTTGTCAATAGAAAATGGCAATCTCATAAGAGATTGCCAAACTTTTTCAACTCCCGTTAAGGCTAGGGACTTCCAGCTTTTTCAACTCCCGTTAAGGCTAGGGACTTCCAACTTTTTCAACTCCCGTTAAGGCTAGGGACTTCCAACTTTTTGCAGATGAAGTTTCCTTCTGCTATTTATATTATACACAAATTGATAGTTTTAACCAATCATTTTCACAATATTCTATATTTTTTTCATCAAAGAGATTTTGGTTAAATAAAATCCGTTTCGTTATTCTTCCGGCTTTTCTTCTTCTGCCTCTTCCGGTTTCGACCAGCTCTGCAGCTGACTCACTTCGCGGATCCCCAGATCCCTTAAAATGTTGCCGCCCATTTCGGTTGCCGCCCAACTGGACACCGGTTTTTCTACCCGCTGTGCTAATTCCGCATCATTGCGCTCCTGCGCGATCCCCGCTAAGAAGGCCGCGGCGATATTCCGGTAAATATCCAGCATCTGCCGGGAACATTTCATTTTCCTGATCAGGCCCTGCGCCAGATCCAGGAATACCGCTTCCCCGCGGTCGCCCTGCTTCGTATACCAGTTCCAGCTGGCAGTATACAACTGATAGAACAGCTGATCCTGGAAATAATCTTCCTTTTCCAACACCTTTTCATGCAGGCGGTTTAACAACTCCGTGTTGTTCTGACTGTACGCCTTAAAGCTGCACGCAAAACAAAGATAATAAAAACTATCTTCGTTTAATCCAATCTTATTCCGGCGGCGATGCTTCGGATCAATAATAATTTTGCTTAAATCTATCCGCTGCAGACACGCTTCAATTTCAGATAGATCCTTTTGATATTTGATCAGTCCCCACAATTTCAGAATTTCACCCTTTGCCGCAAACTCCGGATCCTGGATGGAATCAATGAACTGATCGATCGCGGGAAAGAAACGTGCTTCATCACCGATTTGATCGACGCAGGCAATCAGTTTTTTCATTTTTTTAGAACGCTTCAGCAACGTCAGCAGGGAAATCAACATACCCGCTGAAATCGCAAAGCAGACAATCGTAATTAACAGACTCATAAAAAAGTCACCTCTCGGTGACATTATACCTGATTTAGCTCAGGAAAAAAAGCTTTGCCGGTTTCCGTTAGTCGCCAAGCCTTCCGAAGAAGGTCAGCGCAATCAGACCGCTGATCCCCACCAGACTGTAAATAATCCGGGAAAACAGAGTACCTGGACCAAACAGGAAGGAAACCAGGTTGAATTCAAACGCTCCGACCAAACCCCAGTTGACGGCGCCGACGATGACCAGAAGCAAAGCAATTCCATTGATCATTTTCATAACATCGATCCTCCTGGTCGTTAGTATGACCGGAATTCTGATTTTTATAAGCGGAATTCCAATCTGAGAAACAGATTTCAACTTGACCTGTCCTTCCTATTCCTTTCTAAGAAAAAGAGTCTGCGGGCAACAGAATTGATCGTAAAAAAAGATTCCCATGATTGAACCATGAGAATCGCTTTTATTTATTCCACTTCTAATTTCTTTTCCAGTATAAAGTAGATGACGCCATAGAACAACGCACAGACAGCCAGGGTAATCAAGATCTCGACGGCGATGATTCCGTTTACCGACAATCCTTGAAACAGCTGATTCATCGGTCCGAAGAAACTGTCGCGAATCATTCCCATCGCAATGGAAATGGCGAAGAACAACGTCACGGAGATCGCAGTCTTATGCCGCGGCGTGAATTTTGTCTGCGGCAGCGTGATGATCATGTAGACATACAGGATTATTTCAGCCATGCCTGAGAAAATCAATGCCAACGACAGGAACAATCTCACTAAATCCGACAGATCGATGTGCAGATGCGAGAACAACCGCATCCATTCCGACCAGCTTGGCAGATCCAGGCCCACCAGAATCCCGGCGACCAGAACCATCAAAGTATAGCCCAGCATCAACACGAAACCAGCGATCAGAATCCACAGAATATCGGCCAGCACTTTACTTAGAATCAGCTGATGCGTCGTAACCGGCAGCGTCAAAGTCAGATATCCTGGACGCTTGAACATCGAATTCCGGTAATTCAGCGCAATGTTGATCGCCGTACTGATAATGATCGCCATCGTCATAATGGTAATGATCAGGATTGAAATCACACCCAGCATATTCATCGTCGATGACGTATGGACCATGGCCTGATTCATCAAAATCTGATCTTTAAATAAGATTGGCGACAGAGCGCAGGCAGCGATAAAAACCAGATAAATAATCCCGTAGCTGCGCCATTCATGAATCAATTCATATTTTAAAAGTTTTAGCATTTGAAGACCTCCCGGAAGACTTCGTCTACCGATTTTCCTGTTTCCGCCCGGAGCTGTTCCGCATTCTCATGCATGGCCAGCTCGCCGTATTTCAAGAAGATTACATCGTCGAAGATTTTTTCAATGTCGCTGATCAGGTGAGTCGAAATCAGCACAATCGCGTCTTCGGCATAGTTGTTCAGAATAATATCCAGAATCAATTCACGCGCTGCCGGATCCACGCCGCCGATCGGTTCGTCCAGCACATAGATCCGGGCTTTGCGGCTCATGACCAGGCACAGCTGGAATTTCTCCTTCATGCCCTTGGACATCGACTTAATCCGCATATTCGCGTTCAGATCCAGCCGCTTCATCAACAAACGGGCTTTCGCACCGTCGAAGTCTGTATACATATCCTCAAACATTTTCAGAGCGTCGCTGGCCTTCATCCAATCGCTGAAGTAGCTTTCGTCCGGCAGATAAGAAATAATACTTTTGGTGTACGCGTCAGGCCGATGACCATCGATCAGAATCTCCCCGCTGTAATCCCGAAGCAGGCCGTTCATGATCTTGATCAGTGTCGTCTTCCCGCTGCCGTTCGGTCCCAAAAGACCGATGATCTGCCCTGGAACCAAATCCAGATCTACATTTTTCAACGCCGTCGTCTGACTGTAGGATTTCGTCAGGCCCCGAATCTGAATCAAAGGTTTAGTGTTCTCCGTTGTCATTGTCCCTCTCCTTTACATAATAGGCTGTTTGAGCAAGAATTTCTTCTCCCTCATACCCCAGATTTTCCATCTCTTTCACATAGCGGCTGATGCATGAAGTCGCCATCTGTTCGCGGACCAATCCGATCAGTTCCTCATTTTCACTGATAAACCGCCCCGCGGTGCGTTCACTTTTTAATAAGCCCTCGCGTTCCAGCTCGGATAACGATCGCTGTACGGTATTCGGATTGACGCCGAAGTGCAGAGCCAGATCACGAACGGAATCGACCCGATCGCCAGGTTTTAACCGTCCGGAAACGATCTCTTTTTTGATATAGTCCATAACCTGAATATAAATCGGAAGGTTAGAATCAAAATCGATTGCCATAGGTTTCTCCTCTCTGTATTAGTACACTAATACATTAACACTATTCAACACTTCTGTCAACACTAAAAAGAGGCTGTGACAGATAAGGGATAGGAAAAAATAAAAAAATGCGTAAC
>NZ_QRUP01000016.1:0-84468 GCF_003459085.1 Holdemania filiformis | reverse complement strand
CGCGGCGAGAATAGCTATGCCTGCCATAGTGAAGGCAGCTCGTTGCCAGGTTCCTTGGTTCCCCATGAAGGGAACCTTTTTTATTAGATTCTAAAGTGTTCAAATGATGGAGACTGGCTTTAAACAAAAAAGGTAATAATTAACAAATAAATTAATGCATTGACAACGCTTATATTGTTTGCGATAATAGAAATACATTAAAGACAGCACATTAGGATTGTTATTGTGTTAAGCAAGCGAGACCTATTTGCACATCGTTGCGGATAGGTCTTTTCTGTATTTAAAAGGAGTGGTTATATGAAAGTTTTTGCTCCCGTTACCGGTAAAGTAGAAAATTTAGATTTCGTTTCTGATCCGGTTTTTTCAAAACGAATGCTTGGCGATGGCATTGCAATTCTGCCTGAGAACAATCAAATATTCAGTCCTGTCGCTGGGAAAATTATTATGCTGTTTGAAACTAAACATGCGCTGGGTATCCGATCAGAGGAGGGTTCTGAATTTTTACTCCATATCGGTATTGATACCGTGGAATTGCAGGGCAAGCCCTTTTGCGAAGCAGTAAAGCTCGATGATTTTGTGCAATGTGGAGATTTGTTAATGACTGTTAATTTTTCATACATAAAGGAATTGAATTATGATCCGACACTGATGTTGATCGCAACTAATCGGAAGATCCATCTGCTTCGCGATCAAGGACTCGTTCAAGCCCATGACCCCATATTTTCAGTATTATAGCAAAAGAGGTGAGTGATTATGATTGCGGTTAAAATATTTAACAACAATAGCATTCTTTCCAAAAATGATAAAGGCGAGGAAATCATTCTGGTTGGTGGCGGAATTGGTTTTGGTATTCGCAAGAATGACGAAATCGATGAACGGAGAATTGAAAAAGTATTCTGCCTGGAAAAAGAGACGAATTATAAGTTCCAATCTATAGTTAAAAATACGCCATTACCCTACATTTTAGCTGCGGATCAGATTATTACCGAGATTAAAAAGAAATCAACAAAGAAAATCAATGATTTTATTTACGTAACATTGACGGATCATCTTTATACCACAAGCGAACGTGTTAAAGCTGGCGTTGAGTTTGATCCTGCTTTACTTATCAATGTAAAAACGCTATACCGTGAAGAGTATAAGCTGGGCATGACTGCTGTCCAGACTTTGCGTAAGCGGCTACAAATAGAAATTCCGGATTCAGAAGCTAATTTCATTGCGCTGCACATTATCAATGCTGAGATGAACTGTGAAATGCCGCAAATCTATGAGATTACCACGATGATGACAGAGATTGCCGGCTATGTCGCCCAGGCACTGCACACAGGTCAGGATACCGTTGCTTTTGATCGGTTCATGACCCATTGCCGGTTTTTAATTCAGCGAATATTCTGTAATGATGAAAGTGAGTCATCCAGCTTATTATTCGATAGCGTTTTGGTAAATATGGAAAAATCTCATGATGCGGAACGCCGATGTGCTGAGCAAATAATAAGGATGATTGAAAATCGTTGTCATTATAGAATCAACGAAGACGAAAAAATGTATTTAATGATTCATTTGATTCGTCTGAACAACAGCAGGGATCAAAATAGACATTAGTTTATTTTTGATACATGGATCAGATTAGCGCGAATCGAACGGACAACTGACTGCAGATGGTTGTCCGAATCCAGCGGTTAGATAGTCGTAAAGGAGGAACTAAGATGTCAAAGTATACGGCACTATCTGAACAGCTTTTGGAAAACATCGGGGGTATAAGGAACATCACGTATGTTACGCACTGTGCAACCCGACTACGCGTCAGTTATCAAAACAAAGATCTTATCCAAATGGAAAAGTTGGAAAACCTGCCGAATTCTTCAGGACTGATTGTCCGTGCAGGAACAATCCAGGTGATTATCGGTCCTGATGTTCATGATGCTTACAATGAGTTTTTGGAAGTCAGTGGTTGGAATGGAACGGAGATATCAGAAGATCAGCCAGATGAAGACATAACTGAAATTTCTGAGGAAAAACGTGATTTTCAATACTATCTTTTAAAATTCAGCAATTTTATTGCGCCGATATTCATGCCTATCATTCCAGCTCTCATTACAGGTGGAATGATTCTGGCGATTAAAAATTTACTGGTCAATTATTTCGGCGTTTCCGTTGACAGCGGGACTGCTCAATGGATGCTGAATATCTTTGACGCCGCTTTTAAATTCCTGCCGGTTTATATCGGATATACGATGGCACAGCAACTGAAAATGCAGCCCATTCTGGGCGCGATGCTCGGCGCAGTTTTAATCGCACCAACCTTTGAAGGAGGATTGATCCCAGAAATTTTTGGTATCCCTGTTCCGCAGGTTAATTATCGGTCAACGATTCTTCCGGTGATCTTAGGTGTTGTCCTGATGTATTATGTCGATAAAGGCCTGAAGAAGATTCTGCCTAAGACTCTGTCTTATTTCTTAAAACCGCTATTGACGATGATCCTTGTCACGCCTGTTGTTCTGATTCTTTTGGCTCCGGCCGGGAATTTGTTAAGCGGATATGTAGCAGATTTTGTCTTATGGGTATCTAATACGTTGGGAATTATTGCGCTGCCATTGTTGTCGATGATCTATCCCTATATGGTTATGTTTGGCTTGGACAAGGGACTGCATCCAATTGCTCTGGAACTGCTTGATAAACTCGGATACAACCCGGTGACGATTGTCATTGGCTTTATTTCCAATATCTGCGTCGGCGCTACAACGTTGGCGCTGGCGACGACAATGAAGGATAAAGCACAGAAAGCGACTGCAGTTTCTTCCGGAGTGACAGCCTTGTGCGGAGTCACGGAACCCGCATTCTATGGTCAGCTGATCTCGCATCCGAAATGCATGATCGGCCACGCTGTGGGTGCAGCCTGTGCGGGATTGTTTGCAGGATTCTTCCAGCTGAAAACATTTGTTCATGGCGGGTGTCCGGGGTGGCTGACCTTGTTGTTCTTCGTCGATCAAAATGGGAATATTAATTACGTTTTGATTGCAATCGTTACCGCATTGATCGGGATGGCCGTGTCTTTTCTGGCGACGCGGATTGTGTTGAAAAAGGAAAGCATGCCAAGAAAGGGTAAAGCAGGAACAAGGTAACCGATTTTAAATAAGAGAAAGGTAATTCTAATTTTTTAATCAAAACGGAACATGTTCTAAGCGATGGATTAAAATAAAGGAGGATACACGATGAGAAAGATGAAAGACGGCGATCAGATGTTATGGGGATCAGCCACAGCGGCCTATCAATGTGAGGGAGCGTGGCAGGAGGATGGCAAAGGTCCAAGTATTTGGGATGATTTTGTCCACAGCGATAAAAACACAAAAGGGATCACAGCGGATACAGCCTGCGATTTCTATCATCATTTCGAAGAGGATATCCGCATGCTGGCGGAGGGCGGGCAAAATACGTTTCGCTTTTCAATCAGCTGGTCGCGGATTTTTCCCCGGGACGATGGCGTTGTCAATCAGGCAGGCGTCGATTTCTACCAACACGTTCTGGATATTTGCGAGAAGTACCAGGTTGTGCCGAACGTAACCCTGCTTCACTACGATCTGCCAAGTTATATTGGGGCGGAAGGCTGGGAAAAACGAGAAACCATGGCGAAATTCGCAGCCTATTGCAAGCGGTGCTTTGAGATTTTCGGTGATCGGATTCCGTATTATGCAACAATCAATGAACCGAACCATAATTCCTATTGTTCCTATCTAGTTGGGAATTACCCGCCGAATCATGTTGGGGATGTTCAAAATCTTGTTAAGGTCTGTTATCACAATATGGTTGCCAATGCAATGGCGGTCCGAGAATTTCGAAAACTGAATCTGAACGCTAAAATTGGGATTGTAAATTCCGGTGCGAGCCGAGCTGATATCTTAAAGGATACGCCGGAATACCGGGAAGCGAAGCGATATGCCAACATGTTATTTCACGGTTGGCTGATTGGCGCAGCTGTCTTGGGAAAGTTCCCGGAAGGATTAGGCGAGACGTTGCATAAGCTGGGAGTTGATCTGTCTTTTGTAAGGCAGGAAGACCTAGATCTAATCAAGGAATACACCGTTGACTGGATCGGAGATAACATTTACGCGAGAAAGCTGGTAAAACCGTATGAGTTTGGCGAAACACAGATGGTTGTTAACAATGATCCGCGGCAGAGTCAGGCTTTGGAAGGGGTGACAGTCAAAGGTTTATTTCAACCGGACATCGACCCGACTACTCGCAAAAATCCATGGGGCCGCGAGATTTATCCCAAATGCGGATATGACGCGTTAATCCGTTTGCGTGATGAGTATAATAACGTTCCGGTTTTTGTTACGGAAAACGGTCATGGGATGTTTGAAGAGCGAAGTGAATCAGGAGAAATCAACGATTCGGAACGGATTGCGTTCCTTGAAGAATATCTTGATTATTTTGCCAAAGCGAAAGAAGACGGCTGTAACCTCCAAGGTTATTATGTCTGGAGTACAATGGATCTTTACAGCTGGATTAACGGGTATGAGAAGCGTTATGGATTAGTCCATGTTGATTATGCGAACCATTGTCAGCGTATACCAAAGAAGAGCTATTACTGGTATCGAGATTATATCGCCTTTCAGAAGAAAAAGTAAAGAGGATTCAAAAAACGATAAAAGAAGATAGTTAGGACAAGAAGGCGGGAGCTTAAGATCGACGTCAAATTGTTATGAAGGACTTCGTTAAAAATGAAGGTCGGATAACACGCATCTTGTTCAATACCGTGAAGAAATAGAAACAAATGAAGAAGGTCCACGCATTCCTCCCTAGGCATGGACTTTTTTCTGATGTGCGAAGATTTCAAAATCCACTACCTTAAAAAGGAAACTTTTTTTGTGATAAAGGTCAGGGGTAAGTAGTATTAAAGTGGAAAACTTCTTTCCTGATCGCTTCGAGGTCAAGCTTGCGGGTCGATGGGTGAAGAAATATAATGAAAGGAAAGGAGGAGAAACGATGAGAACTCGAATCTACAATAAATGTACGGATGCAGAAATTACTGAATATTTGAAAAACGGCGGCGATACCCTGTTTATGAGCGTAGGCGTCACTGAACTTCACGGCCAGCTTCCTGTGGACTGTGAATCCATTCTGGCAGAGGCCGCTGCCATCATGATGGCGGAGAAGGCTGACGGTCTGGCGGTGATCAATTTGCCGTTCTTTCATGCCGGAGCTACGGCGATCGGGCAAAGTACGGTGAATATTTCGATTAAGGCGGGTTATGATTATCTGAAAACCCTTGTTTATGCCTTTTATAAACTAGGCTTTAAGCGAATCTTTTTCCTCAGCATGCATGGCCCGGCCTATCTGACCATCAATTCGGTCTGCATGGATTTCTTTCATGAAACGCAGAATCCGATCTGTCATCTGGAACTTGGACATGTCATGGAAATCGCGAAGGAAAACGGTTGGGAATGCGGCGAGGATCGGATGGAAACCTTTACGGATTTGATGTATGGCGCGTATAAAGCGATGAATCAGCTGGAGTTTATTCCAATCCTGCCGGACTTCGACCGGGAAGCTTTTCTGGCGAAACGCCGGGAAGGCAATGCAAAGCAGTGGTTTAAGAAGGACTTGCATAAATTGAATTCCGGCACTGGCGGATTCGGTTCCTTCTATGCAGAATTAGAGGAACATGGCGGACTGGAATATTCAGTCACCGCAGAAGAACGCGAACAGCGCGGTGAAAAAGGCTTAAAACGATTACAGGAAATGATTGATAAATTTGATCCTCAGCATTTCAGTACACTGCTGCAAGCTCTGGGTCAGGCAGTAAACGAAGAAATTGTTCCACGCTATCCTCATCTGAACCTGGACAAGCCTTATAAATAAGAAATTCAAGGCATTTATATTCTAATAGAAAACCTGTTGATATTGCCATAACACGGCATAGCATCAACAGGTTTTTAAATGAATTTCAGGCAGGGTGTTCCAGCTCCAAGAAAGCGGAGATGCGGAGCGACCCAAAGTTAGAAGGCAATCAGAAAAATTGGCTTCCAAGCTGAGAGAAGGCTCTCTCTGGTATGGAAAACCTGCGAACATCAGTTGGGACTGTCGAGCAATTCCTGTTGCTTCTGCCGGAATACGCCGTTAACCCCGTCAAAAATAAGCAGGCCGGTGATCCTGGATATCTCTTCCAGCGATGGTTCAGGCTCGTTTGCGTCAAACCATTGTTGATAAACAGCGATCAAACCAGAAGCGATGAATTCCAGAACGTATTGCGGCAGCACAGGGTCGTTGGGAAAGTATTTATCAAATTGAATCAGAAGATGATCCTTGATCACACCTTTGATTTTATTTAACAAATGACTATGTCCGGAGGACTGAAGCAGGCAGTGAAAGAATTCAGCATCCTGACTGATCATCGCTGTTAATTTTTCAAATAAGGGATACGGATTTAACCGTTCCGCGGAAAAATCCGTACTGTCCAGAATTTGGATCAGCGACTGGATAATCCCATTTTCAATATCGTTGAGAACATCGTAGATCGAATCATAATGGGTGTAAAACGTTTTGCGGTTGATCAACGCGGTATCTGCGATTTCCTTCACTGTGATCTGCTCGATCCGCTTCGTTCCCATGAGCTGAATCGTCGCACCGATAATTGCTTTGCGTGTTTTAATGACACGTTTGTCCTTTGTGTTTAAATTTTTTTCCATATTCTCACCTGATTTGAGCCTAGTATAATCCCCATGTGTTGCTTATGTCAATAAAGATCCTGAATTGTGTAAAAAGTTTATTGGATGGATAGAAAATTAGGGGATTCCTTAAATAAACAACATATTTTTCTAATCCGGTCACATAAGCTACGTCGAGAAAGAATTTGACCGTTGCTTCATCACCAGCCTGGGCGTATACTTCTATCATCTAATAAGTAGCAGGTGTTGCTTATTCTCCATAAAGAGATGTAAACACCCAGCCTTGTAGTTTATAACAGAGGAGGAAATTCCTATGAATGAATTTATTCTGATGACCGACAGTACAGCGGATATGCCGGAGTCTTTTTATCGTGAAAATCAGATTCCTGTTTTATCGCTGACCTATACGCTTGAGAATCGCACCTATACTCTGAGCGACAGCCTGTCCATGCCGCAGTTCTATGATAAGCTGAGGCAGGGAGCCATGCCGGTAACCTCGCAGGTGAATCCTGAAGCGGCGTTGAACGGATTTCGTGCGGCGGCCAAGCAGGGCCAAGATATTTTATGCGTTTGTTTTTCATCTGCCTTGAGCGGAACCTATAACAGCTGTCAGCTTGCGGCGGAGATGCTGAAAGAGGAAGGTTTTGCCCAGCGGATCGTCGTGATCGACTCATTGTGTGCTTCGACCGGAATGGGACTGCTTTTGTATAAAGCGAATCAGATGAAACAGGAGGGCATGTCGCTGGATGAAACGGCGGCCTGGATTGAAGCCCATAAATTAAACGTTTGCCATGTGTTCACCGTCGATGACCTGAATCACCTCTACCGCGGCGGCCGGGTCTCGAAAACAGCGGCAATCGTGGGTTCAATGATCAATATCAAGCCGATTCTGCACGTCGATGACGCTGGAACACTGCAGGTGATCGGCAAGGTTCACGGCCGGAATAAATCATTGAAAACACTCGTCGATTTGATGGAAGAAAAAATGGGAAGCTGGAAAGACAAGAACGATATTTTCATGATTTGCCAAGGGGATGTCGATTCAGAAGCGGAACAGGTCGCGAAGATGGTAAAAGAGCGCTTTGGAATTTCACAGTCGCTGATCAGCTATACTGGACCGGTCATCGGCAGTCATACCGGCGCGGGCGTCATCGGCTTGTTTTTCATGGGTGATCAACGATAAACGAATCGAGAATCAAGTAAGACGTGATTTCTTCTTTTCGCAGGCAGGCTGCCGGGAAAGGAAGGCGATCGCGTTTTTTGTTTGTGAAAATAATGTTTGCCTAAGGAAGATAAAGCAAGGGAAGACGAAAAAAACAGCGTCCTCCATGGATAACCGCAGAGAAGCTGCTTTCTGGATCAGAGCTCTTTGTTTCTAAGTGTTGCAGCTGACGTGATCCCAGTCATTTTGCCCGTCGGCGTCGATCAGCCAGTTCAGTCCCCAGTGCCGTTCATAGACGACTTCACTGTTCAAGCCGGCTGGCGCCGGTTCGCCTTTAATCCGCGCGTCAACACAGGCCCAGTCGTAGCGGAAGATTAAATCCGCTTCGTCGAGAATGTCGTCGATCGGCCGTAGCTGCACATCCTTCATAAACTCGTCGAACGTCGCTTTGGTGCTGACGACCTCGATCGCTTTCTGGCAATCGCAAATCTGATCTGGAAAGGTGAGCGAATCGACCAGACCGAGCGCCCAGATCAGCGGCCAGTAGGCTTCGTATTTCCAGACCATGTTGACCCAGTCCTGTTCCGTTGCCGTGCCGTCAAAGATCGCTTTTTCTTTCTCGGTCAGAAACAGCCGGACGCCAAAGCGGTCTAAAAGTCCAGTCATGAATAACCGCGAATCCTCGACATCCTGTTGGTTCTGTAAATCGCAGGCCAGCTGGATTGTGATCAGGCAGCAGATTGCACGCCGGGCGATTTCCTCGGCGCTGCGCAGGCGGACTTCGTCGGCGTTTTCAATGACCGGCAGATGTTCGATATAAGGCACGCCCTGCTCTTTCAGCAAAGCGATGGATTGTTGCTTTCTTTCTTCAGCGCTTTTCATGGCAGCCTCCTTTTTTATCTCCTCTATTCTATCACGAACAAGTGATGAAAAGCTGACGTCTTTGTCAACGAAGATTGAATTTCATGAATTTAACTTGAATAAAGTTCAAGAAAAGCTTGCGGCAGTCCCGCTCACCCTCTATAATAAGGAGGAAGTAGTCATTCCCAAGCATTTTTTTAAAGAATGATGTACAATAGAAGCACTCTTGGGAAAGCTATATGAAGCGAGGTGTAAGAACATGCAACATGATAAAATTGTGATTAAAGGCGCGCGTGAAAACAACCTTAAGAATATCGATCTGACAATCCCGCGGGATAAGCTGGTCATCATGACGGGTTTGTCCGGATCGGGGAAAACGTCGCTGGCATTTGATACGATCTATGCGGAAGGACAGCGGCGGTATGTCGAATCGTTAAGCGCGTATGCGCGGATGTTTTTGGGTGGTGTGGAAAAACCGGACGTCGATTTGATCGAAGGCTTGTCGCCTTCGATTTCGATCGACCAGAAGACCACGAGCAACAACCCGCGTTCGACTGTCGGCACGGTCACGGAAATCTACGATTACCTGCGGCTTTTGTATGCCCGTGTGGGCGTTCCGTATTGTCCGGTCCATAACGAACCGATCGTTTCCCAGACGATTACGCAGATGGTTGACCGGATTATGGAACAGCCGGAAAAGACACGGCTGGAGATCCTGGCCCCGGTGGCGCATCGCGAAAAGGGAACGTTTAAGGACGTCTTTGAGAAACTGTTGAAAGACGGTTATCTGCGGGCCCGCGTCGACGGACAGATGATTTTGCTGGAAGACGTCAAACCGTTAGAGAAAAACAAAAAGCATTCGATCGACGTCGTTGTCGACCGGATTGTGAAGAATGACGGGATCCGCTCCCGGCTGCATGATTCCCTGGAAACGGCAGTGAAGCTGGCCAATGGCATCGTTGTTGTTTTGGCCGGGGAAAACGAGCTGTTGTTCTCTCAGAATTATTCCTGTCCGAAGTGCGGTTTCTCAGTTCCGCGTCTGGAACCGCGGTTATTTTCGTTTAACTCGCCGCTGGGGGCGTGCGACGAATGCAAGGGCCTGGGCATTACCCAGCGGGTAGACGTCGATTATCTGATTCCGGACCGAACCAAATCGATCCGCAAGGGCGGCATCGTGTATTACAAAAATATCGTCGACACGGAGAACATTGAATGGCAGACATTCAATACGCTCTGCCGGCATTACCATATCGACTTGGATAAGCCGATCCAGGATTTCACGCCGGAAGAACTGGAAATTGTTTTATACGGTTCCAAAGAACCGATTGCTTACAGCATCGCTTCCCGTTCCGGCAACCGCTTCAGCCGCAACGATTACATTGAAGGCGTCAAGACGTTGATCGAGCGGCGTTTTGTTGAAACAACCTCGACGATGTCGCGTGAATGGTACGCCTCGTTTATGGCAGAGTCGCCATGTCCGAAGTGCGGCGGCAAGCGGCTGAATGAAATGGCGCTGAGCGTGCGCGTGGGCGGCAAGAACATCTATGAATGGACAACGATGTCGGTTATCCAGGCGCTGGACTTTATGAAAAACCTGCAGCTCGATCCAATGCGGGCGGAGATCGCAAGACTGGTCATTAAGGAAATTGTCAGCCGGCTGACGTTTTTAAAGGACGTGGGTCTGGAATACCTGACGCTGGACCGGCTGGCAGGCACGTTGTCCGGCGGCGAGGCGCAGCGGATCCGGCTGGCAACGCAGATCGGCTCACAGCTGACCGGCGTACTGTACGTGCTGGACGAGCCGTCGATCGGGCTGCATCAGCGCGATAACGCGAGACTAATCAAGACCTTGAAGAATATGCGCGATCTGGGAAACTCGCTGATCGTCGTCGAGCATGACGAGGAAACGATGATGGAATCTGACTGGATCGTCGATATCGGGCCGGGCGCAGGCGTGCATGGGGGCGAAGTGATCGCCAGCGGAACGCCGCAGGAAGTCATGCAATGCGAAAACTCGATTACCGGCCAATATCTCAGCGGCCGCAAAAAGATCGACGTTCCGACCAAGCGCCGCAAGGGCAACGGTTTGTTTCTGGAAATCAAGGGCGCGCAGGAGAACAACCTGAAAAATGTGAACGTCAAGTTCCCGTTAGGCACCCTGACCGTCGTCACCGGCGTCAGCGGCAGCGGCAAATCCTCGCTGGTCAATGAAATCCTGTGCAAAGCCGTGCAGCATTCGCTCGGCCGCACACGCATCAAGCCGGGTAAGCACAAAGCGATCCTGGGCCTGGAAAACATCGACAAGGTGATTGAGATTTCGCAGGATCCGATTGGCCGCACTCCGCGTTCCAACCCGGTCACTTACACCGGAGTGTTTGATGATATCCGCGATCTGTTCACCCAGACGCCGGAAGCGAAGCTGCGCGGCTATGACAAGGGGCGCTTCTCCTTCAATGTCCGCGGCGGCCGCTGTGAAGCATGTCAGGGCGACGGCGTAAAGCGGATTTCGATGCACTTTCTGCCGGACGTCTACGTACCGTGCGAGGAATGCCATGGCAAGCGCTACAACGAGGAAACGCTGCAGGTCACCTATAAAGGGAAGAACATCTACGACGTGCTGGAGATGACGGTGGAGGAAGCGATCGAGTTCTTCTCCTCCATCCACCGCATTAAATCCAAGCTTCAGACACTGCATGACGTAGGCCTGGATTACGTCAAGCTGGGGCAGCCGGCGACGACGTTGTCCGGCGGTGAAGCGCAGCGTGTCAAGCTGGCGAGTGAACTGCAGCGCAAGGCGACGGGCAAGACTGTCTTCATCCTGGATGAACCGACGACCGGCCTGCATACCCACGACGTTAAAAAATTACTTGCGGTCTTACAGCGAATCGTCGATAATGGAGATACGGTCATTGTCATCGAGCACAATCTCGATGTGATTAAATGTGCCGACTACATCATTGATATTGGCCCGGAAGGCGGCGACCAGGGCGGCACGATCATCGCCAAGGGTACGCCGGAACAGATCGTCAAGGTGGAAAAGAGCTATACCGGCCAATATCTGAAATCCATGCTTGAGAAAGGATGAGGCTATGGAATACGAAGGCAAGGTCATGATCAGCGAGCTGCAAAGTTATTTCAAATTTGAACAGCTCTCTGGCAATGAGGAATCATTAAACCGATGGGTGATCGTTCCGGATGTCAATCGTCCGGGCTTAGAGCTGGCGGGCTTCTACAAGCATACCGAGCCGCGCCGGATCGTCATCATCGGCGATAAAGAACAAGCGTATATCGACACGCTCTCCGTGGAAATCCAGCGAGAGCGTTTTGAGCAGCTGACCGACGGGTATACCCCGACGATCATTCTCACCCATCACCGCGAATGTCCGCCGGTGCTGCTGGAAGTCGCGGGGTACAAGAATTTCCCGATTTTCCGCACAGCGATGACGACCTCCAGGCTGATGGTCGATCTGATCAGCTTCCTGGACGAGCGTCTGGCGCCGTCCGACAGTATTCACGGTGTCTTGATCAGCGTCTATGGCAAGGGTGTGCTGATCTGCGGCGAAAGCGGCATGGGCAAGAGTGAAACCGCTCTGGAACTGATCCGCAAGGGCCACATTCTCGTCGCGGACGACCGCGTCGACGTAGTCCGCGTCCATAATAACATTATCGGTCATTCTCCGGAGCTGCTTCAGGGAATGCTGGAAATCCGCGGCATCGGCATCATCGACGTCGCCAAGATGTTTGGCGCGAGCGCGTTATTGCCTTCCGCACCGATCGACCTGGTCGTGTCGCTGGAAAAGTTTGATTCCAGCGCCGAATACGCGCGGGTGGGAATTGAAACGGAACAGTTCATGCACATTCTGGAGGTCGACGTACCGAAGATCGTGCTGCCGGTCAAAGAAGGCCGGACGATCGCGGTCCTGATCGAATCAGCGGTCACGAATTTCCGTCTGAAAGAAATGGGCTTCGACAGCGCGAAAGCGTTTGAAAACCGGGTGTACGACTACATCGAGCGGCAGAACGCCGCCAATGCGGCCGTCCCGGAAACAGAAAAGGAGTAATCAACAATGCAGTTTTTTCCTGATCCGCAGACTTTTATCGCCATCGGAAGTCTGTCAATTAAATGGTACGCAGTGATCATCCTCTGCGGAGCGATCCTGGCGTATTCTTTCTGCGTTAAGGAAATCAAAAAGATGGGGTACAAAGCCGAAACCGCGGAGGATTTGTTCCTCGGCTGTCTGATCTGCGGCCTGATCGGCGCGCGGCTGTGGTACTGCGCGTTCTATAACCTGGAATATTACCTGGCCAATCCAATCCATATTCTCTATACGTTTGAAGGCGGGCTGGCGATCCAGGGCGGATTGTTCGGCGGGGTACTGTTCGGTCTGTGGTACGCCCGCAAGCATAAGATCAATTTCATGCGGATGGCCGACGCGATCGTGCCGAATGTGCTGCTGGCGCAGGGCATTGGCCGCTGGGGCAATTTCATCAACCAGGAGGCGTTCGGCCGCACGGTCAGCGAATCCTTCTACCGGTTCTTCCCGGAATGGTTTAAAAACCAGATGTTTATCCAGGGAGCTTACCGCGAACCGACGTTCTTCTACGAAAGCGTCGGCGATATCCTGGGCTTCATTCTGATTGTCTTTGTCTATAAGAAGTATTCCAAACCGAAGCGCGGCGATATGGTCTACGCGTATCTGCTTTGGTATGGGGCGGTGCGGATCGTCGTCGAGGGTCTGCGTTCAGACAGTCTGATGTTCGGCCGGCTGCGGATGGCGCAGGTGATTTCGGTCGTCTTTATCGTCGTCGGGCTGCTGGGGATGCTCGGCGTCTTCCGCAAGGTCATGAAAAATCCGAAGCCGGTGATTCTGTTCGATCTGGATGGAACGCTGCTGAACACGGAACCGGCGATCTTAAAGAGCTACCGCGAACTGTTTAAAAAGTACAGAACAGAAGAAGAATTCACCCGCGATAAACAGCTGGCGGTGCTGGGCCCTTCGCTGCAGACGATGTTTGCGCAATATTTCCCAGAGCAGGATGTCGACCAGCTGGTCAAAGAATACCGCGAGCACAACCGCGCCGCGCACGCCGATCTGGTTAAGCCGATGGACGGAGCGGTCGAGCTGCTGGAAAGTCTGAAAGCACAGGGCTATAAGCTGGGCATCGTGTCCACGAAGGTTAAGGAAATGGTCCTGCTGGGGCTGACGCTGAATCACATGGATCATTATTTCGATGTGATCGTCGGTCAGGACGATGTGAAGAACGGCAAGCCGGATCCCGAAGGCATTCTGACGGCCTGCAGGCTGGTCAACGAGGGTCATGACAGCGTGATCTATGTCGGCGACAGTCCGATGGACATCCAGGCTGCGCGCAACGCGGGTGTCTTCTCCGTCGGCTATCTGTTCAACCTGGAACGCCGGGAACAGCTGGAAAAGGAGAAGCCGAACCGGATCATCGATGATCTGCGGCAGGTGGAAGCGCTGGTGAAGGAGGATCTTGCATGGACTTACAATATGATGTAATCATTATTGGCGCGGGTCCGGCCGGCATGACCGCGGCGGTGTATGCCAGCCGTGCAGGTCTGAAAACGGCGATGCTGGAAAAAGCGGCGCCCGGCGGCAAGATGATAAAAACCTTTGAAATTCAGAACTGGCCGGGAATCAAGGAGATCAACGGCGCGGATCTGGCGTATCAGATGTTCGAGCATTCCACGCATTTCGGCGCGGAATATCTCTATGGCGACGTCGAGAAAATCATCGACGGTCCGATCAAGCAGGTGGTCTGCGCGGACGGTCAGATCTATACCGCTCCGGCGGTGATCATCGCCACGGGAACGCGCGAGCGGCTGTTGGGCATTCCGAATGAGAAAGAGCTGACGGGCAAGGGCGTATCGTATTGCGCGGTGTGCGACGGCAGCTTCTTCCGCGATCAGCCGGTGACGGTCATCGGCGGCGGCAATTCCGCGCTCGAGGAATCGTTATATCTGACGCAGTTTGCCAGCGAGGTTCACATCGTGATCCGCCGGGATGTCTTCCGTGCGGAGCCGATCATCCAGCAGGCGATCGAACAGAACCCGAAAATCGACATCATCCGCAGCCATGTTCCGGTCGAAATTCTGGAACAGGAGGGGAAAGTCGGCGGCATCGTTTTGAAAAATGTTCATGACGGTCAGCGGATGAAGCTGGAAACCAAAGCGGTATTCCCGTACATCGGCGCGGATCCGTGCACGGAATTCGCCCAGGATCTGGGGATTCTGGACGAGCGCGGTTATATTCTGGTCAACAACAATATGGAAACCGCCCGGGCCGGTATTTACGGCGTCGGCGATGTGACGGCCAAGACGCTGCGGCAGGTGGTCACCGCGGCCAACGACGGTGCGATCGCCGCGCAGCAGGCTTTCCATCAGATTAAGCAGTAAGCGCATCGGCGTGATCGCCAAAGCGTAGAGTAAGAAGGACAGCGCGGGAAAACCGGAAATGGAATCCCGGCAAATTCAAGCAAAAGTAAAAAGGAGGAACGAAAAAGATGGCATCAAGAACAATTCGATTTGAGAACGGCTTCAACGGCGAGCTGCTGCTGGACGAGGGCAGCGTCAAGATCGGCCGCGCACCGGGAGAGGCAGCGCCTTACGATATGCTTTACGGCGCACTGGCGTCCTGCCTGTACGCGACGTTCTTAGGCATTCTGGAAAAGAAACGGATTGAAATTGAAGGCACAGAAATTGTGGTCGAAGGCGAGAAGCGCACGGAAGTGCCGACGACGCTGAAGACGGTGCATCTGACCGTAACAATTCGCGGAACAGATAAGGAAGACGCGGTCCGCAAATCCTTTGATCTGGCGACGAAATACTGCTCTGTCTACCAGACGATCAGTCACGTGGCGGAAATGAGCTACGAGCTGCATTTCGCCTAAAGCGCATCCATGAACCTGAACCCTATCCGGCTCAGGTTTTTTTCAATAATCTGTGCTTCTCTAATAAGAAACAGGAGAGCGAATGAAGAAAAGAGGGAAATCATGATCTATACTGTCACCTTAAACCCGGCATTGGATTATTACTGCACTGTGGAAACGTTAAATTTGGGGGAAACGAACCGCTGTATCACCGAGAGTCTGATCGGCGGAGGCAAGGGCATCAATGTGTCGCTCATGTTGGCGCAGCTGGGTGTACCGACCACGGCGCTGGGCTTCGTGGCCGGATTTACCGGCGAGGAATTGATCCGCCAGCTGCAGGACCAGTCCGTCAATGCGGATTTTATCCGCTGTGCACAGGGACAAACGCGGATTAACGTCAAAATCAATTCGGGAGTGGAAACTGAGATCAACGGCCGCGGACCGGAGGTCAGCGCGGCGGAAAGAGAAGCGCTGTTAGACAGGATCCGCCGGATCCAGCCGGGGGATACGCTGGTCCTGTCCGGAAATGTACCGCCGACACTGCCGGAATCAATTTACGAACAGATTTTAGCCGAGCTGCCCGCGTCGTCGATCCGCGTGGTCGTGGATGCTGAGGGCGCACTGCTGCGGGATACGCTGCGGTTTCATCCGTTTCTGATCAAGCCCAATCTTGCGGAGCTGCGCCAGCTCGTTGCCAATCCTCAAGCGCCTGTTTCGGATCAGATTCAGGAGCTGAGGCGGCAGGGGGCGGGGCATATCCTCGTGTCGATGGGGGCGGAAGGTTCAGTTCTCTTTACAGCGGAGGGCGGCGTTTATCGGCAGCATCCGCTGCCGGGTCAGACCGTCAGCACCGTCGGGGCTGGCGATTCCATGGTCGCGGGCTTTCTGGCTTCGCTTGAAAATCCTGCCTGCACGCTGGAAGACAGTCTGCGCTGGGCGGCTGCCTGCGGTACCGCAACGGCGTTCAGCCGCGGAATCGCCCGGAGAGAACAGGTCGAAGCCTTGCTGGATCAGATTCAGATCGAAGGTTAAACATAATTTTGGAAAGATAAAAAAATTCTTCCATGACGACAGTCGGGTTTGAGATTCTTCATATTTATAATGAGTGGTTACAGATTAAACCTATATCGTGAATGCATTTGTTCATGAAAAAGCTTCGCAGGTTAAAACAGAACTGTCGAATTTCAGGCTGTTCTTTTCGAAGCTTTAAAACGATGAACCTCATTCATTAAAAATCTTTTTTTCAATAAACTATACAGTAGGAAGAAATCTTCTCCAATAAAAATCGGTGTGTTCACGATTGTGAACCGCCAGGGGCTGTGGTAAAATACAGCTAACAAAACAAGAGGTGATCGAGATGAAGAAAAAACGTGTAATCCTGGTCAGCGGGATGTCCGGCGCGGGCAAAACCAGTGCAACCAGCGTTTTAGAAGATATGGGATATCACTGTATCGACCAGTTTCCCGTTCAGCTGTTAAGCCTGTTGGTGGATTTAATTGAAAGCAGCACGGATCCCCGTTATTCCTATCTGGCGCTGGCGACGTCAGCCAAGGATTTCCCGGAGTTCCTCAATGCCTTTGAAGGCGAGGACATGGATGTGCGCGTGCTGTTTCTGGACGCGTCCAACGAAGTGCTTCTGCACCGCTACAAATCGACGCGGCGCACGCATCCGCTGCTGATCTCCAACGTCTGCAACACGCTGGAGGAAGCGATCAGCGTCGAGCGTCAGATGTTTCAGAATTACAAGGATACCGCGTTTCTCTCCGTCGACACCACCTTCTTAAAAGCTTCGGAACTGAAACAGAAAATCGAGAAATATTTCTCGCTGAGCAGCGCGCCGGTTTTTTCAATCAGCTTTATCTCGTTTGGCTATAAGCATGGCGTGCCGCTGGACGCCGATCTGATGATCGACGTGCGCTTTCTCCCCAATCCCTATTGGGAAGTCGAGCTGCGTCCCTATTCCGGCGACGATCCGCAGGTCTACCATTACGTCATGGACAAACCGGAAACCAAGGAATTCATCAAACGGCTGCTGGAATTCCTCGATTACGCGTTTACCGAATATGTCAAGGAAGGCAAAAATCACTTCACCGTAGCGATTGGCTGTACCGGCGGCCAGCATCGCTCCGTTTCGATCACGAATTTCCTGTATGATCACTATAAGATCCAATATAACTGTTATAAAGAACACCGCGATAAGCGGGATTTGGATGAACAATAACCCGCTGAAGGTCGTCGTTATCGGCGGCGGGCATGGCCAGTCGGTCATCCTGCGCGGCATCAAATTCATTCAGGATATTCAAATTTCGGCGATCGTCACCGTGGCGGACGACGGCGGCAGCACCGGACGGCTGCGGCGTCAGTTCCATATCCCCGCGATGGGCGATATCCGCGCGGTGCTGATCGCGCTGGCGGAGTCGGAAACGCTGCTTAAAAATCTGATGGAGTACCGCTTTGAAGGCGATCCGGATCCCGATCAGGAGGATCAGGGTGTCATGGGCCACAACCTTGGTAATCTGATTCTGACCGCCCTGACGCAGAGCTGCGGCAGTTTTCTGGAAAGCATCGGAATTCTCTCCAAGATTCTCAACGTGCGCGGCGATATCATTCCCGCCACTACCCAGGTGATCACGCTGTTTGCGCGGATGGCCGACGGAACGATTGTGCGCGGGGAATCCAACATTCCCAATATGAACAACCGGATCGACACGGTGTTTTATCAGGAAACCGTCAAGGCTTCCGAGAAGGCGGTACGGGCGATCCGCGAAGCGGATGTCATCATTTATGGTATCGGCAGCATCTTTACCAGCATTTTGCCGAACCTGATCATCCCGGAGATTGCTGAAGCGATTCGGCAGTCGGACGCTTACGGCGTATATTTGTGCAACGCCATGAGTCAGCCGGGGGAAACCGATGATTTCACGATGGAGGATCATGTCGACGCACTGATCCGCCACGGCGCGAAGATTGACGAGGTGCTGGTCGCCCAGGACCCGATTCCGGACGCGATTTTAACCCGGTATGCGAAAGAAGGCGGAAGACCGGTCAGGATCGTCCAGGAGGAACACGCCTATCAGGTCACGCCAGTGCCGCTGCTGGATTTCAGTGATGATTTAGTCCGCCATGACGCCGATAAGATCCGGCATTGCATGCAGCAGCTGTTAGCGAAAATAAAGGAGTAAGTATGTCGTTTACCACTGAAGTTAAATCCGAAATCGCTCAGAATGAGCTGAAACCCTGCTGCCAGAAAGCGGAACTTTCCGCGTTGGTGCAGCTGTGTTCATCGTTAACGATCAACGCCCAGGGCATGTCGTTAATGATCAAGACGGAAAACGCGGCGACGGCGAAACGGATTCTGAAGCTGCTGAAAGAAAATTACGCCGTGGAAACCGATCTGTCGGTCATCAAGAAGATGAATCTGAAAAAGAACAACATTTACCGGCTGCAGGTGCTGAACAAGACGACCGAGATTCTCAACGATCTGGGCCTGTTCACCGATCATGGGCTGCAGAACCATCCGACCCGCAAGCTCGTTCAGAAAGAATGCTGCGCCCGGGCCTATCTGGCGGGGGCGTTCATGGCCATGGGGTCGGTCAATTCTCCGCAGAAGACCAATTACCATCTTGAAATTGTAACCAACGACGAAGCTCACGCGCTGTTCATTCAGAAGCTGATGCATAAATTTGATCTGCCGGCCAAGGTGATCGCCCGCCGCACGGCGTTCGTCGTGTATCTGAAAGCGGCCGATAAGATCGCCGATTTTCTGCGCTGCGCCGGCGCGTATGAAGCGTTGATGAAGTTTGAGGATATTCGTATCCACCGCGATTTCCGCAACAACCTGACGCGGCTGGACAACTGCGAGGTTGCCAACGAAATGAAAAGCCAGGCGGCAGCCAAGAAGCAGCTGGAGGATATCGCCCGGATCGAGAAAGCCGGCCGGCTGCGGTTTCTTGACGAGAAGCTGAAGGCTGTGGCTCAGCTGCGCGTGCAGTTCCCGGAGGCCAGCCTGAACGAGCTGAGCGCGGAATATGAAAAGCAGACGGGGGTCGCGATGTCCAAATCCGGCATGAAGCACCGCTTCGGCAAGCTTCATGAGATCGCGGAGCAGCTTCCTCCAGTTTCGGAAATCCAGGACGAAGCCTGAAGAATCCGCATAAAAAAGCCAGGGCGTTCCATACTTCTAAGGAGGTGAGGACATTGGCTTTTTTTCTTTTATTGATCCAGCTGACCGGTTTATCCTGGAATTTAACGTATACCGCGGAGGAATGGAACTGCGATCAGGGGCAGATCACCGTTGTGCTCCACGAACAATCGCTGCCGGTTTCCCTGTTTGATGTCGAACTGACGGATACCGGGAAAACCCGGGCTTGCGAAATTGTGAGTCAGGCGGAAACGCTGACGTTTGAAATCGACGATCATGTCGCCCAGACCTCGCCGCTGCCGGTATGGCTGTTTGCGGATGGAGAACTGGTGCAGCGCTTATTGATTGAGGAAGGGCTGGCTTCGGTATCGATCTCCAACCCGGAATACACCTATGCCGCCCAGCTGCAGGCCGCCCAGTCGCAGCCGGTGATCGCCCGCGGCAGCGTCAGTTCAGTCACGGAGTACAGCCGCCGGCGGGGCGAGGTGGGGCTGGCCATCCTCTGTTTTATGACCTCCGGCTTTCTGGTCTTGTGGATTCTGGCTTCCTGTCATACCCGGCGAAGAAGCTGAAGAAATTCTTAAATTTGATGTTAGAGTTGCAAAACTTTTCTCTTTTGCGGTCAATTAGGATATAATGAAACCGGTGATAAACATGAGATTCTTAACGATGATTTTTACAATCCTGCTGATCATCGCCTTTCTCAGCATGGCCTGGCCGTTTATTCTGGCAATGCTGGTGATTATGGCGGTCTTGGGGATCTTCGGCATGTTCAAGATCAAGAAGATGACCAAGACAATGAACGACCAGTGGTCGTCGATGGATCAGAATCAGGATTCAGTTTGGATTGACGAACAAACTCAGGACAGCCCGTTTGAACAGCGGGTAGCTCAGCCTGAGGTTTTTGAAGCGGAATATACTGAAAGAAGGACGGATGAGGATGGACGCCAGTCAGATACAAAGGGACTTTGATCCCGTTATCGTAGATGATTACCCGCTGATCCAGCGCTATTTATCGCTGGCGCAGTATGAAGAAAGCAATCACAACTTAGTCAACATGATTCTGTGGATCGATTCCTATCCGCTGTTTAAGTGCCAGAATGAAAACTGGCTGCTTCTTTTGGGCGTGCACGAAGGCACGTTGTTTATTTACATGCCGCTATGCCGTCCGGAATATTTCAAGGAAGCGATTCTGGCGGCAAAGGCGATCTTTGAACGCTATCGGCTGCCGTTTGTGCTGAGCTGCTTCACAAAGGAAGCGGCGCAGTGGTTTGCGGATACGTTTCCCAACACCTGTCTGGAGGAAAACCGCGACAGCGCGGATTATGTCTACCTGTGCGAGAAGCTGAAAACCTTCGCAGGCAAGAAGCTGCAGAAGAAGCGCAATCATCTCAACGCGTTCTATAAGGAGTATGCGGGACGCTGGGAATATGAGGCGTTCAACGCGGACAACGTGAAGGAATGCGAAGCGTTTCTGCGGCAGTGGCATGCCGAGGATCCGGATGAATTTCTGCAGGCGGAACGGCGCGGCGTTTTCCGGATTCTGGAATTATTCGGGCAGATTCCTTACCGCGGCGGTCTGATCCGCATCGACGGGGAAGTGAAGGCCTTTGCGATCGGCTCCTGGTTAAGCGCGCGGATGTGCCAGGAAAACATTGAAAAAGCCGACGACGAGATTCGGGGATTATACCAGGCGATCATGAAGGAATGGCTGACGCATGAGTTTAATGAAGCCGAGTATGTCAACCGGGAGGACGATATGGGCCATGAGAACATCCGCCAGGCTAAACTGGCGTATCATCCGGAGTTTTTGATCGAGAAGTATCGGCTATGTGGAAAGGAGAATCAGCTATGATCAGCAAGGCACTGCCGCAGGAAAAAAAGATTGTGTACGGCATCTGGAAGCAGGTGTTTGCCGGCGACGACGGTGGTTATACGGATTATTTCTTCCGCACGCTGTACAAGCCGGAGAATACGCTGGTGCTGAAAGAATCGGGAAATATCGTATCGACGCTGATGCGGATTCCGCATTCCATCATGTTAGCCGGCCATATTTTAGAGACGTCGATGATTTTAGGCGTGGCGACAATTCCGTCTTACCGCAAGCGGGGCTGCATGCACGAGCTGATGAATGATGTGCTGGACGAGGTAGAGCACAGGGAACTGGTGACTTTGATCCAGGCATACAATCCGTCGATGTATACGCAGTTTGGCTTCGAGATGGTCTATTACCGCCGGCGGTATACGGTTCATCGCTCTCAGATTCCGCTTTGCAGCAACGAGGGCTTAACCTATAAGGTGCAGTCGCAGGATCTGCTCGATGTGTATACGGCGTATGTGCGGCGCTTCGATGGTTTCTATCTGCGAACGAAAGAGGACTTCGATCATCTGCTGGAGGAGTGCAATGCCGAGGGCGGCAAGCTGATCGCCTACTATGATCAAAACAAACAGATTCAGGGCTACGCGTCATTATATCAGACCGCGCAGGGCATCGAGGTGCGGGAGTGTATTTATCTCAACAGCGTCGCGTTGTTTAAATTGTTGAACCTGGCGCTGCAGCTGAAACCGGAGATTATCCTGCATACCACGCAGGACGAGCATCTGGAAAAGATCATCAAGGACGTCACATGGCAGGACTATGGCTTCACGATGGCGCGGATTAATGATTACGATCTGTTCAACCGGCTGTATGGGAGCGCGGTGACTTCGCCGAAGGAAGCGTTCGCGCTGAGCGGCAAGCCGTTGTTTATGCACGAATACGCATAAAAGAGAATGAAGTACCAAGCTTTAATGACAAGGGCTGTCTTGCGGTTCTGTCAGGACAGGAAGCAGTCTGCCGAAAAGAGTTATGCCGCACATGCTGGTGATCCAGCGCTTGAAAAGTCTTGTGGCCAGAGATCGTAATCAGAAAGAAGCGAAGGAGGATCCTGCCGATGATTATGGTATTGATCATTGCGTTTTGTTTCTGGTTTGGCGGATATGCTTTTAAAAATCCTGAGAAAGTCTGGGAGTACCAACATTTCCTCACGGTTAAAGATGGAACACCGACTCTATTTTCCATCTATTTTATCAAAGCTTGCGGTATTTTATTGATCGTGACTGCTATCGGCATGTTACTTCCTTTTATTGAAGTGATATTGGATAAAACAATATTCAAATGATATTTTTAAGAGTCATTATAAAAATCAGGAACAATGTAAAAACAAAGGCATTAGGTTAAGCCATCGAGACAGCTTAACGTAGTGCCTTTATTTTAGTTTCCAGACTTTTCAGGTATTCTTCTATATTTCGATCTTGGACTTCACCCACCCGTGAAGTAAAACTGGAATCCTCTCAGAGTGCAACGTCGGGTGATTCTATGGTAAGATAGAAACGATAATCGTAAAATTAATAAAGAAAGCAGGTGAACGGCGGTGTTCTCGGGGGAGGAACTGCGGAAATATGGTCACAAGTAAAAAGTTTTGCGCTATTTCTGGGATCACCCTGGAAACGCTGCGGCATTATATTGACCTCGAGCTTTTAAAGCCAGCGAAAGTGCTGGCGAACGGCTATCGGGAATTTTCCATTGATAATGCAGTTGAGGTCTTCTATCTAAGACATGAACGGGGGCTGGGGGCGAGTCTGAATCAATTCCATCCGGAAAACGAAGCAGAAAGTCTGGCGGATCAGGACGCACGGTATCAGGATAATTTGGTTCAGCTGCAAAAACAAAAAGCATTGCTGGAACGACAGATCGAACGTAATCTTTATTACCGCAGTTTAATTCAGCGCGCAATCCATCAGAAGGAACAGCTTTTGTATTTAAACGTGGAACAACTGTTTAGTCTGAGCTTCCTGGAGTTTTCCCCTGCCAATCTGGACCGTCAGGGCGTCCTGGAAACGATTGAAACCTGGATGCAGTTTCCCGAGCTGCTGCACCTGGCCTTCCGGATTGATCCAGAGCAGCTGACATCCGAATCTGATATCGTGAAACCACGCGTCGGATTAGGCATCCGAACCGATTTTGCCAAGCAAAACGGACTTCCGTATGCGGAAGCCGAGACCAGCTGCGGCAGCGGAAAAATGGCGATGATTGTTTCACGCAGTGAAAGTTTAACGCAAATCCCAAGGGAGGCATTGGCCTCTTTGCTGGAATGCACCGATCAGCCTATTCGTAAAGAACTGGTCGGTCGGTTGATCACGCGCGTTCAGGAAGACGGCAAACTCTGGTATTATTTCAGCTGCAGCCTGGATTTAGGATCTTGACCCCGTGGTTACCACGGGGTTTATAGTAAGAACAGGTTGATTGTGAAAGAATCAACGAGGGAGGAAGAAAGATGAAGAGACTAGGGCTTGTTTTAGTTTCTCTTTTCATGGTTCTTTCCTGCGCTGCCTGCGGGCAAACCAAGGAAGAAACCAAGAAATCAGAACTCAAATTCACGCCGGGAAGCTATACAGCTTCAGCACAGGGCTACAACGGGGAAGTTTCAATTGAAGCGACCTTCTCAGAAACTGCGATTACTGACATTCAGGTCAAAGAACAGAAGGAAACAGCGCATGTCGGTGATGTCGCTTATCCTATTTTGATTGAGGATATCCTGGCAGCTAACGGCACAGGGGTTGATGTTGTCAGCGGGGCGACCTTTACGAGCATCGGTTTGAAAAACGCAGTCAACGCTGCAGCGGAAGCGGCGAGCGCTTCGGATCTCGATGCGTTTAAGAAAAACACCGTAGAACATACGGCTCAGGAAGAAATTACAGGGACCTGGGATGTCGTCATCGTCGGCGCCGGCGGAGCGGGCATGATGGCCGCGGCTCAGGCTGCTCAAAATGGCGATACCGTTCTGGTTCTTGAAAAGAATGCGGAAATGGGCGGCAATACGTTAGTTTCCGGCGGTGCTTACCAGTCGACCTTTGACGCTGTTGTCTGGGATCCAGCCAATCCGGATGCGACAACCGGCGAATACAACGGCGAAACCTACGAAAAAGTTAAAAATGACGCGGGACGTATTGATACGCTGAAAACGATTCTGAATTGGTCGGAAGAACCGTTTGACGGAACGATCGACGACGAACACCCGTTTGTCGCAGGTGATATCGCTCTGAACGCGGTACGCGGTGTTCATGAAGAATACCTGCCGACGCTGAAGGCGTTGAAAGAAGAAATCCAGGCTTATCTGGACTGGGCGCAGCCGCAGCTGGACGCCGGCGTTCATGAAACAAAGCTGACGCTGTTCTCCACGATCAATCTGCATATCTTCCAGACATATTATGGCGGGCTGCGTCCAAACCGTGAGAATACGGAATGGATTTACGGCGATGAAAAGCTGGTACGTCAGTTTGTCGAAGGCGGTCAGGAAATTAAAGACTGGCTGGAAGCTCAGGGGGCTTCGATCGACCAGAGCCGTGCTTTCACCTTAATCGGATGCTTGTGGCAGCGTGAAAACGCAGTCAATGGCGGCACGGTCGACGGTGAATTCTATGAAGGCAAATGGGGAGCTTATTTCGCTGTTCCGGCCAACACGGTCTTGAAGGCGAACGAAGCCAATAAAATTATGACCCGCACGACGGCGAACGAACTGATCACGGATGAATCCGGACGGGTTACCGGCGTCAAGGCGACACAGTTTGACGGAACTCCGGTCACAGTCATGGCCAACAAGGGCGTCATCCTGGCGACCGGCGGTTATGGCGCAAATATTGAGATGGTTCAGAAAACAAATGACTACTGGAAAGATGAATATATTGCCAACAATATCGGCACAACCAATCGTTCCAGCCTGAAGGGCGACGGCACGACGATGGGTCAGGCTGTCGGTGCGGCGACGATCGGCGAAGGCTGGACACAGATGATGCCGTTAGGCTGGGTTGATAACGGAAATCTGGCTGGCGGCGCGGGCGAGAACGTCATTTACGTCAATCCGGAAACCGGTAAGCGGTATGTCGACGAATCTGCAGAACGCGACGTTCTGTCGGAAGGCGGTTTCGAAAATGGTATGAGCGAAGCGAAAGCGAAGGAACTGGGCTTGAAATATGTTCCGGGAATCTACGTTGAAATTTCCAATGTGGGAACGACTGCGGGCACTGGCGGATTCAACAATGTGCCTGAAGATGTGGAAGGCCGGATGATTTTCAGAACGGTTGAAGAAACTGCGAAATTGATCGGCTGCGACGCGGAGACATTGCGGCAGACGATTGTGGATTACGATAACTATGTCATGGGCGTTGCCGATACGCTGGACGTGGAGAAGCTTTCCTACCGCGGAACTGTCGGCCAGGTTGAGATGGACGATGACGGCAATTATCTGCCGGATACGTACAATCTGGACATGATCCGGGTTCGTTTCATGGCGCCTTCGACGCATCACACGATGGGCGGTTTACTGGTGGATACTGATCGCCGCGTCCTGAATGAGGGCGGCGAAGCGATCAAGGGCCTGTATGCGGCTGGCGAAGTCACCGGCGGCTTCCATTCAGGAAATCGTCTGGGCGGCAACGCGATCACCGAGATCATCGTTTCCGGACGCATTGCCGGAAACAGCGCTTCCAACGAGAAATAAACAAATTTAAACCAACATGGCGAATCCTCTGAACAGGGGACTCGCCATGTTTTAATTTGGAAGGCCAAAAACAAACCAGATTAACGACATTAGAAAAGCCTGAGTTAAAAAAAACAAATAAACTGGCACAAGAAATTAAACTTTATCACGAATGGATTCAGTATTGAGGAAGTAAAAAGAAAATTTCTGATCGCTTTTTATGTGCGGTTGAAAACATGGGAAATAGTTGATTTTTAAGTCCTGCGATTAAACGAAATGATCACAATATTCTCGCGATTATCCGGGATCCGGATGTCGATGATATGAGGAAGGGATACCCGCAGCCTTTCTCAGCTTGGCGATCAACTGCCGTGAAACGTTGAGGTTTTCCTCCCGCAGCCGCATTGCGATCTGCAGGTCGCTTAACGGACAATCGGACGATTCCTGGTCAATCTGATGTTGAATTAAGGCTGTCAGCTCAGCCTGACTGTTGTTTTGAACGCTCGCGGAAGCAAAAAGGGCTTCAATCGGAAGCAGCTTTCCCCGGAATAGAAAATACTTATCCTGGATTGCCCGTGTCAGCGTGGAAGGATGAATACCCACGCGCCGGGCGATCGTTTTTTTCTGGCAGACATGCAGCGGCATCCGGCGGATTAGCGGGAGTTCCTGAACTTGAAGCAATTCGTTCATAATCAGGCTTAACGTGAGCGAACGCCGGTTCAGGGCGTCGAGAAAGAACCGCGCTTCCTGAAGCGCTTGAGCCAGCTCTGGCTTCGGTGTTTCGTTTAATTCCAGGTCCGGCTCCTGGAGGCTTTCCAGGACGCAATGATCATCTTCGATACGAACTTCAAATTCCGGCAGAATCCAGCTGACCGCTTCCGGTTCATCAGCGGCGCAGGGAAACGGCGTGCATTCTTGAAGCTGTTGGAAATATGCCTCAATTTCCTGTTCGCTGCACCGCATTTGGGCCGCAGCACCGGCCCAGTTATGGGACAGAATCTCAGCTTCACATTGCGTTAAAAAGTTGATCGCGCCGGTCTGACCGCGGCGCTGCAGCTGCAGGATCAGGCATTCCTGCGCGGAACGGGCCGCGATGCCCGCGGGTTCCAGCTGCTGCAAAAGCCGCAGTTGTTCTTCCCAAACAGACAGCGGGGAATGAAACGTTCGCGCTAATTCCTCGAGCGATTCATCAAGAAGGCCCCGGTCATTCAAGGATTCGATCAAGATCTGACAGATCGTTTCCTCATGCGGTTGATTTAAAGTATGCAGCTGAGTATAAAGATCCTCCTTAAACGAGGAAGATTGAGTCTGAAAATCAAGCCAGCTGGATTTCAGATCCCGCAGATAAGGATTGGTTCGCTGCCTTCGGCGCAGCTGGGCGATCAGCTCAGCCCGGTTCCAGGTCAGGATCTGCAGCGACTGGTCAAAAGCCGGCGTATAACGCAGGGCTGGTTTAGGAACCGGCCGGATTTTAATTTCTGATCGCATTCGGAACTCCTTTCTCATTTCACTCAGGTTTACGTGGAAAATATTTTTTTGAGAATGTAAAAAGCTGGAATAAATTGGTTTCAAAAAAGATTACAATCACCTTAACTATAATTGATTCATTCTCTTAAAATGATTATACTAAATTTATTAAAATACTACTATTTTTCTTTGAAGGAGATGCGATGAGGGAAAATCAAACCTGGATTCAGAATGAGATTCTATCGGTTTTAAAAACGACGCCGTTATGTGCTGAGAATGCCGAACGGTTTACGGCCGCCTGGTTATCGCAGAAATTGAATTACAGCCGGAATTTTATCAGTCAGTTGCTTAACGACTTAGTAACACAGAAGCAATGCGTGAAAATTAACACCCGCCCGGTATATTATCTGAGTCGTTCCCAGCTTTTAGCTCAGGGGTACAGCGTTCCTGATTCCGTCAGCGTTTTGCCGGGATGGCGGGAGCTGGAGGGTTACAAGACTTCCAGCGAAAGCGACGTCTTCGATCGCCTTATCGGTAAAAACGGAAGTCTGGCCTATGCGATCGAGCAGGCCAAGGCCGCGATGACCTATCCGCCGCAGGGGCTGCCGATGCTGCTGACCGGTGCGACGGGAACCGGAAAGAGTTTTTTAGCGCGGTTAATGGTACAGTATGCCCGCAGTCAGGGAACGCTTCAAGAGAATTGCCCGTTTGTAACGATCAACTGCGCGGAATACGCGGATAACCCGGAATTGTTCCTGATCCATCTGTTCGGTTATAAAAAAGGCGCGTACACCGGTGCGGACAGCGACCGCCAGGGTTTTTTAGCCGCGGCTGACGGCGGTGTGCTGTTTCTCGACGAGGTCCACGCGCTGAAACCTGAGTGTCAGGAGAAAATCTTTCTGTTTCTGGATCAGGGCATTTATCACATGATCGGCGATCACGACACCTGGTATTCCTGCAAAGTGCGGGTGCTGATGGCGACGACGGAGAATCCGCAGGAGATTTTATTGAAGACGCTGCTGCGGCGGATTCCAATTCTGGTGCAGCTGCCGGATCTGGATCATCGCCCGCCAACAGAAAAACGGGAGTTGATTTTATCGCTGCTGCAGAAAGAACAAGCCAAGCTGGGCTGCTCGGTCTTGATCAGCGATCTGGCCTATCATACGCTGGAAACCGCACATTTCCCGGGGAATGTTGGTCAGCTTGAAAACACGGTGAAGGTCAGCGTCGCTAATGCTTTTCTGCGCAGAACCGAGAACCGGCTGGAGATTCATATTCAAGATCTGCCCGCATACTTGGGGTCGGGGATGACGTTTGATCTGCTTCAATGCTCGGATCAGACTTTGCATCCGCTGCAGTCTGTCGCCGGAGAGACACAGGTTCAAAGTGGTTACGGGGTATTCAATCGGGCGCTGCTGCATACGTTTCAAAGCTACCTTGACCGGCAGATGAGCTTCGACAGCTTTCTGGCCGTTGCTTATATCAAACTGGAACAATATGCCGACACGCTGATTCAAGACCGCTGGATCACACCGCAGGAAGAAATCTTCCGCAATTTGTCCGGGCTGATTCTGTCGCTGACCTCCGCGCACAGTTCCCGCCGCCGACTGTCCAACAATAAAATTAAAATTCTGACCCGCTATTTAGCTGACGCTGCCCGCCAGCGCCAGCAGGAGTTTCCGCTGGACGCGCAGGATAAGGAAACTGTGGAAGCGTTTCAGGCCCTGATTCAGCAGCGATACCCGCTGGAAGCGAGGCAGATCCGTGAAATTCTGGAATTGGCGGTCAACACCCTTTCGCTTTCATCGACCCTGCTGCCGACGCTTGATTTGTTTGTTTTCCTCCAATATTTCAGCCGGGATCTGCAGCGATCGTCGGTGCCCGTGGTCATCCTGGCGCATGGATATGCGGTGGCCAGTGGGATTGCCGAGGTGGCCAATCAATGGCTGCGGACGCAGATGTTCGATGCGATCGACATGCCTGCGGACTGCCGTTTCGACGATGTGACCGCGCGGCTGAACGAATATATCGATTCGCTGGAAGGGTGTCTGGAACTGATTATTCTGGTTGATATGGGTTCCTTGGAAAATATCAGCGAAACGCTGGGACGCGAACGGAAGATGAACATTGGGATTTTGTCCAATGTTTCAACCAAGCTGGCCTTAGATGTGGGGGCAATGATCATGGAAGGCACGCATTCATTAAAGACAATTCTGGAAGAAGCCTGCAGGCGCAGCGTACATCGTTATGAAATGATCGAAAATCAGCACAAAGCCAACGCGATCCTGGCCGTTTGTTCGACGGGAATTGCAACGGCGGAAAAAGTATTGGCGTTGTTTCAGTCCAGTCTGCCGGCGACTGCCAAGGTAGAACTGATTCCGGTGGACTACGCCTCGCTTCATCAGGGCCGGATGACGAGTTTAAGTGCGCAGTACCATGTCCTGCTGATCGTCGGCACCCTTGATGCGGCGGTGCCGGGGATCCCGTTTGTTTCTGTGGAGGAGTTAGTCGATCAGAAAAATATGGACGTCCTCGACCGTTGCCTTAAGGGGATCCTGACAGAGGATCAGATGCGGCGATTCAAACGCGGCATCATCAAGAACTTTTCTCTGGAGAATCTGTTGAACTATCTGACGATTCTCAATCCAAACCGGATTTTAGTCTACGTCGAGGAAATTCTCGACCGGATCCAGGAAAAATGTCAGTGCAGCTTCAGCGGCCGCACGATCATCGGACTGTATCTGCATATCAGCTGTCTGATTGAACGCTTGGTAATCGGCAAGGAACCGGCGCAGTATCCGGATCTGGAAACGTTCACGCAGCGTCAGGCTGAATTTATTCAGGTTGTCCAGGACAGCTTCGCTCCCGTCTGCAAGGCCTACAACATCACGCTGCCTGTCAGCGAAATCGGCTATCTTTACGATTATATCGAACAAGGCAGTGTCGCAAACAAGGCAGACAGTGTCGCAGAGATTCAAAATGACGATTTTTTTGATGTCCATTCGTGAAGATCAGAGCAGTACAATAAAAAAAGAAACAGAAAAAAGCGCGAGAATCCGAGAAAAAAAACGGAAATTGCGTCTTTTTTTCTCTTTGGGCCGGAAAACGACAGGTTGCCACGAAAATTGCTAGGAAGAGGGCAGAACAACCTAGAGGAGGTGGAAAAAAGGATGATTAAATTATTGCGCGTGGACGACCGGCTGATTCATGGACAAGTGGCAACAACGTGGACGAAAACGCTGCAGGCGGATTCCATTATCGTCGCGAATGATGAAGTCATTCACAATGAGCTTCAGATCATAGCGCTGAAGCTGGCGGTACCGGCGGGGATGAAGGTGGCAATCCGCAGTGTGGAAGATGCGATCGGTCTGCTTCAAAATCCGAAAGCTCAGCCGATGAAAATCTTCGTCGTCGTCAATCATCCCCGGGACGCGCTGCGCATTGCAGAGGCGGTTCCGGAAACTGTGGAGGGAATCAACATCGGGAATTACTACGGAAGCAAACAGCTGCGGACTGAGGAAAAAATCAAACTCGACCGCAATATCTATCTCGATCCTCAAGACGTCGATACGTTGAAGAAAATCTGCGCCCTGCCGATCGAGTTTACCATTCAGATGGTACCGCATGAACCGAAGAAAAAGGTCAGCGACTGTCTGCAGCACCTGGGATGTTAAGGAGGAATAAAAAATGATGATCGTCCAAGGTTTGTTAGTCGGGCTTGTCTACTACGTCTGTGATTTGCTTTCCCTGGCCTGGTGTGCCAATCCGATGGTGAACCGTCCGATTGTGCTGGGGCCGCTGGTTGGTCTGGTTCTTGGCGATTTGCAGCAGGGTATCCTGATCGGCGCTTCAGTGGAATTGGTTTTCTTAGGCGTCGCCAGTATCGGGGCGACAATGCCGGCCAACGCGGCGCTGGGCGGCACGATCGCTACGGCGTTCGTCATTCTGACTGGCGCGGATATGGAGGTCGCCCTGGCCTTAGCCGTGCCGATTGGGATGCTTGGTGTATTCACGAACGAGCTGCGCAAACTGATCACGGCGAATTTCCTGCCGATGTTTGACCGCTTCATCGAACAGGGGAATATCAAAGCCTATGACCGTTCGATTTTGTGGGTTTCCGCGCTTGTCCAGTCGTTCCAGGCGATTCTCGTCTTCCTGTGCGTAGCGTTCGGCACGCAGTCGATCGACGTTATGTTAGCGGCCATTCCCACCGCGATTATCGACGGAATTAAGGTTGCCGGCGGAATGCTTCCTGCGTTAGGCTTAGGCATTCTTACGATTATGCTTCTGGGGAAGAAAGGCGCGTTTCTGTACTATCTGCTCGGTTTCGTGCTCGTGATTTTCTTTAACGTTTCAACGACAGCCGTTGCGTTGATCGCTTTCATTCTGGCGGGGATTGAACTTTACCGGGAACTGGACTTCCAGGCTTTAGTCAAGCTGAAACAGCCGGCGGCGGATCCTGCGGAAAAAGAGGAGGAATTCTTTCTATGAATAAAAATTTACAAGCCTATCCAAAAGAAGAAGTCACCGCTTTAAAACGGATGTACTGGCGTTCCAATTTTCTGGAATCCTGCTTCAACATGGTTCGTCTGCAGGGGCTGGGCTTCGGCTATGCGATGATTCCAATGCTCGAGTATTATTATAAGGATAACCCGGAAGGCTTAAAAGAAGCCTTAAACCGGCATACGCAGTTCTTCAACACCTGCCCGAACGTCGTTACGTTTAATCTTGGCGTGGCAGCGGCCATGGAAAAAGAAGCGGCCTCCAATCCGAACTTCGATCCGGCCGCAATCAATTCTGTTAAGACCGCGCTGTTAGGCCCGACAGCGGGAATCGGCGACGCGATCTTCTGGGTCGTCTTACGCACGCTGGCAGCCGGCATCGGGATTTCTTTAGCCCAGACGGGTTCCATTTTGGGGGCTATCGTATTTGTTCTGTTCATTAACGTGCCAAGTTTCATCGGCCGTTGGTATCTGGAAATTGCTTCGTACACTACCGGAACCAAACTGGTTCAGAAAATGGATGAAAGCGGTCTGATCACCTTGATTTCCAAAGCCGCTGGAATCATCGGTCTGACGATGGTCGGCGCTATGGTCGCCTCCAACGTGAGCTTGTCGACTCCGCTCACTTTAAATTTCGGCGACGTTCCGTTTGAGCTGCAGAGCGCCTTCGATATGATTATGCCGGGATTTCTGCCGCTGATGCTTTCACTGCTGGTCATCGCACTGCTGCGTAAGAACGTCAAAGCCAACTGGATTATTATCGGGATGATGGTCGTCGCCATTGCGGGACGGTTTATCGGGATCCTGTAAAACGATGCGGAAGTTCTTAATCGCAACGCACGGCACACTGGCTTCAGGCATTCAGAACGCGCTGCGGATCATCACGGGCGAGATTGACCGGGTCATGGTCATCGACGCCTTTGCCGGCCCGGAAAATCCGGTCAATCAAATTCAAATCTATTTTGATCAGCTAAACGATCAGGACGAGGTGATCATTCTCACCGATTTGCCCGGGGGCAGTGTCAATCAGATGCTGATCCGGTATGTAAAGCGGCCGCAAACTCATCTGGTCAGCGGCGTGAATTTAAGTCTGGTTTTGGCGTTGATACTGGATCCTGGCGAAATGGATACGTGTTCGCTGATCCGTCAGGCGATCCCGGAGGCCCGGCAGCAGATGCTGTATATCAATGAAAAAGTCGAACAGATGAGTGCGGAGCTGAATGCTTTTTTCTAAGCGCATAGAAATGGAAGTCTGTTCCATAGACTACAAAAAAGAAAGGTGGAATGGTTCATGAAAAGTATTCGCAGTCATCACATCGTTACGGAAACTGAAGTCGTTGACGGGTGGCTGACAATGGATGACGAAGGCCGGATTGCGGCGATTGGCGATACCCCTGTTGGAGAACGGATTGAGGAGGTTCAGGACGACTGGATTTTACCTGGTTTAATCGATCCTCATCTGCATGGCTTTATGGGCTGGAACGCATCAAAAACAACGGATGAAACCCAGATTCTCCGCATGGCTGACGCCTTGTTGTGGGCGGGCGTAACGGCGTTTGTTCCCTCTTGTATTTCCTCTTCGATGATGCTGGACAACGTCCGTGCGCTGCATGCCGCGAGAACGCATCAGCGGCAGGGTGCTGAAATCTTAGGCTTATATATGGAAGGCCCGTTTTACAATCCGGAGTATAACGGCGGAACACCGGTCCAGTATTTCCAGGCGCCTTCGATCGAGCGGGCCTTGCGCTTTTATGAAGCGGCGGGCGGTGATTTAGTCAGTCTAGGCTTGGCGCCGGAGTTGCCGGGGGCCATGGAGGTGGTTTCGTTTTTGAGCCAAAACGGCGTGCGGGTTGGAATCGCACATACGGGAGCCGACTATGAACAGACGATTGCCGCCATTGATGCCGGCTGTAAGATGGCGACGCATTCGTTCAACGCGATGCGCGGATTACATCACCGTGAAGTCGGAGTTACCGGTGCAATTTTGCTTGATCCGCGGATATACAATGAAATCAACTGCGATTTTATCCATGTCTGCCCGCAGATGATTGAAATTCTGCTTAAGATGAAATCCTGGGATAAAATCCTGATGATGACCGACAGCGACAGTCTGACCGGGATGCCGCCGGGGACTTATCAAATTGGCGAAACCCCGGAAACGCTTGAACAGAATGGAAAAATCCATTTGCCGGACGGTACAATTTACGGCAGCGGCCGGCTGCTTCTTCAAGATGTGTTCAACCTGATCGACATCCTGAATATTCCAGTACCGGAAGCGGTAGCCATGGCGTCGCTGAACGCCGCGCGCTTCCTGAACGTCGACGACCGGCTAGGTTCGCTGAAAGTTGGGAAACAGGCCGATTTCATCGTCGTTGATGATCAGCGGCGGTGTCGGATCACCGTGCAGAAAGGTGTTAAAGTCTGCGATATGAATCAACGTTCTTCCTTGGTCAATCCTCAGTTTATGAACTTGAAAATCGCATAACGAAAAAAAGAGAACGCTCCGCTTGGCAAACCGGACGTTCTCTTTCTTTCTGATTTTTATGGGCGTGAGGAAGCTTGTTTTTCCGCCCCTCTCTGGAAATTTAAGTTATTCCCCATTCTTATTGAACAACGTGCGGAAATCCCCTACCGGCATCGGCTTGCCGAACAAGTAGCCCTGGCCTAATCCACACTGCAACTGGCGGAGCATATCCCGCTGCGCTTCGGTTTCCACCCCTTCGGCGATGACGCTGACGCCCAGCTGACGGCACATGGAAATAATGCTTGCGACGATAATCTGATTCTGCGGGGAAGCGACCAGCTCCTGAATCAAACTGCGGTCCAGCTTTAACACATCAAAATCCGCGACGGTCAGCATGCTTAAATTGGTATATTTGGTCCCGAAATCATCCAGGGAAATCCGCAGATGCAGCCGTTTCAACGACTGAATGACCGTGCGCAGCGTTTCCTTTTCAATTTCGCCGACCGTTTCGGTGATTTCAATTTCGATCAGGGACGGATCGAAGTCGTAATGCGAAAGAATTTTTTCCACTTCCAGCGCCATATTTTCTTCCAGCAAGGTGAGCCGTGAAAAATTCAGAGACAGGACTACCGCATCCCGGCTCTGCTGCTGACGGCGCTGCTGCATCCGGCAAACTTCGTCAAGAACAAATAAGTCGATGATCCGGATCAAATGCTCATTTTCCAGGACGGGGACAAAGCGCGCCGGCGGAATAACGCCGAGCTGCGGATGCAGATAGCGGATCAAGGCCTCCCCGCCCAGAATCCGTCCGCTTTCCAAATCCGCTTTCGGCTGGATATAAACGGTAAACCGGTTTTCCTTGAGTGCCTCCATGACCTGCTGATAGGTTTCCGGCCGGTAATGCTTAGACAAATTGTAAGTCGTTTTATAATAATTCTGCTTGGCGATATACATTAACTGGTCGGCATGATTCATCAAGGCGTTGATGTCCGGTTCATCCCCGCTCCAGCTGCTGCCCATCGACACGCCGTTGACGATGATCGTAAACGCGTTTTTCAGCCGGGCCAGCCGCTGTTGAAATTCCGCGTAGGAAATCTCTTCGTAAACGGCGATGAATTCATCGCCGCCTAAGCGGAATAACTGATCCGGCCGGGCATGCAGATTCAGAATACGCGCGAGTTCGATCAAGACCTGATCGCCATAGTGATGACCATACAATTCGTTAAGCTGCTTCAATCCGTTGACATCGCACACCAGCACGCCGGCCTGCGAGAGCGGATGTTTCTGCCATTTCTGGAGCTGTTCGACATACCGGTTGCGGTTGCCCAGCCCGGTCAGCGGGTCATGATAACTCATAAACCGCAGCTGCTCCACCGCCTGATATTTGAGCAATTCACTGACTAAGAAAGCCGCCAGCGATTCGACAAAGCTTAAGTCCTGTCCCTGTGCCGACGAATTGACAATCGCGCAGCAGCCGATGATCTTTTCCTGGGAAAGCAGCGGCACTACGAGCAGCGACCGCACGCCCAGCCGCAGAAAGGCCCGCACCAGTTCGGCATTCTGACTTTTTAACAGGTCGATGTCCATTAAAACATACGCGTCATGCTTATGAAAATAGGCATAACCCGGCTCCAGCAGAACTTCCGCCAGGCCGTTCCAGGCTTCTTTGAAGGAGGTCTGCTGAACGGACGCCCATTCATAAACGGAGTCGTTTTCCTCCAAAAAACTAAGCAGAACCCGGTCTGCCGCATAGTAGCGGCCGATCCCTTCCAGACTCTCATCAATTGCCTGACTGACAGAATCAGCGTCTACGATCTGGCGTACATTACGAAGCAGGGCGTTGCCGCGCTCCAGCTGTATCGACAGTTCCTTGCTTAGATGATTATGTTCCGCGATATCCATCGCAAATTCCATCCGCGCGGTCCGGCCCTGCCACTGGATCAGCTTATCCTTAACGATGAAATCACGGTTCATCAGCTCGTTGGTATGCTCCCAGACATAATATTCGTTGAATTTCAATTTATCGTTTGTGCAGAACGGACATGGCGTATCGCGCCCTTGCAGCACCTTATAACACTTTTTACCGATATAGTCGTCGATGATGTTGAGATCTTCTTTGATCGTTCGGTTGATGAATAATAATTCGTAGGTTTTCGGATCGCTGACATAGATGACGTCATTCAATTCCTCAAGCAGCTGGGAGGTCAGATGTTCCTCCATTTCCGGCGCCGCGATGACCGGCATTTCCGTTCGCAGCTCGTCAATTTCAGTACTGTTGACCGTCCAGCTTTCCTGCTTCATCGACGGCAGGTAAAACTGGACCTGATTCTTACCCTGACGTTTGGATTGATAGAGCGCAATATCCGCATTTTGATAAAGTTGATAGAAATAAGTTCCATCCTTGGCGAAAAAGGAAACACCGATGCTGCAGGAAACACCGTCAGCGAACAACGTCGTCAGCTTCTGACACAGCTGTTCCGCTTTGTCGCGGACAATCTGTTCCGTCTTGCAATTCTTCATTAAAATTGCGAATTCATCGCCGCCGATCCGGCCCAGAACATCGTTTTCGCGGAAAACCTCGCGGATTTGCCGGGCAATCCGGGACAGGACCTGATCGCCGTAAAGATGGCCGAAGGTATCGTTAATTTTTTTAAATTCATCAATATCCAGAACTAATAATGCATGCAGCGCCTGCGGATCGTTTTCCAGAACCGACTGGATCTGGGCTTCAGTGGAGCCTTTGTTTAACAGACCGGTCAGCGAATCCCGCTGGGATTGATATTGCAGAATCAGCTCATGTTTCTTTTCCTTATCGATATCGCGGATGAAAAATAATACTTTCAGATGCTGCGTCGCCGGATCCTGAATGATATGCGCGGTCGTTTCCACCCACACCATCTGACGTTTCTGCGATAAACGCCGGTATTGCAGAGGAATCTCCCGGCGTTCCTGATTGTATGCCGTTTTCAAGGCTTCCCGGCTGAACGTCTGAAGGAATGCCCGGCGGTCGTCAGGATGGATCTGTTGGCGGGCAACGTTTCGCTGAAATTGATCGTAAGGTGTCCGCGTTGCTTCGTCGATCAGAAAGCTCCAGTCACCGCTGATTTTTTCCACAAGATTGTCGCACAGATTGATTTCAATCATCAGGCAAGCCCCGGCTGCGATAGCCTTGCGGTACTGCTGTTCCTTGGCATAGGCCAGCTCCGCGTCTTTCTGCAGCGTGATATCTTCAATGATGCCGACAGCCTGCCGGGCGCAGCCGAATTCATCAGCCAGCGTGATCAGCGTTAACTGCGACCAGTGAACGATCCCGTCATGATTGCGGTTTTTAATAATGCAGCTGACGCGTTCTTCTCCCTGGCGCAGCCGGTGAATCATGGTGAGAAACGATTCGCCGAAGGGGGAAAGAATCAGCCCGTGATCGATAAAATATTCCGGGTTGACAGCCTCGGCCGGGAAGTCATAACGAGCGCAGGCTTGCGGTGTTCCAAGAATTTGATTGGTTTTAAAATAATAGTCGAACAGGACGCAGCCGACCTGATCAAGCGCTTTTGTCATGCGCTGCTCGTTCATCGCGATGTCCAACTCCCGCTGTTTGCCCTCAGTGATATCCAGTACGACACAGTTAAGGGTCTGAACGCTGCCGGTCAGCGCGAAGGACGCGAAAACCAGCAGGTACAGAAGTCCGGAATCTGTCTGAATCCGCAGCTGATATTGTAAACCGGGGAATCCGGCGGTAAAGGCCTCTTTGATCTGTTTTAGCACGGAAGCCTGGTCGTCAGGGTGGATCATCCGGCCCAGCTCGTTTTGATAACGCTGCCGGATTTCCTCGTCTGTGGTGTGCAGCAGCTGATAAAACCGGCGGTTGCCATAAAGCAGCGTCTGCGCGTCATCGAGCTGGATCAGGCAGATCCCGCCGGGCAGATTGTCCGTCAGCATCGTCATTTCTTCGCTGCGCCTGCGCAGCTGGTCCAATTGGGCTTCAAGTTCCGCCTGGCTTTCTTTCACGTTTTGGATATCGGCGAAATAAAGCAGAACCGCGACGCGGCCCTGAACAGTCAGAAAGCGGAAGCCCTGGCATTGCCGCCACAGGGGTGTCCGATCCTTGCGCACAAACCGCAGCTGAATCTGGAATTCGTTGCCCAGCTGAAACGCGGCCTGACATTGAGCCTTAATAGTTCCGACGTCGTTGGGCATCAAGATCAGATCCAGCTGATTGCGGCAGTGCCCATAGAATTCTTCATAGGTAAAGCCAAGCTGGGCGAGCAGGGAAGAACTGATATAAAACAGCGGCATGTTGGTTTCCAGGTAGACCCCGGCCATTTCCGCCATCATCTCCGGTTCCGCCAAAGTGAACGGCCGCGGATGCGCGGTAAAAAGCTGCGGGACGAAGGCCAGCGAGACAGGAAGATTAAGATCCAGCCGGACATAGACAGGCTGGGATTGTTGTTCTTCTACCGTTGCCCGCAGCTGGATGCAGGCGGACTTTCGTTCGGGATAGTCCAGCTCAAATGCAGCGAACAGGGCGTATAAATGCGGTTGTTCGCGCAGCACTTCCAGACTGATCCAGCGGATCTGCTTCGGCGGAAGCGTCTGCTTATAATACCGGCTTAACGATAAAAGCAGATCGTCGCGTCCGGCCATCATATCCGGGTAAAGCCCGCTGCAGATCAGCGCTTCGCTTAACGCTTCCTTCAACGCCGTCAAATCCCGGCGGATAAAGACAGCTTGCGCTAATTGTTCAAAAGCAGCGCGTAATTTGACTGTGTTTTTTTCCATGATCTATCTGCCCCATTTTCGATGTAACCCCATGCTTTACTATAACTTAATAATATAAGGATAGCATAACCCCAGGGTAAAAACCAGCGTGGGGTAAGCGGCCCGTCTATTTTCGGCGGCTGTTGATCAGAAAGCGGAGGATTGTCTGACTAGGCGGCGGAAGGCGCTGGAGTCCGGCACGGGGCAGCTTATCTTATCGTAATGGATAAACCGTGTGCGGGATTGGGAAGAAGCGATAGAAAAGGAAGGAGGGAAATCGAAAAAACCGTCCCAGAGGGGAACGGGAAGAAACCGGCTTTTTTGACGGAACAAAATCAACAAGGCGATCAGTCCGATTTGAACGGATTGTTTATTTCTGCTTATGCACCAAGTCGTCGATCAAACCATAATTTTTAGCTTCCTCAGCGCTGAAATACCGGTCGCGGTCGCTGTCTTCGGAAATTTCCCGCAGGCTGCGGCCGGTGTCGTTCGCCAACAGTGTGTTTAAGCGCTGGCGGATCTGCAGGATATGCTCGGCGGCGATTTTGACGTCGGCCGCCTGCCCCTGAACTCCGCCTAAGGGCTGGTGAATCATGATTTCGCTGTTAGGCAGCGCATAGCGCTTGCCGCGGGTACCCCCGGCTAACAGGACGGCGGCCATGCTGGCGGCCATTCCCATGCAGATCGTCGATACGTCACAGCGGATCAGCTGCATCGTATCGTAAATGGCCAGCCCGGCGCTGACGCTGCCGCCGGGAGAATTGATATACAGCTGGATGTCCTGGGAAGAACGCGACGCCAGATATAACAGCTGCGCGCACAGATTGCCGGACACCGTATCGTCAATTTGCGAGGTCAATAAAATGATCCGTTCCTTTAACAAACAGGAGATCAGATCGTAAGCCCGGTCGCTGCGGGCGGACTGCTCGATAATCGTAGGAATTAAGGTCATGGAGAAGACTCCTTTCCTTTTACAGTATGCCAGAATTCAGCCGATCAATACCCAGATGAAAAAAATATGTAAAACAGTCAAGTGAAGTCATTCACAATTGACATTTTATGCCTTAAACACTATAATTAAGTCGTGTCATAAGGAGGTCTATAAAATGACAGTAAAAGTTGCGATTAATGGTTTTGGACGCATCGGACGTCTTGCTTTCCGCCAGATGTTTGTTGCCGACGGTTATGAAGTTGTAGCCATCAACGATCTGACAAGCCCGAGAATGTTAGCTCATCTGTTGAAATATGATTCAGCTCAGGGCCCTTTCACAGGACATACAGTTGAAGCGAAGGAATCTTCGATCGTTGTCGACGGACACGAAATCGAAATCTATGCGAAGGCTGATGCGAAAGAACTGCCTTGGGGAGAACTGGGCGTTGACGTCGTTCTGGAATGCACAGGCTTCTATACATCGAAGGCAAAGGCTTCCGCTCATATCGAAGCTGGCGCTAAGAAAGTCGTTATTTCCGCACCTGCTGGAAACGATCTGCCAACGGTTGTCTTCGGCGTTAACGAAGGCGTTCTGACAAAGGAAGATACAGTAATTTCCGCAGCTTCCTGCACCACGAACTGCTTAGCTCCAATGGCGAACACATTGAACAAATACGCTCCGATCGTCAGCGGTATCATGACGACGGTTCATGCTTACACAGGCGACCAGATGACTCTGGACGGCCCTCAGCGTAAAGGCGATCTGCGTCGTGCTCGCGCGGCTGCGATCAACATCGTTCCAAACAGCACCGGCGCTGCTAAAGCAATCGGTCTGGTTATCCCGGAACTGAACGGCAAGCTGATCGGCTCCGCTCAGCGTGTACCGGTTCCGACAGGCTCCACAACGCTGCTTGTTGCAGTAGTTAAGGGCAAAGACGTAACCAAGGAAGGCATCAACGCAGCGATGAAAGCAGCTTCTAACCCTTCTTTCGGATATACTGAAGAAGAACTGGTTTCCAGCGATATCATCGGTATCACTTATGGTTCTCTGTTTGATGCAACACAGACCATGGTTACAAAGATTGACGACGAAACATATCAGGTTCAGGTTGTTTCTTGGTACGATAACGAGAACAGCTACACAAGCCAGATGGTTCGTACAATTAAATACTTCGCTGAACTGTAAGAGCAGAAGTCAAAACCAAGAGAAAAAGCAGCGGATGATTCGCTGCTTTTTTTGCGCTTCCCGCTGAGAAAATGATCAGAAACGACAGGAAATCCCGGATAAAATCGGACTTTGCGGCGCTCAACAGTTGACAATCGGAGTGAAAACAGGGATGATATTAATGGATTTTTATGACCCTTTTTGTAGCAAGGATGGAGAAAGGAGTGCTGAACGATGAATAAGCTGCCTGAAAAATTAACACAGCTAAGAAAATATAACGGGTTTTCACAACAGACCGTGGCCGAGAAAGCACAGGTTTCAGTTCTGGATTATATGGCATGGGAAAATGGGAGAGCGATTCCGGATGTGGATCATTTGATCCTGTTGGCGGATTGTTTCAATATCAGTCTGGACGAAATGATCCGCAACGAGGTGCCGGTGCTGCCGGAGAAGGATCTGCATGAAACGCTGGATATTCCGTTTATGAAGAAACCGGAGGAGGAAATTCCTGCGCCGGGGATCGCGGCGGAGCCAACGATGACGCAGAGTGAACCAGCCAATCTGGGACAGACGCGCGTCATCCCGGCGGTGAAGGATTTGGAAAAGACAAAACCATTGACCACCGTGAAGGAGTCTCCAACTTCTTCACAGAGCAACGGTACAGCCCGGCCGAAATCCAGCCCGGTACCAGTCAAAAAGAAGAATCAGCAGACGAAGCTGATCGGCGCGGCTGTAGGAATCGGCTTGGTTGTCCTGCTTCTCATTCTGTTGCTCAGCGGTTTAGGCGGAGGGAAGAAGGATGAAGTCACCACGATCATGACCGCAGAAAATCGGCTTGCGGCCGGCGATGAGTTCACGTTAGTTCTGAATACCGACGGAACGGTGAAAGGCCAGGGAAGCAACGATGAAGGTCAGCTTGATGTCGGCAGCTGGGCGAATATCACCTCTATTAAGGCTGGAGCACGGCACAGCGTCGGCCTGAAGAAAAACGGCACGGTCGTCGCGGCCGGCAGCTCCCGGATGAACCAAACCGACGTTGAGGGATGGAGCGGGATTACCGCGATTGCCGCGGGCGAGAATCATACGCTGGGATTAAAGAAAGATGGAACTGTCGTCTGCACGGGCGACAACGGTGCTAAACAATGCGAGGTTTCCGAATGGAAGGATGTTGCGAAAATTGCGGCGGGCGCGGACATCAGTGTCGGTATTACTCAGGAAGGCAAAGTTCTGATCGCTGGCAGCAGCGCCGACGTGTCTTCCCTCAGCAGCGTGCAGAACGTTGTGATCAGCGGCGATACGCTTTTGATCCTCACGCAGTCCGGAAGTCTTGACTGCATTTCGGGCAAGCGTGGAGTCTGTCCGGCAAAGAAGCCGTCGAACATCACGATGGCAGCCGCTTCCTCAGACCATGTTTTGTTCCTTAACCGCGACGGCACCGTGAGCGCGGAAGGCGATAAGGAATACGGACGGCTGGAAGTCGGAGAATGGAAAGACGTGATTGCGGTGGCCGCGGGTGAGAAGCATTCCGTTGGACTGTTAAAAAATGGTACTTTGGTGGCCGCCGGTGATAACAGCCGCGGTCAAAGCGAAATGAGCGGAAACAGCGAAGAAGAAAAACAGCTGGACACGGTGAAAAATATCAAAATCAGTCAGGATGGCGATCAGATCAAAATCAGTTGGGATAAGGTAGAAGACGCGGATTATTATGAAGTGTCCGCGGCGCTGAAAAAGGAATACTCCGCCAAGATCGACGGCACCTCCGTTTCCTTAAACGGTAATTTGTTCGAGGATGGCAAGCAGGTAACCTTCAGCATCGTCGCGTATTCCCGTCAGGATAACCTGAAGCCGTCGGAAGCTTCGACGCAGGTCTTTAATTATTTTGCGCCGACAGCGACGCCGTCGCAGACCCTGGCTTCCGTGGCCAACGTCAAGATCAGTCAGGATGCCAACAATGTCCGGATTAGCTGGGACGCGGTGGAGCATGCCGACTATTATGAAGTCAGCGTGACCAATCTGAATGGCTATCATGAAAAGGTCAGCGGCACTTCCGTTACTCTGCCGAACAGTTCTTTCGAGGATGGCAAGCAGGTGACGATCACGATCATTGCCGGTTCCAACAGTACGTTGTATGAGAATTCAGTTGAATCGATCACGAATTACAATTATATCGCGCCGACACCAACGCCGACCCCGACGCCGGTGCCAACGCCGGAGATCACCCCGGAACCTACGCCGGTTCCAACTCCGTCAGAAATACCGGAGCCTTCTTCAACCCCGGCAGGAGAGGGCGAAGGCGGCGACGAAGAAAGCGAGGGCAGCCATGGAAACGAATAATCGCTGGTATGTGCGCAGAAAAGATGGAAAAAAGGACGGCAGTTTCTCGGATGCGGAGCTGGCCGCTTTGATCAGCAAGGGCATCGTGGAACCTGAGGATGAAATCTGGACGGTGAAGATGGCGGATTGGATGGTTTTAAAAGATTCCATTTACAGCTTCTATCTGCCGCATGAAGAAACGCCGTTCATTCTGGAAGACACGGAAGAAGAACTCAAAGTAGAAGCAGAGACTCTCCGCGATTCCGAACGGTAAGGTTCTTGGAAAATCAGAAGGCACACAAATATAAGAAAAGGCCAGATCCTCTTCAATCAGGGGAACTGGCTTTTTTCTGTTTTTCAGCCTTAATTTATCATCTAAAGGGAAATTATGGTTAAGTCTTCTTATAGAATGCACTGCTTTTTCAGGTGAGACAGCTTGTACTTCTGAGTTACCCTTCCGCGTATTGACTGTTAACCAGCGCCGTATAGAAACCGTTTAACGCCATCAGTTCCCGGTGATTTCCCCGCTCCACGATATCGCCGTCGCGTACGACCAGGATCTGATCGGCGTTTTGGATGGTGGACAGCCGGTGCGCAATGACAAAGCTCGTCTTATCCTGCATCAAGCGGGCCATCGCTTTTTGAATTTCCATTTCAGTGCGGGTATCGACACTGGACGTCGCTTCATCCAGAATCAAGATCGCGGGATTCGTCAACATGGCCCGGGCAATCGTAAGCAGCTGCATCTGACCTTGTGAAATTCCGGGATTTTCCCCTGAAAGCACGGTGTCATAGCCCTGCGGCAGCGTGCGGATGAAGTGGTCGCAGCAGGCAGCCTTAGCGGCCGCTTCGATTTCCTGCCGGCTGGCGTCGCGTTTTCCATAGGCGATATTCTCCGCGATCGTGCCGGCAAACAGCCAGGTGTCCTGCAGCACCATGCCGATCCGCCGGCGCAGGGCCTGCCGTCCCATCGTTGTGATGGACTGACCGTCGATCGCAATCGTGCCGCCGTTCAGTTCGTAGAACCGCATCAGAAGATTGACTAGCGTTGTCTTGCCGCCGCCGGTCGGCCCGACGATCGCGACCTGTTGGTTTGGCCGGACCTCCAGATTGAGATCGTGGATCAAGGTCGATCCGGGACGATAGCCGAAGCGGACATGCTTAAATTGAACATGACCGGCGGTAATTGCTTCCGCACCTTTTCCGGCATCCGGAATTTCCTCGGGTTCATCAAGCAGGGCGAATACTCGTTCCGCTCCGGCAATCGCGGCTTGAAGCGAAGTGATGACGTACGCGGTTTCTGTGACCGGCTCGGCAATCTGATTGACATACTGCACAAACGCCTGCACCGTGCCCAGCGTGATGACGCCGTTGAACGCCAGCCCTCCGCCGATGACCGCGGTCGCGATAAAGCCCAGCTGACCCAGCGCCCGAATCGCTGGATAAATGACGAAATCAGCGAACTGCGCGTTGCGCTGAGCGCGGAACTGACGCTCGATTTGAACTTCTGTTTCCGCTGTCAGGACTGCCTGCAGGTTGAAGATTTTGACGACGCGGTTGCCGGCGTACAGCTCTTCCAGTTTTCCGGTCAAAGCGCCCATGGACGCCAGATTTTCACCATACGCCCGCTGCGCCAGTTTAGAAACATACCCGGTCGCCGCCATGCTGACCGCCAGTGAAACCAAGACGACGCCAAACAGAAGGAGATTCAGTTTGATCATGACGAGGACCGCGAACAGAATGGTGAACAGGGACGCGATCAGCTGAGGCAGGCCTTCCTGCATGATCGCCGATACCTTTTCCAGATCGTTGGTAACCCGGCTCATAATTTCGCCGGTTTTGTGCGCGTCATAGTACCGCAGCGGCAGCCGATTGAGCTTGGCGCTGATGTCCTGGCGGAAGGACAAGGTCAGCTGTTCGCCGACGCTGGCGATCAGAAATTGCTGAAGATAGGAGAACAGACTGCTGGTGAGAGCGGCCGCGGCGATCATCAGAACCGGGATCTTTAAGGCCGAAACGGCGGCGGTCCAAAATTCACCGGCGGGAACGCCGGTTTGAATGAGCTGCGCCAGCGCGTCAATGCCGCGGCCGACGGCCAGTGGTAAAAGCGCGTAAGCGGCGCAGCTGAACAACGTTGATATCAGGATGACGGCCAGCTTTCGTTTCTGCCGGCCTAAGCGATGAAGCAGACGGCGGAGCGTCGCCAGAGTGTTTTGCGGAAGGTCTTCATTCCGCAGCGTGTCCTGTGGATTATTTGTCATTGTTTAAGCCTCCTTTCGCTGACTTTGGCTGGCCGCGATTTCGCGGTAGGCCGGACAGCTCTGCATTAACTGCTCGTGCGTTCCGCAGCCGGCCAGCCGGCCCTGATCGAGGACCAGAATTTGATCGGCGTCGCGGATTGTGCTGATGCGCTGGGCGATGATTAATTTCGCCGGCCGGGTTAACTGCGCGCGCAAAGCCTGCCGCAAAGCAGCGTCGGTCCGACCATCCAGCGCGGAAAAACTGTCGTCAAAAATAAAGATATCCGCTTCTTTCACTAAAGCCCGGGCGATGGCCAGCCGCTGCCTTTGACCACCGGAGAAGTTGGTTCCGCCCTGAGCGACCGGTGCGTTTAAGCCTTGCGGCAGCTGGCGGACGAAATCCTCGGCTTGAGCGATTCTCAACGCCTTCCATAACTGATCTTCCGACGCGTCCTTTTGTCCCATGCGAAGATTCTCGGCGAGGGTGCCGCTGAACAAAAACGCTTTCTGCGGTACGCAGCTGATGTGATCGCGCAGCGCTTGCTGAGGATACTCGGGCAACGCCGTTCCGTGCAGCCGGATCTGACCGGTCTGGAGATCGTGCAGCCGTAAAATCAGATCGGCGAGGGTGCTTTTCCCCGATCCGGTGCTGCCGATAACCGCGGTGGTCTGACCGGAAGACAGGGAGAACGACAAATCGCTGATCACCGGTTCTTCCGCGCCTTCATAAGCGAAAGTAACATGATCGAAGACGAGAACCGGTTCCGTCTTTGCGGGGGCGGCTGCCGTAACCAGTCCGCCGTCGTTGACTGCCGGCCGCAGCTCGAGCAGTTCGTTCAGCCGGCTCAGACAGGAACTGGCTTTGGGAAGGGTCGTCATGACCGAAGCGGCCATGATCAGATAAGCCATGGTCATCATGGAATATTCTGACACGGCGCTGATCTGTCCGAGGGCCATTGCCTGACTGAGCACCAATCCGCCGCCGACGCCCAGAATCAACGCCATTAGCGCGCCCATCATCAGCCAGACGATCGGATTGACGATGGCAAAGAGCCGATTCAGCCGGATCATCGTGTCTGCGTAATCGCGATAAGCGCTCCCCGCCCGCTGTTCTTCATAATCCTCATTGCCGAAAGCCCGGATTACCCGCACCCCGGTTACTGCTTCACGGACGACCTGATTAATTCGGTCCAGGCGAACCTGCACGGTGCGGGAGAGCGCTTCCGAACGCTTGAGGACAAAGGCCGCAAGGCCTAAAAGCAGTCCCATAAAGAGAAATTGAATCAGGGCCATGGCGGCATGAGCGCGTACCGTCATGATAATGGAAACGATCACAATCAGCGGCGCGGGAACGATCATCTGAAAGACCATCCCAATCGTCCGCTCTAAATTGGCGATATCTGAGGTCGTGCGGGTGATCATCGACGAGATGCCGATCTGGTCAAATTGCTGAATCGCCAGCGCCTGACTTTTCTGGACCACCTTGAGCCGTATTTCCCGGCCGAACGCCGCGCTGAGATCGCTGGTTGCCCAGCTGCCCCAAGCCGCCGCGGCGGTGGCCAGGCCGGTCACCGTGAGCATTTTCACACCGGTATTCCAGATCACGGAGATGTTGCCCGCAAGAATACCCTGATCGACCAGCTCGGCTAACAGCGCCGGAATCAACAAAGTTCCGACGACCTGACCCAAAAGCAGCAGCACAGTTAAAAGGACTTTGCCTTTGTGCTGAAATAAATATTGTTTTAAATAAATCATGGAAACCTCCTTGGATAAGTGCTTGTAACGGATCCGACAAGGGGTATAATAGACCTTGGAGTGACTCCAATGTCAAGCCTGATGAAGAACTTTTCAGGAGGTTTTATGGGACAAAAAAAGAATTTATCCATTTTGGAATATTCCCGGCTGACCGGAATCAAACGGGATAACCTGCGTTTCTATGATCGGATCGGCTTGTTAAAGCCTGAAATCCGCGGTGAAAACGGCTATCGCTACTATACTCGCCGGCAGCTGAGCTCAGCCTATCTGATCAGCGGTCTGCGCCTGCTGGGCGTCGGTTTGGAAGATATCCGGCACTATTCGGCGGAACGCACGCCGGAAAAAATGCTGGGTTTGTTTGCTGAACAGGAAGCGAAAATTCAGGCGGAGATCAAAAAGCTGCAGGAAACCAGCGAGATCTTAAAGCTGTATGCCGATATGGCCCGGGAAGGGCTGCGTCATACCGAGGGGGAATTGACGCTGGAACAACGCGAGGCGGAACCGATTTTCCTCTGCCCGCTCCCTCCAGCTTCTTTCAGCGAAGATGAGGCGGAAATTTATGCCTATGAATCCGCGGGGGAACAAGGCGTGAATCTGGGCTATCCGATGGGTGTAAAAATTACGATGAAAGATCTGATCTGTCCGGGTGAAAGTCCGGTCTATCAATATTATCTGAAAGCGAAGACGACGCCCAACACGGTAAAACCAGCTGGATTGTATGCCGTGGCCTATGGACGAAGCAATCTGTTGGAAGCTATGGATGTCTTCGAGCGGCTGATTCAGTTTATCGACGATCAAGGACTGGTGATCGCCGGTGATGCCTACGGCGAATTTCTATTGGATGATCTGGCGGTGCAGGAGCCGGCGCAGCTGTTTGGAAGGATTGAAATTCAGGTTCGCCAGGCTGATCCGCTGGAGTGAGTTTTCCCGCCGGTCAGTCCGGTGCAGAAATGGAGAACGAATTTTCATTGCGGAATGGGTTTCGAAAGCTTCTTAGAAGATAAGAAATGTTCAAGATCGGTTGAGTTTCGGAGGATTCTGTCCTGCTTCTATACTTTTGTAAGGAATAATGCTAAAATAAAAGCGATGACATTTTTGCTTGCCGAAAGAGGGTAAGACTACGATGGGGACGCTGTTGACGAAGCTCGGTCCGGTCTTGATGCTGGGTTTGTTTTTTCTCGCGGAATTGCTGGCCGCGCTTTTTCTATTCTCCTTCTGGCAGCATTTGAAAGCCGTTCAGAAGAAAAACAAAAGGGAGTCGTCAGCCGAAAACCAGGGTGATGAGCTTCTTTTAAAAAAGACAAAGGCCGCGCTTTTGACACTGCGGTTAAGCGATGCCATGCCGCTGGCGATGTCCCGCAGTTTCAGTACGCTGACCGGCCTGTCGTTTTCCCAGCTGCAGGGGGATATCCGGAAGCTGATGGAGCTGGCTGATCCCGCGGAAAGCCGGGCATTTTATAAACGGTATAAGGAGTGGGATGGAAAAACATGGCTTTGTCAGGAATTCAGGGCGGCGGCCACCGGCCGTTGGCTGCGGTTAACGGTAGAACGCAGCGCCGATCAGAAGTCCGATTTATTCCTGTTCGAAGACTGGACGGAAAATGAGCAGCGTCTGCGGGCGTTGGAGGCACAGCTGGAAGAAGCACAAAAAGCCAGTCAGTCTAAAACCACATTCCTGTCCAAGATGAGCCATGAAATCCGGACGCCGATGAACGGAATCGTCGGGATGCTGACGCTGGCGCATCACGCGCTTGACGAAAACGCGCCGGCGATCGTTTATTTGCACAAAGCTGAGGAATTGGTGCAGTACATGCTTTCACTGATCAACGATATTCTCGATATGTCCAGAATTGAAGCCGGACGGATCGAGTTGGAAGAAAAAGTCTTTGATATTGACGACTTAGCGGAGAAAATGCGCAGTCTGTTCCAGAAAAACATAGAAAGCAAGGGTGTGCGGTTTATCGTGGAGCAGCTTGATTTTGACGTCCATAATTTAATCGGCGACGAGCTGCGGATTTCCCAGGTCGTGATTAATTTTATCTCCAATGCCATGAAATTTACGGAACAGGGCGAGATCCGCGTGACATTTCGTCAGATGCAGCGCAACCACGGACGGCTGGATCTTTTGATTCGTGTTCATGATACGGGAATTGGCATGGAACCGGAATTTATCAGCCGGATGTTTCATCCATTTGAACAGGAAAGCACGGAAGTAACGAAAAAATATGGCGGAACGGGTCTGGGCATGGCCATCACGGACCAGCTCGTGCAGCTGATGGGCGGCGAGATCGTTGTGGACACGGCGCCAGGTCAGGGGACAGATTTTACAGTGCTGCTGAATCTGCCGGTGGCCGCGGATCAGACGGTGAAACCGAAACACGCGGCAGCCTCTTCAACGTCCGCGGAATCCGCCTCGCTGCAGGGCCGGCATTTCCTGATGGCTGAGGATAATGAAATCAACGCGGAAATTGCCGAGAGTATGCTTGAAATGGCCGGCGCGACATTGGATATCGCCCATGACGGCGCTCAGGCGGTCGCGATGTTTGACGGACAGGCTCCGCAGACCTACGACGCAATATTAATGGATATCCAGATGCCGGTGATGGACGGCCGGACCGCCGCCCGCAAAATCCGGGCTCTGCCCCGGGAGGATGCCCGTCAGATTCTGATTTACGCGCTTTCCGCCGACGCTTTCGTCGAGGATCAGCGGGCTTCAATGGAAGCGGGAATGAACGGTCATTTTTCTAAACCGATCAACTTTGAGGAAATGCAGAAAACACTGGCGGAAGCGCTGAAAATGAGGGATTCTCTATGAAAGACAAGAAGCAGGCGATTTCACGCATGAGCCTGGCTGCCGTTGGAATCCTCGCTCTGATTGCGGCGGGGATGACGTTGTGGAAGCTTTATCAGTCCGGCAATTTATTTGATCCGTCCCGGATGACGCTGAACGATCAATTTCAGGAGAATCCGATTCTCTTTTCCGATCAGGATCCGCTGGACACGCAGGCGGGCGGTGAAAATGAAAATGATCTTTTAAAGCAAGACCCCGCGGCTGAGGATCGTCAGAAACCGAAACAAAATCCCGGAATTGAAGACAGGCTGCAGGAAACCGGCGCGGATGACGCGCATCAGCTGGTAATCGGCGGGGAGGGCCAGGGCGCGCAGATCATCATCGATCCGGACAGCGGCAATGTGATTGTACGGCCGGACGGCGATCCTCAGAACGGAACGGAGCCGAGTGAAAAACCAGATGTCGATCCGATTGTGGATCCGGATCCGGTCCCTGAACTGCCGCCGGATATCTTCGAATTCTGGGGTACTCTGCCGTTTCCTGAGGAGGGGCTGCCGGCAGGAAGTGATCAGAAACTGGAAATCAGCATCTATGAAGGCGATCTCAGTTTGATTTATTACGGCGCTGTGTTAAACGACTGGAAGCTGTTATGCGCTGCCAATTTCTACATCCGGGAAGGCGGCGAAATCTACCGGATTGAAGGTTACGGCGAAAACTTTGAGATCGGCGAATATCCGCCGGTTGCTTTGGAGGATTTTTCCGTTGAATTTCGGATCCGGAGAAATCCACAAAGTCCGTGGCAGACAATCACGGTTGACTACACGATTCAGCCTTATAAAATTTTTGTCCAGAACTGGCAGACCGGCGACTATCTGGCTTCGTACAGTCCGGGGGCGCAGATCAATCTGATTTACTATTATCATTCCATGATGGAACAGGAAGGACCGCTGGACAACTTGTTTTTAGGCTGGTCGCGGGATGGAAAAACCGCGGTGAATCCGCAATATGTTCCGGATCAGCCGGGACGGCAGGTCCTGCTTCCGCTGCCGTTGGTCAAACTGGATAAAAATCTGGAAGTCTATTGGAAACAAGATCCGGATGAGGATTCGTTCGCATTTCTGGAGTCCGTACAGACGCTGACCGGATGGGCGTTGCCATCACCGTCGCTTGTTGTTCCGGAGGGCGTTCAGTGGGTCGATCTTTCCGCTTCACCCGATACGGTTTTCCTGCCCCAGTCGGTGTATAAGGTCAGCGATCAGAAGCTGACGCCGGCTTTGAGCTGGTCGGTTGATCCTGAGAATCCAGCGTTAAGTTCAGAGGCGGGCTACCTTTATAATAAAGAAAAGACGGAGCTGCTTCAGATTCCGCTGTCGATAAAGGAAGTCAGGGTTGGGGAACAGGTGGAAAAAGTAAATCTGTCCGCAGGCAATCAGATTCAGCGGCTCGTTTTGACTTCCGATCAGCCGCCGGAGATGGATCTTAGCCAGCTTCACCAGGCGCAGATCGTTGTGCCTTCCGGCGCTGAGTGGCATTATCTTTCCCGTTGGGGGCGCAAACTTGACGATAACCAGCTGGTCCGCGAAGATGGACTGGCTATCCGCTACCGGATTGATGGCGAAGCGCTGCTTTCAGAAGACGGCACGCAGCTGTTGGGGATGCTGGAAAGCGCGGAGGGGATCGTCCGGATTCCTGAAAACGTTGTTGAAATCCTTCCGGGTGCTTTGGAAAATCTGGAACATGTGGGTTTACTGCTTTTGCCTGCCAGTGTGAAACAATTGGATTCCGGCAGCATTCCTGCGAACATTCCGCAGATCGTGAGTCTGGGTCAGGCACCGGAGATTCAGTCGGACACCTTTGCGGATGCGACGGCCGTTCAGGTCTGGGTCAGCGCCGCGCAGGCGGAAAGTTACCGCAGCCGCTGGGCCTCTTTGCTTCAGGAACAGCCGGAGCTGCTGCAGACTGCGGAAGAACTGACGCTGAAGAGTGAACCAGACTATGAAATTCTGACGGTGGGTCAGGAACAGATTTTATTAAGCATGACGAATTGTCCGGCATTCTTACAGGCTGGCGACTGGCCGCAGGCGGTGACCGTGATCGGCAGCCGGGCCTTCTTGGGAAATCCCGCGCTGATGGTGGTGGAAATTCCGGAAAGCGTGCATACTCTCGGCCGGCATGCCTTTGCCGAATGTCCTCAGCTGGAAGGCCTGGTCAGCCTGAATACCCAAAAGATAATCGTGCAGGATCAGGCGCTGGAAGGCGCGCCGAAGCTGCATTTTGCGGCGTTCAATGCCAAAAATGCGGAATTCTCTGACGGATACCGGCCGTCAACCGCAGGGTTCGCGCCGGAGGATACCTATTCCCAATATGAATATCCATGGAGTTTCAGCTTTGTAAATCAGCGCTATTCACTGGAGCGGATAACGGATGCGGCTTTGTTATACGGCCGCGGATCGGCTCAGGATCCTGATTTGCTGGCGGCGCTGCAGGCGACATGGAATGTGACGGGAGAAATCGAACTGCTTCCGCATACGCAGGGGATCGATGAAGCTGCGTTTAAAAATTGCATTGAACCGTTTACGCTGACCAATATGGGGGATCTGGTTTGGATCATGGATAACGCGTTTGAAAATTCAGGAATTTCCGGAACGTTAACGCTGCCGGAGAGTTTGGAATATATCGGAATTCAGGCTTTCGCTGATTGCCGGAATTTAGAAGCCGTCTGGTTTCCGGGGTCGGCTTTGACTCAGATCGAGTCTTTCGCCTTTGCCGGCTGTACCTCACTGGCTTCCGTTGAGTTTGCTCAGAACAGCGTAATGGACATGATCAGCGAAGCCGCGTTTGCCAATACCGCATTGAAAACCATTGAACTGCCGGCCAGCCTGACGGCGCTGGGCACGGAGGTTTTCTTTGAATGCCGTGAGCTGAAAGAAGTTGTTTTCCATAGTCCGCAGCCGCCGATGCTGGTCGTACCGAGTTATGCGATGCCGTTTTATTTCGGCGATTCGCTGCCGGATGATTTTCGTGTGATCCTCGCAGATCCTGCCTTAACGCAAGTCTATGTCGATCAATGGAAAACGCAGCTGATGGGTTACGGCAGTTTGGACGAAATGACGGAAGAACAACAGGACGAAGGGGAACAACGGGCATGGCAGCTGTTCGGCGGTCAATCCGTCAGTCCGGCTTCGGCTCCGACCCTGCCGGTTCCGTTGGAAGCTTCTTCGAATGAAGCGGAAGACATGCAGAAACCGGAAATCACGCCTTCGCCAACGGATCCGGCTTCCCCGCCGCCAACAACCACACCAGCTTCAGCTCCAGAGGAGGAAGAACCAGCCGCTCCGGCAGACACGCCGCCGGCTGAAACAGCGCAGCCGTCATCCGGCGAAATGCCGCAGACACAGGAGGGACAGTCATGATTATTGAACAATCAGAACAAATTATCCGCGAGGTATCCAAAGCCTTTACCGGCAAGGATGAAATTATCCGCAAGGTGCTGATGACGATCTATGCCGGCGGGCATATCCTGCTGGAAGACTGCCCGGGCGTGGGGAAAACCACGCTGGCTCTGGCTTTTTCCAAAGCGCTGGGACTGGATTATCAGCGGGTTCAGTTTACGCCGGACACGCTGCCCTCCGATATCACGGGTTTCAGCATGTTGAACCGCCAGACCAATCAATTCGAATACCGCGAAGGCGCAGCGGCGTGCAATTTGCTGCTTGCGGATGAAATCAACCGGACTTCTCCCAAGACTCAGTCCGCACTGTTGGAAGCCATGGAAGAGCACCGCGTCACCGTCGATGGGCTGACGCATCGCCTGCCGGATCCGTTTATCTGCATTGCGACGCAGAATCCGCTGGGAACGACGGGGACGCAGCCGCTGCCGGAATCCCAGATGGACCGATTTATGGTCCGGCTGTCGATCGGTTATCCGACCACGGAAGATCAGGTGCGGATTTTAAAAGCCCGGCGTTATGTGAATCCGTTGGATGAAATCACAGAAATCGCGTCGCGTGAGAATATCCGCGAGGTACAGAATTATCTTACCTCTGTCCGGATTCATGACGATGTGCTGCACTATTTGATTCGTTTGTGCGAACGGACGCGGGAACTTCCGGCAGTCGAGCTGGGTGTCAGTCCGCGCGGTGTTTTAGCGCTGACGCAGATGACGAAAGCCCACGCCGTTTTAAAGGAACGAAATTATGTGCTGCCACAGGATGTCCGTGCGGTGTTCAATGATGTTTGCGCGCATCGTTTGATTTTACGGCCGCAGGCCCGGGTTGAAGGGATTGTGCCGCAGACTCTGCTCGAAGCCGTGCTGGATGAAATCGCGCCGCCACAGAAATCCGGAGGCCTGGGGGCATGAAAAAATGCCGGCAGGGCTATCTTGTTTTCTTAACCTCCTGTCTGCTTGCCACCTGTTTTTTCAGCAGTAAACTCACGTTTTGGGTTTTGCTTGCCGGACTGTGCCTGCCGCTGGTTTTGGAAATTCTCCTGTTTTTGGACGTCCGGCGGATGCGCGCGGAAGTCAGTTTGGACAGCAGTGTGCCCAGAGGCACGCCGGCAGCCTATCGGCTGACTCTGAATCCTGCGCTGACGTTGGCGGCCGGACATTTGCATATCCGGCTGGAGGTTGACAATCATCTGACCGGACAAAGAGGGGAACAAACGGCAGTTTTTGCGCTGAACCGGGAAACGGACTTGGCGATAGAACTGATACCGGAGGGCTGCGGGGAATATACGATCCGCTGCCAGCGGCTGGAAGTCAGCGATCTGTTCGGCCTTTGCGTCCGGTCTTTGCCGCCGCTGCCCGAGCAGCACTTAACCGCATTTCCGCGGCCGATCCCGGTCGAGTTAAAGATCAGAAAGATGCCGCACGGGATTCAGGAAGGCGAAACAGCCTATGAAAACCGCAAAGGCAACGATCCCAGCGAGGTTTTCGATCTGCGTGATTATCAGCCGCAGGACGATATCCGTCAGATCCACTGGAAGCTTTCAAGCAAGCTCGATACCATGGTGGTCAAGGAAGCCAGCGATACGAGCCATTACGATACAATTTTAATGCTGGACGCCGGATGGAATAACCAGCCGGCAGCGGTACTTTCCGCGGCAGTGGAGCTGGCGTTAGCGCTCAGTCAGAAACTGATCGAACAAGGCATCGGCCATCAGGCAGTGTTCGCGGCAGAGACCCAGCTGGCGGAACAGGCCGTGCGGTCAGCGGCGGAGGAACCGCAGCTGGCGGCCTTCTGGATCCGTTTGCGGCTGCCTGCCAGTCCGGGCAACGGTCTGCGGTTGTTTGCGGGCCGCTGGGATCAGAAGCAATATAATAAAATGATTTATGTGACCGCCGGAGATTTCCCGCCGATGCTGAACCTGCTGGATCCGCAGCTTGACGTGACGGCGATCACAGTTAAAGCGGATCAACAGACGATTCACATGGCGGAAAAAGGCCGCTGTCAACAGATTGAGCTGCCGCTGTCCGCGTTGGATAATACTGCGGTGCAGCTGTTGATTTAGGAGAAAAAGCATGACGAAAAATCGGCGTCAGAAGAAAAATGAACAACAAACCTGTTCAGCGATGGAAATCATCGCGGGTTTTCTTCTGCTTGCCGGATTTGCCGCGCAGCTGGCCGCGCTCTGTGCAAGACCCGGCAGCGAACTTGCCGGTCCCTGGCTGGGCGGCGCAGCGCTGCTTCTGCTTCAGGCAGGATTGTTGAAAATCAACCGGCCGCGGTTACGCAAATGTTTGCCGCTGATCTGGCTGGGATTGATGCTGTGTCTGCTGCCATGGTTGTTCTCTGGGGCACTGGCCTGTGCAAACGGATTGATTCAGGCTTGGAATCTTGCGGAGGAAGACGCCCGCCGCCTGCTGGCGAATCCAACGTTGACCCGCTTATCCTATTCCGTCTTTTTTACGGCAGTTCTGACAGGCCTTGCGATTCTGATCTGGACCGGGCGCAAGCGTCCAGGGTGGATCGGCCTGGGAATTTTGATTTTCGTATTGCCCGGACTGCGGGTGCGCTGGATGTCTGCGTGGGCGTTGATCCTTCTGCTTGCCGGACTGGCGGCCCTCTGGCTTGACTGGGTGGGCGCGGCCTCAAAGGGAAAACGCTGGCTGTGGCTGGGAATGATCGGTCTTCTGCTTCTGCCGCTGAGCGGGAGCGATCCGGAGCTGGCGGAAATGACGCAGCTGCGCAAGACGCTGGCAGGGCGTCTGGATACGCTGCGGTATGGCGGGGACTCCCTGCCCCAGGGTAATCTTTGGGAAGCCGCGCAGTTATTAACCGGGGACGCGCCGGCGCTGACCGTCACGACGCAGCAGCTGAAAACCTTTTATCTGCGCGGTTATACCGGAAGCCGGTATGAAGCGGGCCGCTGGCTGCCTTTGCAGAAGGCCGCCTATGCGGGAAAGCAGGAAGGCATGCTGGAATGGCTGGAAGCTGAGAATTTCCCTGTAGCCGCACAAGCTGCTGCCGCGCTGACACAGAGCCCGGAACCGGCGCTTGAAGCAAACCGGATGCGCGTAGAAAATCATGGCGCAAACCGCAAATATCCCTATCTGCCTTATTCTGCGGAAGCAGAGAGCATTGCTGGCCCGGTCCGGCGTTGGCAGGATGCCGGCTATCGCGCCAGCGCTTTGCGCGGCGTTCAGCATGTTGAATTTGAAGAATGGTCAAGCGATCAGCCGGGCGAGCTGCTTCATGCCCCGGAATGGATCAAAGCGCCGCAAACCGAAACGCAGACTCGTTACGTTCAGGCCGAAGCGATATACCGCAGCTTTGTTTATCAGTGCTATCTGGATGTGGATCCGGAAACAGAATTACTGATTCAAAAACTATTTCTAAAAGAGCCGATGACCTCTCCGGGAATTTATGAGGCTGTGACGCGGATCCGGGATGTTCTCGAAAAACACGTTCACTATACTTCAACGCCGCCTCAAGCGCCGTCTTCTGCGGATCCGATTCGTTGGTTTTTAAGCGAGAGCCGGACAGGCAACGCGGTGCAGTATGCCTCCGCGGCGGTCATGGCTTTCCGCGTCATGGGGATCCCCGCCCGCTACGCGGAAGGATACCGGCTGACAAAGGAACAGATCGGCCCGGATGGAACCGCTGAGCTGACGGAGAAGGACAGCCACGCGTGGTGCGAAGTCTATCTGGATGGTTTGGGCTGGATTCCCGTCGACGTGACCCCCGGCTGTTATTACGATACGTTTGCACTGCTGCAGCTGGCGGAACAACCGCAGGAGATTAAGACCACGGCCGCCTTGGAGGATTCAGACGATCTGGGCGAGCTGCAGGACAACCCGCCGCCGGTGCCGGCGGAACCGGAAGTGTCGGCGGCAGTATCAATTCACGGAATTCTGGAAGCGCTTCTGGCTCTGGCTGATCTTGGCTTAATCGCACTGGCTGCCCTTGAAATCCGGCGGCAGCTGCGGATGAGATCCTGGCGGCGGCGCTGGAAAACGGAGTCTGCGCGGGATAAAGTGCTGCAAGCGCTGATGATCAGGCTGATGAAAGCGCTGGCGGTAGATTATCAGCCAGGCTGGAAAGCAGAAGCTACAGCCCAAGCTGTAAATCAGAAACTCCCGGGCATCGCTCCGGCCGATATGCTGCGGGTACAGGCGCTGATTGAGAAACAGATCTATGCGGAATTGCCGCTGCAGCCTTATGAACAACGAGTCTTGATCGATGAGATCGAACAAATATTCGCAAACCGGAAGTCGTTGAAATGGAAGGAACGGCTGCGGCTGCGCTATTGCCTGTAATGAAAAGAGATAAACCGCAGTTGGTAAAGGGATAAGCAACCTTTGTCTGACTGCGGTTTTTAGATGGCGGCGAGGATCAAGCAAGAACGCAAACCTCGCAACACACATAAAAAGCAGCCCAAGATGATCAGCGCTGCTTTTTATTTAGATTTGAGGCTTTCCCAATGAGGAAAACGATTTTATCTGGAAGGACGGCGGTTGTGCTGCTGAGTCACAGAGCGTCATTCCCCGGGAAATCATTCCGATTGCGTCTGTTCCTGACCTACCGTGGCATTCTGAATCTTTTCAGCTTCAACCAAACGGAAGGCAACCTTGCCATAGCGGATCAGGGAAATCAGATTTTCAGCCAACATATCGACCTGACCGATGACCGTGGCATATTCTACCCCCGGCATACTTTTCAAAGCAATCTGCAATTCCCCTTCATATTTACCGGATAATTCATTGTCGAGCGTAATGCAAAGCTTATCGCGGTCCAGTCCCGGCTGAGCTGCCACCGGGCCTAATCCGCGGGTCTGCGTCGCCCGTAAAATGAATTCCGGCTGATCGCTGCGGGATTTCAGCACCGCGTTCAAAAGCTTCTGACGCAGCGCGTCGTCCAACCGGGAATTAAAGTAGACCGGAACGGAAACGCAATGCTGATGAACAATTTCCTGAACCTGTTCCATTTCGGTACGGGAAGGATTGCCGTCGCCAAAGAAGATGTAATCGAACATCCCTGTCGCCGTCAGTTCCCCGGCGCTTAAATAAGCCGGCTTGTAACGGTGGTTTTCCACAGTGCATAATCCATGACCATACGGAAACAACAGATTGTCGGCATCCAGCGAATTGATGAACACGCCGGTGCGGATGCCGCAGGCTTTAAACAGCTTCGCGTTTTTAAACGTATCGGTAAACGACATGCCGGTATCCGGGTGCGGGAAGAAGTTATGCACAGCGATGTAATTTTCAAGATTGCCGTGGCGCTGGATCGCCTTGATCCGGTTGATCGGCTCCGCCTGCATCGACGCGTTGTCTTCGATCAAAACGCCGTCTTCGTTGCAAGTCATCTGCGCGACCAGCTCGTGATCTTCCTCGAAGCCGAAATCCAGCCGGATGATCCGGATGCCCAGATGGATAAACGGCGATAAATCTTGAGGTTCAGCGCGGACCTGATCCAGGATCCGGCGGTTGATATCAACGTGCAGCGTCAGCCCCAGTTTCCGGCATTCGCTGATCAGCCATTGAAACGGAGGTTTTAGCTGCGTGGGACCGTCCCAGGCCTGAGGAGATTGAATCGTCGTATAGACCTGGCTGTAACCGAGCGTGACCGCCAGGTTTAATTGTTGTTTCATCACCGCTTCTGACTGCAGATGCGGGTAGAGAGAGATCCCTAAAAGACTCATGGTATTTTCCTCTTTCTTGTTTTTCCTTTTTCATTATAACGCACTCCGGGTAAAAGAAAAAGGCGGACTTGATCCGGGATAGAATCCGGAACGACTCCGCCTTAACGCTGAGCTTATTTTTCAAATTCCCGGACGACTTTTTCCATTTCCGCCGGGATGTCGATATGCTGCGGACATTTCGTTTTGCAGGCGCCGCATTTTTGACAATGGGATGCTTTCGCGGCGACGTCCATCGCGTCGTAGCCTTCCTTCTGGGCGGCCTGGACATTGTAGACGTGAGCGGTGTTTAACAGCCGGAAGTTTTTCGGAATATCCAGACCGAACGGACACGGCATGCAATAGCGGCAGCCGGTGCACGGCACCTGAATCCGGGCCTGGAACAGCTGGCGGGCCTGTTCAATGGTCGCTTGTTCTTCCGCATTCAGCGGCTCAATTTCGCTGAATGTTTTGACGTTGTCGATGACCTGCTCCATCGTACTCATGCCGGAAAGCACGGTCTGGACGTTATCGTGGCCGCCGACCCAGCGCAGCGCCCAGGAAGCGTCGCTCCAATCCGGATGAACGCGCCGGAATTCCGCCTGGATCTCATCCGGAACGTTCGCTAACATGCCGCCCTTGACCGGCTCCATGATCGTCATCGGAATATTCCGGGATTTTGCCAGCTCATAGCCGCGGATCCCGGCCTGAATCTCAGTGTCCATATAATTGAATTGAATCTGGCAGAAGTCCCAGTCATAAGCGTTGAGGATTTCTTCAAAGACCTCGTAATCGTCGTGGAACGAGAAGCCGATCCGGCGGACCTTGCCGCTGTCCAGCACCGATTTCAGATGCGGAAGCAGGTTCATTTCCTTGATATGCTCCCACCGTTCGCGGCTTAAGGCGTGCAGCAGGTAAAAGTCGACGTAAGAGGTCTGCAGCTTGGTCAGCTGTTCCTCCAGGATCCGGTCGAAATCGGCGATGTCCTTGCACATCCAGGTTGGGGATTTGGTGACCAGGTAGAAGCTGTCGCGGGGCTTGGTGGCGACCCACTGACCGACGACTTCTTCGCTTTCATAGTTGTGATACGGATAGGCGGTATCAATATAGTTTACGCCGTGCTCGTAGGCGTAATCGAGCATTTTCATCGTTTCCGGACGGTTGATTTTACCATCTTCGTTAACGGGGAAACGCATACAGCCGAAGCCCAACAAGGAAGTCCGTGCCGGGATTTTCCCTTTTTCTCTGGTTTTCATAACAATCCTCTTTCTATGATTCACAACGGTGTCCGCTGTTCAATCCATTACTTAATTTAATTATACTGCATCGAGATTGCGGATGTATTTATAAAACGTACTTTTTTTGATTTGCAGCTGGTCTAAAGCCTGCTGCAGTGTGCATTCATGCCGCAGATAGCAGGCGGCCACGAGGCTGAAATTTTCCGGCGGGATGTAGCGGGGCCGGCCTAAATGCTTGCCCTTTTCCTTAGCGATCCGAATTCCTTCCGCCTGGCGCGTTTTGATGTTGATCCGCTCATTCTCCGCGACAAAGCTCAGAATCTGGAGCACCAGATCGCTGATGAAGCAGCCGACAAGGTTATCCGGACGGCTGCGGGTGTCCAAAAGCGGCATATCCAGCACGACGATTTGAACTTCCTGCCGTTTTGTTAAATCTGCCCATTCCTCCAGAATGGCCTGGTAATTGCGGCCTAGCCGGTCGATGCTTTTAATCACTAATAAATCCTGCGCCCGCAAAATTTCTTTCAGCTGGCGATAAGCCTGACGGTCAAAATCCTTTCCGCTCTGCTGATCTACATAAAGTTGGGACTCCAATAATCCAAATGCTTTTAATTCTTCGATCTGGCGGTCCAGATTCTGACTTCGAGAAGATACTCGCGCATAGCCATAATTCACGTTTAATTCCTCCTTGACAAACGTTTGGCACGGAAAACAAAAACAGCTATCCCCTCCCTTGAATAGCTGAAATTGTCTGCCGTTTATAAAGGTACACCTTTATAAAAGCGCTTTCATGTTTTTATTATAACATCATCGTTCTGAAACGCAAGCGCTTTCAATTCATAACTAAATAAAATACCCTGAAATAACATTTGCAAAATGAATAAATAATTTAATTTTTACCTCTTTTAGTTCTGTTCCACGCTATCTTGCATAAGTTTTATAAAGGTGTACCTTTGCGGACACGAAAAGAGAGAGGAGCCGTTATGAGAAAAGAGGAAATTTTTCAACAGATTCGAGGAAAACTGATCGTTTCCTGTCAAGCCAACGAGGAAGAAAATCCATTTAATCCCCCGGAGGAAATGACGAGAATGGCCAAAGCCGCGGCGATCGGCGGCTGCGCGGGTTTCCGGGCGAACCGGCCGGAGAATGTGCGGATGATCAAAGAAGCCTTTCCGGATAAAGTCATGATCGGAATCTGGAAAGTGGTCACTGAAGGCTGCGACGTGTATATCACCCCGACGATGAAAGAAGTCGAAGTGCTGCGGGAGATCGGCAGCGATATCATCGCCGTAGACGGCACCGACCGGATTAACTGCAACGGACGCAAAGCCTATGAGCTGATTCGCGAGATCAAGGAAACGTATCCGGATCAGGTCGTGATGGCTGACATCGCCACGATCAACGACGCCCGTCACAGTGTGGAAGCGGGTGCGGACATCATCTCGACGACGTTGTCCGGGTATACCGAGGACAGTCTGGATCGTTACGCTCTGGGAACGGATTTTGATCTGATCGAACAGATCCGCAAGGAATTCCCGGAGGTCTTCATCAATGCCGAAGGCCGGATCTGGACACGGGAAGAAGCGAAAAAGGCGTATGAATGCGGCGCCGACGTGATCGTCGTGGGCACGGCGATTACCAATCCGATGAGCATCACAAAACGATTTGTTGATTATATCAAGAAGTAGGCATGGTGGGACTGCCTGCTGAATTAACTAGAACAGGAGGTTGGGAAAACAAAAAGAGAGGGCGGCAATAAAGGTAAATCCTAGAGAGGAGGTACAATATGAATATTGGACTAGGATATGCTTTATTTGTTTCTGTTGTGTGTGCATTCTTTGGATGGACAAACTATGGCTTCGTCAACTTACAGACAACCAAACCGGTCGTCTGCGGCGCTTTGGTCGGTCTTATTTTGGGGGATTTAAGAACGGGCATTATTATCGGCGGTACGCTGACGTTGGTTTACATGGGCGTGCAGGGCGTCGGCGCGGCGATTCCGGTCAACGCCACAACGGCGACGACGGTAACGACGGCGCTGTGCATCATTACCGGCGTTGAAATGGAAACGGCGATTGCGATCGCGGTTCCGGTTTCCGTTATGGGTCAGCTGGGCCGGATGGCGGCCTGGACGATCAACACACCGTTAATGCATATTGCGGATAAATACGCGGAAACGGCGGATTACAAGAAGATGACCCGGCTGCAGCTGGTCGGCTCGCTGGTGTTCTTCATTACGGAATTCATCCCGGTCTTCCTGTGCATTTACTTTGGTTCCAGCTTTGTTACCATGGTCAACGAAAATATGCCGGTCTGGATCTCTGAATGGCTGACAGCCGCTACGGGTATGCTTCCGGCGTTAGGCTTCGGCATGCTGCTGGCGATGATGTATAAAGTCAAATACATTCCGTTCTTTATCGTCGGTTTCGTAATGTGCGCCGTTTTCGGCGGCTCGCTGCTGGCGATCGCGCTGCTGGGCGTTTCGATGGCAATCTTTGTCTTCTTCTTCGGCCCGCAGGGTAAACGGAGAAAAGGAGGTGCGATCTAATGACGGAAAACAGAATGGAACAGCCTGTTAACGAGAACAAGATCATTTCGTTGGAACGCAAAGAACTGATGGGCGTCTTCTTACGCTTCGCCTGCTTCCCGATGGTCACGATCAACTACGAACGTTTCCAGACGCTGCAGTATTTCTCGGCGCTGGCTCCGGTTCTTAAAAAATTATATCCAAACAAAGAAGATCAGATTTCTGCGGCAAAGCGCCACATGGCGTTCTACAACACGACGCCGGAATGGATGGGCTTCACGCTCGGTATGAACTGCGCGCAGGAAGAACAGATCGCCAATATGCCGTATGGCGAGGAACGCACAGCGCTGGAAGAATCCGTCAATACGATCAAGGCGTCCTTAATGGGACCGCTGGCCGGCATCGGCGATTCGCTGCGGGCGACCGTTGAAGCGATCATCGGCGCACTGGCCGCCGGCTTCGCAATGAACGGCTCGATCTTCGGCGCGATCCTGTTCTTTGTCTTAGGCAACGCGTACTACTTTGGAATTTCCTATTTTGGATTCTTCTATACCTATAAGAATGGTATGAAGGTTATCCGTGATATGAACAAGTCCGGAATTCTGGACCGCCTGATGGAAAGCGCCACGATCTTAGGTATGACCGCGGTCGGCGCGCTGATTCCTTCCTGGGTCGGCTTCAAGCTGACCAGCGCGATTCAGATCGGCGATTACGTTTTGAACATTCAGCAGGAATTGGACAACATCATCCCGGGTCTGGCGCCGTTAGCGCTGACGATCTGTCTGGCATGGCTGTATAAGAAGAACGTTTCTTCTTTAAAGCTGGTCGGTTTGATCTTCGTCTTCTCGCTGATCATTTCCCTGATTCTGTAATTTCCAATATGTAATCCAGGGCGGAATTCACTACGATTTGAAAGGAGAAATAGAATATGGCAGTTATTCAGTATCGGCTGGACGGAAGAATGCTGCACGGCCAGGTCAGTAACTTTGCGCGCGCGCTGAACATCGAGGAGTTTGTGGTGATCAACGAAAAAACGGCGAACGATCCGACCCAGGTCATGCTGCTGGAACTGGCGGCGCTCAACGCCGAGGTTGACGCGGTTTCCCCGCAGGACGCCTATGAATTATTGACCAGTGATGAACTGGAAGACTACCGCGTGATGGTTGTTTTCAAAGAGATCTTCGACGCCGTGGAGCTGGTCAAACTCGGCTATTCCATGAAGGAGATTGTCATCAGCGGCATGTACGCCAAAGATAATGAAAATAAGGTCAAAGCGGAAGCTTGCTTGTTTGTCGACGATAAAGATAAAGAAGCGTTCCGTTTTCTGGAAGATCATGGTGTTCTGCTCACGCATCAGATTTCACCGGAATATAACAAAAAAATGGTTCATGATCTCGTAAAGTTTTAACGGAACAAGGCCGGCTGTGTGCGTCGGCCTTTTCTCACTGGGAAAGGAAAGAAACGCGATGGAGGTTCAGGATAACATGAAGGAACGCCTGCTGACGATGTGTCAGCGGATGGCGCGGCGCAAGAGCGCAGGTCAGAAGAAACGAACGCTGCTGCAGTTAAGCGAGATGCTGGGAACGTTGGGCTACCGCACGGCGTTGATCGGGAAAAGAGGAATTCATGGGCAGCAGCTGATCGGCGGCGATCCGGAACATGCCCGTCTGATCGTGGCCGCGGATTTCAATTTGCGCGAAGCACGGATGATTCCCGGCCGGCAGCGGCTGCTTGATCAATCGGCGAACCGGAAAAATCAACTGGATAATCTGACGGTGACGCTGGTGCTGAGCGTGCTGCTGGCTGTGATGGGCGTGCTGCTGTGCATCGCGGGAACCAGGGAGGACGGCCGGTGGTACTTGTTTTTAATGGCGGCGCTGACTTTCCTGCTTGCTTTCGGACTGGGACGCAGACAGGCGGCGGGCAATGCCGGAAAGAATGCGGCGTTGTTTGCGATGCTGGAATGCGCCCGTACTTACCGAAATCGGCCGATCGCGTTCTGTTTCCTGGAAGAAACCGGAACGGAGCTGGGTTTGCAGCAGCTGCGCGAGCATTTTCCGCAGGCAAGGCTGGTCTATTTGAATCAGCTGGGCCGGGAAAAAGCGCTCTGCGCTATCCTGAAAGGAAAGGAAGCGAAGCTGCGGGAGCATTGCGCACAAGGGTGGCCGGAAATCACGGTACAGGCGGCAGAGGAACCGGATGACAGCTTGATCCGCAGCTGGAACAGCGGCATTCTGATCAGCACGGCGGATCCCGCTTCAATGACCTGTGAAATGCCGGGCGGCAAGTTCGACGTGCAGATGGACAGCGATCAAATCCGTCAGGCAGTCAGTTTGATCGGCGGACTGATCCAACCGGAGAATAACGCAGCGAATCCTTCATCAGTGTGAATCTGATAAAAACACATAGGATGAAATCAAAAAACGAAAAAGAATCAAGAGAAGAAAGAGACAGGCAGTCTTATCAGAAAACGGACTGCCGGGAGGTAGCTATGAAAGGTATTTTGTTAATCAGTCACGGACCGTTGGCCGAAGGAATGTTGAAAACGGCGGAAATCTTTTTCGGTGAAAACATTCCGCAGATGAAAGCGGTCGTTTTGAATACGCAGGATGATCCGGAAGATTTCCGCGGCCGGCTGCAGGAAGCGGTCAAGGAGGTTGATACCGGCGAGGGTGTGCTGGTCTTCGCGGATTTGTTGGGCGGTACGCCGTGCAATCAGTCGGCATTTGTGCTGAACGAACAGATCACGGTGCTGACGGGCATGAATCTGCCGATGGTTATGGAATGTCTGGGTCTGCGCATGGGCGGTGAAATTTCAACGGACACACTGGAAGAAACCGCAAAAACCGGCATTGTCAATTTCAATAAGATGCTGGAAGAAAAGAAAAAAGCGGGACGCAGCCGTCGCCGCAGTAAGGAAGAAACAGCGGAATAATCCCTGTCAACGACGCAAGGTTGAAATCAGGAATCAGAGCGGCCTACCGCTATGGTCTCTGATTTTTTTGTCGTTGCCGCATCCGGCAGAGGCCGGTCAGTTGATGAAATCCGTGTAAAGGGAGAACAGATTCCGTTATTTTAAAACGAAACGGAGAATAATCGTTGCAAGTCATGGGCGTCCTGATTAAAATAAGTACTATGTTTGAAAAGAGGGAAAGACATGAAGAAAAAATTCAACTGGAATTCGTTTATTTATAACTTCGTTTTTGTCACAATGCTTCTGTCCGTTATCTTCCTGGTCATTCGGATCACCATGGCGCCGGCGGAAGCGGTGGCGGAGGATGTGCGTGTTAAGAGCGACTATCTGTTAATGCTGGTGCAGTGCATTCTGGGCGTCGTGGCGATGCGGCTGCCGGATTTTATCGAGCACAAGATCCAGATTCATATTCCCAGCAACATGCTTCTGTTGTACGCGGTTTTTCTGTACTGCGCGATCTATCTGGGGGAAGTGCGGGCATTCTATTACAATGTGCCGCATTGGGATACAATCCTGCATACCTTCAGCGGGGGGATGTTGGGAGCGCTGGGCTTTTCCTTCGTCACGATCTTAAATAAGTCGGAAAAGATCCCGATGAACCTTTCCCCGGTCTTTGTCGCGGTCTTCGCATTTTGCTTTGCGGTGACGCTGGGCGTCTTCTGGGAAATCTATGAATTTACCTTTGACGGCATCCTGCGTCTGAATATGCAGAAGTTCATGTTGGAAAACGGGACGCAGCTGATCGGCCGGGCGGCGTTATTGGACACGATGAAGGATCTGATCGTCGATTGTCTGGGAGCGTTTATCATGTCCTTCGTCGGCTATTTGTCGCTGCGATACAAAACAGGTTTTATTGAAAAGCTGCAGCTGAAATGGCGCAAGGGCGCGATCAAGGATAACAAAACGGCGTAGCGGATAAGCGGGCAGTTTGAGAATAACCGGGGCAAAAAACAAATTGAGAAAAAGCCTTGAAATAACTCAAGAATGGAATATACTATAGGTGTAGGGACGCTTGAGAAAGCGATACCCATCGTTCGCTATCTCTTCATTGAAGGGAAGCGGTGGATAGATAAGTGCCGAGTATCTTTGTGGGATGCGGCACTTTTTCTTCTGAGTTCTATAATTTTTAAGATGCAGTCCAGGCTGGTTGTCAGAAGCTGGGCAACCGCCAGAATGTCCCTCATCGTTAAAGAAGACAAAAGTTCCATGAAAAACTTCATAGAAAGCCCCTCCTTTCCAGAGCTGAGAAAACAAGCTCGAAAAACAAATGAATCAAAAGGTGATCCATCCAGGACGGGCAACCGCCTTATCAAAGACCCTACATCTTTAATATTGCGCAAAATTCAAAAAAGCCTCCTGAGAAAATGAAAAAAGTAAAATTACTTTTGAGGTTTAGTAAAACTCTGCAGGGAAGAAATTGATATTCAGGCAGCCTGCAGGCTGCCTGAAAAGGATGTGACGGCGGACATGGCTGATTCAGCGGGATTGTGATATACTGGAAGCAAGAGTAAAAACGCAGACCTGAAGGGTCAGGAGGCCGCGGCAATGAGAAGAAAAACAGAGATCCGCACAACACGTTCCAGCGCGGTAAGCAATATTATCGCCGGTATCGCGTTTATCTTATTTGGACTTTTTGTTCCAAACCTGCTTCATCTGGACGGAATGGGGATGGGATTCGGCGGACCTTCCATGAATCCGGCTCTGTTCTTCACCGCCTTCGGCTTGATCGGCGGGATCGCCAGTATTCTCTACGGGGTGATCGCGCTGAAGCGCGGCGGTATTGCGGAACATGAGATTGTAACGGAAACGACGGACGAGCCCCGATGGAACTCAGCCTCGGATCCGGCGGAACAATTAAAAAAGCTGAAATCGTTATATGACGACGGAATCTTATCTTCCGCGGAATATGAGATGAAAAAGAAAGAAATTCTGAGCAAAAAGTGGTAGAATAAGAAAGGACAAAAAACCGAGGACAAGAACGAGTAATCCGTGAAAGCTCCGTCAAGAGAAGGTCTGGCCGGTGAAAAGACCAGGGAGCGTCCGGACGAATGCCTCTTGGAGGGCCAGCCTGAAATTCAGTAGGGCGGACGCAGCCGGCGTTAACGGAAGAATGAGCGGAACAGATCATCTCTGTTCAATAAAAGTGGAACCGCGCCTGAAGCGTCTTTTAAATTAGAGATGCTTTTTTTGTGGAAAACCAGCGGGTTGACAACGTGGAAACATTCCGGAAAAGCATCCGCAGTCAAAGGCAATGAATCTGAAACCAAGGAGGAAAAAGTGATGAGTATTCGTCTTTACAACACCCTGTCAGGGAAAATTGAAGAATTTAAGCCGATAAAACCGAATGAGGTCAGCATGTATGTCTGCGGGCCGACGGTGTATAACCATGCCCATATCGGCAACGCCCGTCCGATCATCGTCTTCGATACGCTGCGCCGTTTATTTGAAGCGCAGGGGTACACGGTTAAATACGTGTCCAACTACACGGACGTCGACGATAAGATTATTAAGAAAGCGCATGAGGAAAACGTGGCGGAAGGCGTCGTGTCCGCCCGCTATATCGAAGCCTATCAGAAAGTCCGGGACAGTCTGAACACAGAACCGCTGTTCGCGACCCCGCGGGTAACGGAAACGATGGATGAAATCATTCATTTCATTGACGAGCTGGTCAAAACCGGCCATGCCTATCAGGTCGGCGGGGATGTGTATTTCCGCGTCGGCAGCGTGCCGTCCTACGGAAGCTTTTCCAAGCAAAATCTGGAAGACCTGCAGGTCGGGGCGCGGATCGAGGAAAACACAAAAAAGGAAAATCCGCTGGACTTCGCTTTGTGGAAAGAAACGGATATGGGCATCAAATGGCAGTCGCCGTGGGGCGAAGGCCGGCCGGGCTGGCATACGGAATGCGTCGTTATGATCCATAAGGAATTCGGCGATCAGATCGACATTCACGGCGGCGGGATGGATCTGCGCTTTCCGCATCATGAAAATGAAGTCGCTCAGTCGCAGGCGTTGTTCCACAATTCCATTGCGCATTACTGGCTGCACAACGCGATGATCAACATCAACGGTGAAAAAATGTCGAAGTCGCTGGGCAACGTTTCCTGGGCGAAGGACGTCATTGAAAAGCTGGGTGCGGATTTAGTGCGCTGGCTGATGCTGAGCGTGCATTACCGGGGAGAACTGAACTTCTCGGATGAAACCATCGAAACCGCCCGCAAGGAACTGGACAAAGTCAGAACACCGATGAAACAGGCGTATATCAAGAGCCAGCTGGCGAATGTCACGGTAATCGGGTGCGATGAAGACGCGGTGAAGCGGTTTATTGACGCGATGAACGATGATCTCAACACGCCGAACGGCTATGCTGAAATTTATGAAACGGTAAAGAAGCTGAATCAGGCGCTGCGTCAGCGTGAAATCCAATGGAATCAGGTCGGCGCGGAAGTCGGCGCTCTGGAAAAGATGCTGGAGGTATTGGGCATCCGATTGCCGAAAGTGACGCTGAGCGAAGATGACAAGCAGGTGTTCGCGGAATGGAACGCAGCCAAGGCCGCTAAGGACTTTGCCCAGGCGGACGTTAAACGGGCGATTCTGATCGAAAGAGGTCTGATGTAATGCAGCCTAACGAGCTATCCGGAAGCACGCTGGCCTATATCGGCGACGCGGTCTGGTCGCTGCTGGTGCGGGAATACCTGGTCGAGCTGGGCTATGGCCGGGCGAAGGATCTGCAGCGGCTGAGCGTAAACTTTGTCAGCGCCAAGGCGCAGGCGCGGTTTTATGAACAGCTGCATGCCGCCGGGACGTTCAGTGAGGAAGAGGAAGAAATCTTCCGGCGCGGCCGCAACTTTAAAAGCGGCAGCGTTCCCAAGAACACCGACGTGCAGATCTATCGGATTTCAACCGGCTTTGAAGCACTGACCGGCTGGTGGCATCTGACCGGTCAAACGGCGCGGCTGCACGAGATTTGGGAACAGGTCAGGCCGACGGTCGGATTGGAATCCAAGCTTATGGCATAAGATTAAAGACAATAGAAAAACCAGAATGGAAGAAGCGTTCGTCTTTAAGGCAAAAGGGCGAACGTTTTCTGTAGGCAGAACAGGGAAATCATGAAACCGCAGGGGTGCGGCAGACTAATAAAGTAATTAGAATCGTCAGGGCCTTGATCTTTATCCAGGCTTTGTTGGCTAATTCAATTGCTTTTCCGGGTTTCCCATTGTATAAATAAAGAAGCAGTTTCACGAGGATGAAACGATTTGGAATAAAAATGGGACAATTCCAGGACGAAACGGGAGGTCAAAGTATGGCACAATGGATTTATGGGAAAAACGCAGTAATGCAGATCCTGAAAAGCAAGAAAAAGGTTGAAAAAGCACTCGTAGCGGAAGGGGCAAAGTTTCCGGAGGCGGAAACCTTATTGAAAAACCGCAGAATTCCAACCCAGCGGGTCAGTCGCAAGGAGCTGGATAAGTGCTGCATGGATACGCATCACCAGGGGATCGCGCTGTATTGCGAGGATTACAAAACGGTCAGCGTAGAAGAAATGCTGGAACGCATCCCAAGCGGGAAGCTGGGAACGATCGTCATTCTGGATGAGCTGGAAGATCCGCACAATCTCGGCGCGGTCTTGCGAACGTGCGACGCGGTCGGAGCCGACGGTGTGATTCTGCGCAAGAATCGCTCGGTATCGCTGAATTCGACAGTCGCCAAGGTGTCCACCGGTGCGATTGAAACGGTGCCGGTCGCCATGGTCGCGAATCTGACTCAGACGCTGAAACAGTTGAAAGAAAAGGGATACTGGGTTTACGGTACGGATATGCGCAATGCCCAGGATTACCGTCAGCCTACTTTCGACACGCCAGTGGCGCTGGTGATCGGCTCGGAGGGCAAAGGCATTTCCCGGCTGGTCAAGGAAGAATGCGACGTAATGCTGACGCTGCCGATGGAAGGCACGATCTCCTCGCTGAACGCTTCGGTGGCCTGCGCCGTCTTGCTTTATCAGATTCATGCGAAACGTTTTCCTCTGAAATAACAGGAGGAACAAGGATGACCGAGGAAGTGTACACCGACAATGAATTGTTGTATATGATCCGTCAACAGGACGACTGGGCAGTGGAAAGTCTGCTGAACAAATACAAACCGATGATCTGCGGAATGATTTTCCGGCTGGGACAGTTCGAGAACTGTTCTGTTTCCGGCGACGCGTATAAGGAAGATCTGGAACAGGAAAGCCGGATGATGCTGGTCAGCGCCGCCGACAGCTACCGTGAGGATTATCCCTGCAGCTTTAAGACTTACTTGCAGAATTGCCTGCGGAAACGGCTGCTGACGATATACAGGCACTCGCAATGCTCCAGCGACGCCGCGTTTTATGCCTGCGATTCCCTGGATATCATGGTCGGCGAAGACCGGGAGACCTACAGGGCGGATATGCTGGTATCCAACGACCGGTTCTTTGATCCGGTCTACCGTTTTACGCTCAACGAAGCGTCAAAGCAGGTCAAGCAGCTGCGCCGCTACTTCACGCCGCGGGAATGGCAGATTCTGTGCCTGTCGCTGGATAACACGTCTTATCAGGACGCTGCGGCAATTTTAAACATTTCCCGGAAGAGTTATGGCAACCAGCTGGGACGGATTCGAAAGAAACTGGACTACATCCTCAGCAAATTTTCGGAAGAGGCTTGAAAAGCCGGCGGGATGGTGCTATAATCCGCTTAAGTTAAGGGTTATTTGACGAGCCCTTTTCTTTATGGTAAAGTGGATTAGCACGGTAAGGAGGGACCTCGATGGCGAAAGAAACAAAAGTGATTCTGACATGCACAGAGTGCCTTTCACGCAACTATGTTACACACCGGAATCCCAAGACGCATAATCAACGTCTTGAACTGATGAAATTTTGTAAAAAATGTGGAAAACATACACTTCATAAAGAAACGAAGTAGGAGGATACAGATATGTTAAAATGGTTTAGTTTCAGCGGTATCTCCAAAGAAGTCAAGCGGATTCGCTGGCCGAAGAAAGAAGAACTGGGCGGAAATTCAATGGAAGTTTTGATCTTCTGCGCATTTTTCGGCGTTTTCTTCGTCGCCTGTGAATTTTTCGTTTCCTTCTTCCTCAAATTAATCGGGATCGGAGCTTAAGGTATGACAGAGTCCAAGAAAGAATGGTATGTCGTCAATACGTATGCCGGTCATGAGAATCGGGTCAAGGAAAACCTGCAGCGTCGTGTCGACACAATGGGCATTTCCGATTATCTGTTCCGCATTCTGGTCGCTGAGGAACCGGAGATCGAATACAAAAACGGCAAAAAAGTAGAAAAAATGCACAACCTGTTCCCAGGTTATCTGTTCGTGGAAATGATTATGACGGACGAAGCCTGGTATATTGTCAGAAATACGCCGGGCGTTACCGGATTTATCGGATCCAGCGGCGGCGGAGCGAAGCCGTTCCCGGTTTCTCCGGAAGAAATTGATTCAATCCTGCGCCGCATCGGCATGAGCGACCGCAAGGTCAGCGTCAACTTTACGACGGGCGACCGTGTTAAGATTTTAACCGGACCGTTCAGCGGCATCGAAGGCTCGATCGACGCGATGAACGACGATACCCAGACCGCAACCGTTCTGTGTATTCTGTTCGGCCGGGAAACGCCGACGGAGATCGCCTATAACGATCTGGAAAAAGTTGAACTGTAAATAGGGTAAGAAGCAGTCCTGAGATTCAGGGCTGTTTTTTTGTGCTTTTTCGCTGAAGAATCATGAAATCCAAGGCTCGAAGCCAAAGCGTCTGTCGGCGATAACGGAAGACCTTTTCAATCCTTTCCTCAATCAAAGATCCTCGATGTTCTATTTCCCTGCACGGTCGTTCGTGCAAAAGCTCAAACACCAGATTGCACGAATTAACAAAACAGGAAAAGGCTTATGCTAAGATGAGCTTGGGAAGGAGAAAGCTTATGAAACAGAAACAGTTCATCCCATCTCAACGCTGCCTGACGCCGCGTTTTCAAACGGGAACGCCGCAGAGTATCGGAACTTTTAAAATCAAACGCTCTGTGGAAGCGGCACGGTGGCAATCGTGCTGACACAGCGTCAGCAAGGCCTTCTGCGTTGGCTGGCAGAGAATGGCGGACAATATCATTCGGCGGCGACGCTTGCGGCAGCCCACGGCATCAGCGTGCGCACCGTCAAAAGCGAGATCGCGGCGATCCGCCTGGAAATTAAGCATTCCCCGGCCCTGGAGCTGACGTCGCTGCCCTCCAAGGGCTACCAGCTGATTATTCATGATCCGCCGCAGGCTGCGGCGCTGCTGGACCGCATGCAGAAGACATCGCAGAACACCGCGCTCAATGAACAACCGATTCGGATCAAAACGGTTCTGCTGAATCTGCTCGATCATTCAGGCTATGTCCGCAAGCGAAAATTGCAGACCCAGCTGAACATCTCCGATTCCACACTGTACCTGGATTTGAAAGCCGTGCGGAAAATACTGAACAAGTACAATCTGGAGCTGGCGTACCGCTCCGGCAGCGGCTATCGGGTCGAGGGGCGGGAAACGGACAAACGGACCTGTCTAGCCCGGGAAGATATTTATTCGATGATGGAGGAAGCCCACGAAACCCAGGCCAATCTGAAACGCATCACAGACCTGAAGGAACTGCTTGTTGAAATCTTTCTGGAAAATGAATACAAGATCAGCGAAGTGCTGCTGGAGAGTCTGATCCTCCATTTGCTTCTGACGCTGCAGCGAATCGAACGGGGCTATTTTATCGAAGCCGGCACAACGAAACGCAACGGCGGAGAGAAGGAAACGCGGATCGCGGGCGATATTCTGCGCCGCTGCACAAGCGTGCCGGTTTCCCGGCTGAGTGAGGAAATCAACTACCTCGCCGTAAATCTGCGCGGCAAACGGGACTATGACGACTATTCCGGCGTCTCGGAGGAAATCAACGCCTTCATCATGGATTCACTGGAAAAGATCCACGTCGAATACGGCGTCGACTTCACCCGCAGCATCGATTTGAAAATCGCCTTGGCGCTTCATTTTGTACCGCTGCTTTCGCGCATGCAGAATAACCGGCAGTTAAAAAACGTTCTGCTGACGGAAATCAAGCAAACCTTTCCGTTTGCTTTTGACATCGCGAATTATTTCAGCCTGTTGATCGACGATCATTACCACGTCCGCATCAGCGAAGATGAAGCTGCATATTTCACGCTGTATTTCAACTACGGCCTGGAGAACATCACGATGAATTCCGAAGGCAAGAAAATTCTGGTCATCAGCCGTCTTAAACCGAGTGAAACAATTCTGCTGCGGCAGAAGATCGATCAATGGTTCCGAAAACAATTGCTTCAGCTGGATTTTGTGAATCCGCTGGACTTAAGCCGGATCGATCCGGGTGCTTATGATGCGCTGTTCACCACGGAAACCAAGGACACCGTCACCCGCGGCGCTGCGGTGCGGATCAGCCTGTTTCCCAGCGAGAAGGATTTTGCCAAGATGAATCTGGCGATCAACGGCTACGACAGCGTCGATTCGATTCTGTCCCGGTTTTCCAGCGATTTGTTCTGGCGCGGGCAAGCGAAAAACCGTCAGGAGATCGTGGCGCGCCTGATCGCGATGGCGTCCCGCTCGTATCATCTGCCGAAGAAATTTGAGGAACTGGTATTGGAACGGGAGAAGCTGAGCTCGACTTATTTCGGCAGTCAGGTCGCGATGCCGCATCCGCTCTATCCGATTACCGCCCAGACGTTCATCGCCGTCGCCGTGCTGGACAAGCCGGTCGCCTGGACAGAAGATCAGAAAGTTCGGATTGTCCTGTTAGTGTCCACGGAGATGAACAACCCCAAGGCGTTTCAGCTCTGGCCGTATTTATCCTCGCTGATTTCCAGTCCCCAGCAGATCCATGAAATCCTGCGGGAGAGTACCTATGAAAATTTTATCGCCGTTTTCCGGGCGGCGCTGCTCGACAAATTTTGACTTTGCACGAAGTGACCGTGTAAAGGATAAAACGTTTTCAGGAATCAGGAATGATAGAATGCAGATACAACCGATGATCTGCATTTCCTCATAAAAAAGAAAGGAGGGACAACGTGACAGGCATTCTCATAGCAACCCATCACAATCTGGCCGAAGCTTTTTGCGAAACAGTCGAAATGATCGCCGGTAAGCATGATTTTGTGGAAAGCGTCGGGCTGCGCGCGGGACAGGATCCCGAGGCGTTTGGTCAGCTGATCGCCGACAAGGTCGAACAGTTTCACCAGCGCGGTCATGAAGAAGTGGTGGTGATGCTGGATTTGTTCGGCGGTACGCCGTGCAACCAGACGATCCGGCTTTTGCGTGCGTATTCGCTGCAGGTGGTGGTCGGCGTCAATCTGCCGATGATTCTGCAGGCGGTGCTGGCGAACCGCGAAGGCGTGACGGCCAGCCAGCTGATCGCGATGGCCGTGGACAACGGCCGCGGCGGCATCTTTGACGCCGGCGCACGGATTCAGAGTTTGACAGAGGAGGAATAACAGATGAGTATCGTATTGGCCCGTATCGACGACCGGCTGATTCACGGACAGGTCATGACGTCCTGGCTGAATTATACCGGTGCCAACAAAATCATCGTCATCGACGACGTTACCGCTAACGATTCATTTCTGACGATGATCATCAAAACGCTGGTTCCTGCCAACATTGTGACGCAGGTGACGACAGTGGCCGACAGTGCGGCGGTGATTGCCGGACTGCAGGATCATGACAAAGCGATTATTTTAGCGAAGACCCCGGAAGCCTACGTTCATCTGGCGGACAGCGGCGTTAAGCTGGCGAAGGTCAATATCGGGGGCATGGGGATTAAGCCGGGGCGGAAAACGGTCTATAAGAATATCTCGGCCAGCGAAGCGGAAACCGATCAGCTGAAACAGCTGATCCAGCGCGGGATTCTGGTTGAAATTCAGATGGTAGCGGAAGATCCGGCAATGGATTTCAAACGGTTTATTTAATTAGAAGAGGTGATGGATGTGAGTATTTCGTTGTTTCAAGCCTTTCTGATGGGCGTCGTTTATTATCTGGGCATCATCGGAACGCCGTGGACGACCGTCCTCGGTTCAGCCAGCTTGTTTCAGAAGCCGTTAGTAGCGGGGACGTTGGTCGGCCTGATTCTGGGACATCCGGCGGAAGGCGTCATCATCGGTGCGGCGATTCAGCTGCCGTACATCGCGTTTATTTCAGCCGGCGGTACAATTCCATCGGATCCGGGTCTGGCCGGGGTGCTGGGCACGGCGTTTGCGATCGTCGGCAACGTTGATCCGGCAACCGCGATCACGATTGCGATTCCGTTTGGTTTGTTAGGCACAGTGGTCTGGGTACTGCACATGACGATTGACGTCGCGTTTGTCCACATGGCGGATAAAGCGGCCGAGCAGGGCGATCTGAAGAAGGTCTGCTTCCTGCATGTTGTTCCGCCGCAGATCGTGGCATTTGCGATCAGCGTCATTCCGGTCATGCTCGGCGCGTATTTCGGCGCGGATTATATGGCGCGCCTGGTTGCGATGTTAAGCAACGACGTGCTGCATGTCCTGCAGGTCATCGGCGGCGTGCTGCCGGCCCTGGGCGTGGCGATGAATCTGCGCTCGATCAGCCGTCCCAACAGTATGGCCTTCTACATGCTCGGTTTTATCTTAAGCGTATATCTCGGCTTGGATACGATCGTCATTGCCGTGCTGGGCTTCATCATCGCCTGGTTCTACACCCAGCTGCAGAAAGAGAACGGATAGGAGGGAACGATTATGGAACAGAATACAGAACGGAAAACACTGAGTAAGAAGGACGTTGTGAAGTCCTTCTGGCGCTGGACCTTCTTCTCTCACGCCAATTATAACTATGAACGGCTGGCCGGTACGGGCTTCTGCCATGCGATGGCGCCGATCATTGAAAAGCTGTACAAGGACAACCCGGAGGAATACAAGGCGGCGGTCCAGCGGCATATCGAGTTCTATAATACGGAACCGCACTTCGGCGGCGTGATCAACGGCATGGTCATCGCGATGGAAGAAGAACGGGCCAACGGCGCGCCGATTTCCGACGAGGCGATCAACGGCATTAAAACCGGTCTGATGGGACCGTTTGCCGGAATCGGGGATACGCTGTGGCAGGGAACCTTGACACCGATCCTGCTTTCGATCGGAATCTCGCTGGCGTCCTCCGGCAGTCTGGCCGGACCGCTGGTCTATGCCGTCTTGATGATGGGGATCATGTTAAGCATTGCGTATTATGTCTGGATGACCGGCTACAAGCTGGGCAAGGAAGGCTTGCAGCGGATTCTGGAAAGCAATCTGATCAAAAAGGTCATCACCGGAGCCAGCGCTCTGGGCGCAATTGTCATGGGTGCGCTGACGGCAGGGTTTGTCAGTGTGTCGACACCGCTGATGATCAACATCCAGGGCGCCGGCATGAGCGTGCAGACGGATATTCTCGACAAGCTGTTCCGCGGCCTGCTTCCGCTGGCGCTGACGTTGGGGACGTTGTATTTATTGAAGAACAAGAAAGTCAAAGCGACGAAAGTCATGGCGCTGCTGATCGTCGTGGCGGCGGCCGGCGCGATCATCGGGATCTTCTGATGCGTGATAATTTAATGACGCTGACCAGCGAGGAACGCAATCCCGCGTCAATGAATCTGCCGCACATGAGCGTCGCGGAATCGACGGCGCTGATGAACCAGGAAGACGAAGCCTGCACCAAAGCGGTCAGAGAGGTTCTGCCGGAAGTCAACGAAACAATTGAACAGTGCATCGCCGCTTTGCGGCGCGGGGGCCGGATCATCTTTACCGGCGCGGCGCATTCCGGTTATCTGGGTATGCTGGACGCCTACGAGGCCAATGCAACCTTCGGCACCCACGGCGAATTTGTTTCCATTGTGGCGGGCAATTTCACCGATATCATGAAGACCGATGGCGGCGCGGAGGACAGCGCGGAAAACGGCGCGCTGGATTTACAGGCCCGGGAGGTTACGGCTAAGGACTTTGTGATTGGAATTAGCTCATCCGGCCGGACGCCGTATGTCATCGGCGCGCTATCCTGGTGCCAAAAACAGGGGATTCCCTGCGCCGGACTGGTCAATAACAAGCATTCGCTGGTCAGCGAGGTCTGCGATCGGGTCATGGCGCCCACGCCGGGCCCGGAAGTGATTACCGGATCGACGCGGTTAAAGGCGGGAACCTGCCAGAAGATGATCCTGAATATGATCACGACGGTGACGATGGCGCAGCTGGGCAACGTGTATGAGAATCTGATGATCAACGTACCGCCGGTCAGCGACAAGATGCGCGCCCGTCTGGCCTACATTCTGACTCAGGCTGCGGGCTGTACGCTGGAAACGGCGCAGGCGCGGCTGACCGAGTGTAATTATCAGATCAAACCAGCCTTGATCATGGAACTGAAGCATGTCAGCCGTTGTGAAGCGGAAGCACTGCTTAGCGACGCGGACGGCAACCTGAATCAAATCTTATAGAAAAAGGGTAAAAGACCAAGCGGGCGGGCAAGAAAAACAAGTGAAACCCACTGGTAAAGCAACGAAGCGAAGCAAACAAAACAAATAAGCAAGACAAACAAGTAAATTTGAATTATAAGAAAAGCGAAGCCTGCCGGAATTCCGTCGGTTTCGCTTTTTTCGTTATCCAGTCTTTAAATCAAGATTTTCTCCACCATTCGGTATAACGTCGGCTTCAAGTGATCGATCGGCGCCGGCTGTTCCTCGATGATCGAGGTGTAGCAGACTGAGCCGACCAGCTCGACAATCATGTAGATCATCCGGAACGCCTCGTCCCGGTCAAACCGCCGCAGCTGCGGATAATTTAATAATTCCTCCAGGATCTGCGTGATCTCCTCCTGGTTGCCTTCGCTGAGATATTCCATCACTAACGGCCAGGAGAAATTCCGCTCGATCAGTTTCAGCACCGCTTTATTCGCTTTGAAATACTCGATGATCGTATCGATGAAGCACAAGACCGCCGGCAGGAAATCCGGGATGTTGCGTTCCTTCGTTTTTGTGTATGCCCGGATGACGATCTGCGAGCTGATCTGGATGACAAGGTGTTTCATGATGTCTTCTTTATCATGAAAGTACAGGTAAAACGTACCTTTGGCAACCTGGGCACGGCGGACGATATCGTCAATTGTGGTTTTGGCGAAGCCTTTGGTCAGAAAACACTGATACGCGGAATTTAACAGATCGCCTTGCTTCTGTTCTTTCTGTTGTTTTAATGTACGCTGGGCCATAAACTCACTTCCTCTGCCTCATTGTAACATACCTTAAAGCAGTGTCAAATCAAAATGACTAAAAGTCAATCCGTTAGACAAATCGGCCGATCCGTCTATTGACCATCAGTCATTTCGGGGGTATTCTGTCTGACGTAATGACCGATAGTCATTTGAAAGGGAGAGTGATCTGCAGTGAGAAAAATTGCAGAACAGATCGTAAAAAAACGAATTCTGATTCTGGTCTTGGCTACGGTGCTGTTGGTTCCGTCGTTGATCGGCTATATCAACACCCGCATCAATTATGATATTTTGAGCTATTTGCCGGATCAGCTGGATTCCATCGAGGGTCAGGACATCCTGGATCAGGAATTCCATTCCGCCAGTATGGCGATTGTTACCGTTGAAAACATGGAGAAGAAACAGGTCGACCGGATCGCGGACAAAATCCGCGCGATCGACGGCGTCCGCGACGCGATGTGGCTGGGGGATTTCTTACAGACCATGCCTTCGGAAATGATTCCGGAAGACCTGCGGGGGATGCTGGATAACGGCGACTGCCAGCTGATGATGGTTACGTTTGAGGAAGGCAACGGATCCGACCGGACGCTGAAGGCCGTCGATGAGATGAAATCGCTGATGAATTCCCAGATGTTCTTAGGCGGTCTGGCGGCTGTCATCAACGACACAAAAATGTTGATCGAACAGGAACTGCCGCTGTATGTGGCGGTCGCGGTCGGATTATCCTTAGTCGTTTTATTTCTGGGCTTACGTTACAGTGTGGCGCCGTTCATCTTCTTATTGGGGATCCTGTACGCCGTGCTGTATAACTTCGGAACCAATATTTTCTTAGGCGAGGTTTCCTATATCACCTCCGCTCTGGCGGCAATTCTGCAGCTGGCGGTGTCGATGGACTTCTCGATCTTCTTATTGGAACGCTACGACGAGGAACTGCATAAGGGATTGAAAAGTCAGGAAGCGATGACCGAAGCCGTCGTCAACACCTTTACCGCGATCAGCGCCAGTTCACTGACCACAATCGCCGGCTTCTTGGCGATGTGCATTATGGATTTGAAGCTGGGCACCGATATGGGCGTCGTCATGGCGAAGGGCGTTGTGCTGGGCGTGTTCTCGGCCGTGGTGATTCTGCCGGCGCTGATTCTGGTCTTCGATAAACCGATTCACAAACATAAGCACAAGGTTTTAATTCCCAAGCTGCAAGGCGTTGCCAACTTTACGACAACTCACTATAAAGGCATTCTGATCGCGGCCGTCGCACTGTTGATTCCGTTTGCCGCGGCGCAGAAAAAAACCGACGTGTACTACAACTTGCTGGACTCGCTGCCGCAGGATCTGACATCCACCGCCGGCACACAGAAGCTGCGCGATGAATTCGACATGCCGACGACGAACTTCATCCTCGTCAGCGATCAGCTCAGCAGCACGCAGATGGACGCCGTGCTGGAAGCAATTGAAACGACGGACGGAATCAATTCCGTTGCGACGTTAGACCGGTTTTTAGGCGCCGGGATTCCCGAAGACATGCTTCCGGAAAGCATCCGTTCCGTCTTCGACGCCGGCGGATGGAAGATGATCATGGCAAACTCCAGCTACACCTCGGCGACACATGAACAAAACGCGCAGATCACCGAGCTGGAAAACCGCGTCAAGGCGATCGATCCAACAGCCTTAGTCACCGGGGAGGGCGCGCTGAACCGCGATCTGGTGCTGATCGCCGATCACGATATTCAGATGGTCAACATCGTCTCCATTTTGGCGGTCTTCCTGATCATCGCAATTTCATTTAAGTCGATCAGCGTCCCGATTGTGCTGGTCGCGGCGATTGAAATGGCGATCACGATCAATATGGGCATTCCTTATTTCCAAGGGGAAACGATACCGTTTATCGCCAGCATCGTCATCGGGACGATCCAGCTGGGCGCGACGATCGACTACGCAATTCTGACGATGACGCGCTATCAGGAGGAACGCCGGCGGGGCAAGGATCGGAAAGCGGCCGTACAGACAGCGGTCTACGCGTGCAGTTCGTCGATCCTGACCAGCGGCTTAAGCTTCTTCGCGGCCACCGTGGGCGTGTCGCTGGTTTCGAAAATCGATTTGATCCGCTCGCTGTGCGGCATGTTGGCGCGGGGTGCGCTGATCAGCATGGCGGTCATTCTATTCGTGCTGCCGGCCTTGTTGATGGTCTTCGGCGGCGTTATCGAAAAAACATCATTTCAATTTCTGAATAAAAAAGGAGAGGAATCACGATGAATAAAAAAGGAAGTTGGCTGGCGCTGGCCCTTTCCGGGGTGCTGGCGCTGAATCTGTGCACGCCGGTCCGGGCGGAGGACAAGCCGGACGAAGGCACGAAAAAGGAAGAAACCGTCTATGCCTTCCTGGATTGGCAGGGACAGCTGAAATCCGCGACCGTCAGCGAATGGCTGCATAACGAACAGGGTTTCCGCCAGACAGCGGATCAAAGTATCCTGGAAAATATCAAGAATATCAACGGCGATGACCTGCCTGAACAAAACGGCACGTCGCTGGTATGGAATTCTGACGAGCACGACCTGTACTACCAGGGCACGACGACGGCGGAACTGCCGTTAACGATGGAGGTCAGCTACCAATTCAACGGCAAGACTGTAGATCCGCATGAGATTGTCGGCCAGAGCGGCTCTCTGACGATCACGATCAAGCTGATCAATCATCTGGAAACGACGGAAACGATCAATGGGAAGACGAAATATATTTCCACACTGTTCCCCTGCGCGATCGTCACCGATCTGCCGACGGAAACGTTCAAGGACGTGAAAGCGGAAGACGGATTGATTTTGAATGAATCGAAGAACCAGATCGTCGCCCTGGCCACGGTGTCGGGGATGAGCCAGATGCTGAGGGATTCCGACGTCAGCGCGCTGGATGACGTGAAGGATAAGCTGAAAGATGAGTTTGTGATCACGGCGAATGTGGAAAACTTTGAAATGCCGTCGATCATTCTGGCTGCGGCCGGGACTTCCAATCTGGAAGACAAGGAGGTCGACCGCAGTGATCTCGATAAACTGACTGACGGCGTCGATGATCTGAAGGACGCCACGGCGAAGATTTTAGACGGCACGGTGCAGCTGCATGATGCGAATATTGAACTGAACGATAAGATGGGAGAATTCCAGTCAAAATACAAGGAATTCTCGGACGGGTTAAATACCGCTGCCACTTCATCGAAGGCGCTGAAGGAAGGGGCGCAGAAGCTGTCCAGCGGCGTTGGTCAGATCCAAACGCAGCTAACGGCAATGCTGCAGAAATACAACCTGACAGACGAACAGCTGACGGGACTGTTTCAACAGCTGAACGGCAGCCTGACGCAGCTGCAGGACGCTTCGGCATTAATGGAACAGCTGGCTGGCAGTATGCAGGCGCTGGCAGCGATGCCGCAGGCAACCGGCGATGCGATTCGGGCAGCCGGTCAGAGCGATGCGTTTAATAACACCTGGGCCGGCGTAACCGAGCAGGTGAGGGCCGGCGTAAAACAGAATTTACCGCCGGTGAATGTGGAAATCGATCAGAACGCGTTAGTCTCCGCGATTGGCTCTGCGCTGGCGGAACAGGGCGTGGCTGAGGAGCAAATTCCAGACTTAACTCAGGCGATTGCGGGAAAAGTCGGTGAACAATTGAACTCTCAGCTGGGTGCAGCACAGGAAATGATCGCGGCCGGCTTAGGCCAAGCAGTGGATGCCGGTGTCGATACAATGAGCAGTTATGGTAAGCAGGCGGCGGTGGGAACGGTCGATCAGATCGCTCAGACCGTGCAGGATACAATGAGCGCGAAGGTTCAGGAAATGGCCGGCTTGATGAGCCAGGCGCAGCAGCTGACGACGGAAATGACGGCGATGATCAACAACATCAACGGCATGATCGAACAGATCGGTGGCGTCGATGAACTGAAAAACGCACTGGCCGGCTTGCAGCAGCTGCCGGAAGGCTTGAAGGATCTGAAGGACGGTACAGATCAGCTGGCGGCCGGAACGGCGGCGATGAATGCCGGGCTGGATAAACTGAACGGCGCGTCCGGGGACATTACCGACGCAATCAATAAGTTTAAAGATGCAACACAGGAGCTGGCAGAGAAAACCGGCGAATTGAACGACGGCGTCGACGAATTCAGCCGTGAAGGAATCGATGAGTTAAGCGGGAAAGTTACCGATGCAATGGACGATCTGAACGATGTGCTCGATACCGCGAAAGCAGCGCTGGATCAGTCGAAGGAATACCGCAGCTACGCCGGCGCCGCGGACACGATGGAAACTTCAGTGAAGTTCATCATGAAGACGGATGAAATTAAACTGCCGGAGGAAAAAACAACGACGGTGGAAACAAAGACGGAAGTTAAGACCTCTTTTTGGGATCGGGTAAAGAATTTATTCCATTAATAGATATGAAAGCTTAAGGAAATACACAAGGAAATCGGACAGCCATGTTCAATTTCCTTTTTTCTGTGAGGATTGAAAGGGAAGACTCATGGGGGAAATTGTTTTTCAGCTACCTATGAAATCCGAGGAAGTCTGTTTAAAAGGCCTTCTTTTTTTTAGAAAGGGGAAGTGAAGGAAGGGCTTTGATAACGCCGGCGGAGTCCCGGGAAATCTTGAACTGGATGAAACACTTTTCATAAAAATTTTTGATTTTTAGCGATTTATGTCAAATTTCATCAAAATAAACAAGGCTTTTTCAAAAAAACCGCAATATTAG
>NZ_QRUP01000015.1:0-87038 GCF_003459085.1 Holdemania filiformis | reverse complement strand
CCATCATCTTTAGTGAGTTAATTATACAATAAACGTGATCTCATCTCAACGCATTTGAGTTTGTTTTATTCTTTTCATTTTCTTTTGCCTCTGACGCATCGAAATTCTTAGAGAATAAAAAGACCTGGCCGCTTGGACCAGGTCTGTGAACAAATAAAGCTTGAATTCGATTTATTCGCAATCCTCAAACTGCGAGTTATACAGCGAAGCGTAGAAGCCGTTGTCGGCCATCAACGAATCATGTGTGCCTGCTTCGACGATGTCGCCCTCCTTCATGACCAGAATCAGGTCGGCGTCGCGGATCGTCGACAGACGGTGCGCGATGATAAAGCTCGTGCGGCCTTTCATCAATGTTTCCATGCCCTTCTGAATCAGGACTTCCGTGCGCGTATCGACAGAGGACGTCGCTTCGTCCAGAATCAGAATCTTCGGATCCGCCAGGAACGCCCGTGCGATTGTCAGCAGCTGTTTCTGACCCTGGGAGATATTTCCGGAATCACCGTCGATCATCGTCTGGTAGCCATGGTCCAGCGTGCGGATGAAGTGATCCACATGCGCTGCCTTCGCCGCCGTGATGACTTCCTGATCCGTCGCATCCAGCCGTCCATAGCGCAGATTCTCCATGACCGTGCCGTTAAACAGCCACGCGTCCTGAAGCACCATACCGAACAATGAGCGCAGATCGGATCGCTTGTAATTCTTGATATCCTGGCCATCGACATAAATCGTACCGCTGTTAAGCTCGTAGAACCGCATTAACAGCTTGACGATCGTCGTCTTGCCCGCGCCGGTCGGCCCGACAATGGCGACGCGCTTGCCGGCATTGATGAACATCGAGAAATCATTGATGATGATCTTATCCGGATTGTAGCCGAAATGGACGTTTTCAAACGTGACCTGTCCCTGGATCAGAGATTTGCCATGACGATCACGAACGGGCGCAGGATTGGTAGTTTCAGCAATTTCTTCTTCTTCGTTTAAGAATTCAAAGACCCGCTCGGCGGCAGCCGCGGTCGACTGCAGGACGTTCATCGACTGAGACAGCTGGTTGATCGGCTGATTGAAGTTGCGCACATACTGGATGAACGCCTGGATATCGCCGATTTCAATCGCACCCTTGATCGTCAGCCAGCCGCCTAAAATACAGACACCGACATAACCGAGGTTGCCGATCAGCGTCGTTAACGGCTGCATCATACCGCTTAAGAACTGGGATTTCCATGCGGAATCATACAACCGCTGGTTGTTCTCACTGAATTCCGCGATCGAACGTTCCTCGCCGTTGAAGGCTTTCATCACGATATGACCGGAATACATTTCTTCAATGTGGCCGTTAACCGCACCCAGCGCTTCCTGCTGACGGGCGAAGAACCGCTGTGAACGCTTGACGATCTGCATGACCAGAATCGCTGAAAGCGGCAGAACGCAGAAGGCCATCAACGTCATTTCCCAGCTGATCGACAACATCACAATCGTGTAGCCGATCAATTGGACAATCGCGGTGATGATCTGCGCCAGCGACTGGTTCAGCGTCTGCGACACCGTATCCACGTCGTTGGTCGCCCGCGAGAGGAGATCGCCGTGCGAATGGGTGTCAAAGTATTTAAACGGCAGCCGGTCGATTTTCTCAGCCAGTGCTTTGCGCAGGTTATAGGAAACCTTCTGTGCGACGCCGGCCATCAGCCAGTTCTGGAAATAATGGAACAGTGCCGATAAGCCGTACAGACATAACAGGAAAATCAGAATTTCCGCGATCCGGCCGAAATTAATGCTTCCGGTGCCCATCGCTTTCGCACTCAGTCCGGCGGCCAGCTCCGTCGTGGCTTTGCCTAAAATTTTCGGACCGACGACCGTCATCACCGTTGCGACAGCCGCAAACAGAATTCCAAAAAGCATCGAGAGGGAATACGGCTTAATGTAGCGCAGCAGCTGCTTCATTGTCCCGTTGAAATCTTTGGCCTTTTCGCCGGCGCCGCGCATTCCGTGGCCGCGTCCCATTGGGCCGCGCATCATCGGTTTCGGATTATGCTTCGTGTTCGTCATGACCCAATTCCTCCTTTGACAGCTGCGAATACGCAATTTCCTGGTAGACCTCACAGGTTTTCATCAGTTGTTCGTGCGTGCCGATGCCGGCGATCCGGCCCTTATCGAGCACGACGATCTGATCGGCATGCATAATTGACGAAATTCGCTGAGCGACCAACAGCACTGTGCTGCCGGTCCGCTGACACAGCTCGTTGAGGGCTTTGCGCAGCGCCGCGTCCGTCTTGAAGTCCAGCGCGGAGAACGAATCGTCGAAAATATAGATTTCCGGATTACGGACTAAAGCGCGGGCGATCGACAAACGCTGCTTCTGACCGCCGGACACATTGGTACCGCCCTGAGCGATCGGCGTGTCATAGCCTTCCGGCTTGGAGTCGATGAACTCGCTCGCCTGGGCAATTTCCGCCGCCTGTTTAAGCTGATGCCAGTCCGCGTCCGCTTCGGCATAGCGCAGGTTGGATTCGATGGTACCGGAGAACAGCACGCCCTTCTGCGGCACATAACCGATTCTGTGACGCAGCTCCTGCTGGCTGACTTCGCGGATATCCACGCCGTCCACCTCAATCGAACCGGCTGTGACGTCGAAGAACCGCGGCACCAGGTTCACGATTGTGGATTTGCCGGAACCTGTCGAGCCGATAAAGGCTGTCGTCTGTCCCGGACGGGCCAGGAAGGAAATGTTTTCAATGACGTTTTCTTCCGCGCCCGGATAACGGAAGGCCACGTCTTTAAATTCAACATAGCCATGCTGCTGAGGATCGAACGCCTTCGGCTGCTTCGGATCGGTAATCGAAAGCTCGCAGTTGAGCACTTCCATGACACGCTTGATCGAAACGGCCGCCCGCGGCAACATGATCGAAACCATCGTGATCATTAAGAAGGCCATGATGATCTGCATGCTGTACTGGATAAACGCCATCATATTGCCGACCTGCAGCGTCCCCATGTCGATCTGATGACCGCCGACCCAGACGATCAGGATGCCGACGCAGTTCATCACCAGCATCATCATCGGCATTAACACCCCCAGCGTACGCTGAACAAACAGATTGGTTTTCGTCATATCGTCATTGACCTGATCAAATTTCTTTTCTTCATGTGCCTGGGTATTGAACGCCCGGATAACCGGCAGACCGTCCAGGAATTCGCGCAGCACGGAGTTCATCTTATCCAGCAGCTTCTGGATGATGGAGAACTTCGGCATCACGACCGCGAACGCCACGCCCATGATCGCCATGATGACCACGACGACTAACGCGATGATCCAGGTCATCGAGGCGTTGGTATTCAGTACCTTGATAATCGCCCCGACGCCGATAATCGGCGCGTACACGACGATCCGCATGAACATGACCAGCACCTGCTGGATCTGCTGAACATCGTTGGTCGTCCGGGTGATCAAGGTACCGGTGGAAAACTGGTTGAATTCCGCGGACGCGAAGTTCTCAACCTTGCTGAAAACCGCAAGCCGCAGGTTGCGGGAAACGCCGGCCGCGATCCGGGACGCTAAAAACGTCACCACAATCGCGCAGATCGTTCCAAACAGCGCGACGCCCAGCATCCGCAAGCCGCTGTTGAAAATATAGTTCAGCTGGATCGAATCTGTATTGATGCCGATCGCCTTATATTCCATTTTGACAAATTGAGCGGACGCTACCGACAGCGCATTCTCGCCGGCCACGTCCAGGTTGGCGTCGATTTTCGTGAGGATCTCGTCAAAGACCTCCTGCGGCAGCTGCGGCAACAGGGTTATCAGATCGACATCCTCCGGCAGATTCAAGGCCTTAAATTCCTCAGTTTCCTTTAACCCGGGAATACTGACCAGGATCATTTCAGCCTTCGCCAAGACTGAATTCAGCTGATCGCGCTGTTCATCTTCGAGCGGATTGAGAAAATAGACTGGCTCCTGTTCGACTAGCGGAGCTTGTTTTATTTGTTCCGCACTGGCCTGTCCGGCCTCTACCAGTGTATAGCTGGATAAAAACAGCCGCTGATCCTCATCGCTGAGGAACATCGACAGCTTCTCCGCCTCGCTTTGGCGGATCACTTCCGGAATGGCGCTGTGAATGCCGCCGGTCTGAATCCCCACGTCAACGATATCGGCCATGTAATCCGGCAGCGCCAGCTCACATTGCGCCTGGGCAAACAACAGCACAATCACTGCCGCGATCGACAGTGCAAAGGGCTTAAGATATTTCGTTAGCTTGACCATAAGTTACTCCTTTCCTAATTTTCTTTTGGGCAGCGGCCCGATAAATTCTGACAATATCCGATGGTTCGTTCCAGAATCCGGATTAACGCCAGACTATCGTCCTCGCCCAGATAACGGAAATACGCCGTCAGCTGATCGCAGAATTCTTGTTCCTTCTGCTGCATCAGAGCCCGGCCTTTTTCCGTGATCCGAATGTAGACGCTGCGCCGATCGCTGTCCAGGATCACCCGTTCAACCCATCCTTGTTGTTCAAAGGAGCGGATTCCCTGGGATACCGCAGCCGGACTGACATGGAAATGATCCTTGATCTGACTCATTTTGATCATTCCTTCCGGATTCAGATGAAGAATGCCATGCAAAATCATCATATCCCGGGAATTCATCGTCATCTTCTTACGCCCGCGAGGTTCGCTGCGCTGACGCATATCGTAAGCCAGCCGCATCATCTTCTGAGCGATTTCCTGTTCATTCACACCGGTCACCTCTTTCGTCTAAATAGTTAAGTAGCTTAATATTTAACTATGTGAACAGATTATACTCCACTCTCTATAAAATGCAATAGGCTTTTTCAAGTTTCCTACAAACTGTAAAAATTGTCGTTTTTGCTTATTTTTTCACATCACAAATGCGATTTCAGCTTCGGTTTCGTCCTCCGCCGAATGTTCCTGCGGGTGACGCCCGGAATGGTAAATCAACAAATCCGCACCGAATTTCCAATCGCTTTATGCGCAAAAGGCAGCCCGTGTCTTTGCAAAGAGTAATACAATTTCTTTTAGTCTTAAGGCTGCGTTTACTTTTTCAATTCACGCCCCACATTTTAGCCAACAAAAATAAAAAAAACACTTGCATATCGAAACGTTTTAGTGTAATATATAAAAGCAGTCGGAAAACGGCTGTTTAATATACATGCGGTAGTGGCGAAATCGGCAGACGCGCACGTTTCAGGGGCGTGTGGGTAAAACCATGTGGGTTCAAGTCCCACCTACCGCACCAGATAAAAACAAGAGCTGAACGCAAAAGGCGGGAAGCTTTTTTTGTGTTTCCGCTCTCTCTGATTTCCATTGGGAAACTGCCGAAGCGGGGCTAGAATCATGATTTCCTTATCGGTAATAATCACAAAAACTCCCCCACAAGGATTATAGGCGAAATCCGGTTTTAAACGACAGGGAATCCCCCCATGATTATAAAAACAAGGGAAAACTGCGTAACTTTAATTTCTCTGTTTCCCTTTTCATCATCCATACGGCTATGAAATAGCGGCGCTGAAGGTTTTCATATTCAGTCCGCAGAAAACGCCTAAAGTTCCTTCAGAAATTATTTTTACATCCAAATTATTTTCTGATATACTTTTTCCTCGTTCAGGTTCTCAATGAACCGACCTGAAATGAGGATGAATCCATATGAAGAAAAAAACTAAAATTTTAATATCAATCCTTGCCGTCATGACTGCCGCCTTGACCGCAGGCAGCTTCTGGGCCGGCAATTATCTGGTCGATTACGCGCTCTACCGCGCCGATCAAGCGCCGCAATCCGCCAACGACGGCAAAGCGCCGGTGAATGAAACCTACGGCAACGAGGAAGCCAACAAAGCCGAGGAACAGCGCCTGACCGACCTCTGGCTGGACACGGTCGTCCTGGAAAAGAAAGAAATTGTCAGCGAGGACGGATTGACACTGCGCGCGCTGCAATACACCGCGGATCCTGCATCCCATCGCTACGCTCTGGTCATTCACGGCTACACTTCCAACAAAGAGGCGATGCAGACGGAAGCCCGGCATTTTTCCGAGCTGGGCTACACGGTCATCACCCCGGATAACCGCGCGCATGGCGAAAGCGACGGATTGTATATCGGCATGGGCTGGCTGGACCGCAAGGATCTTTTACTCTGGATCGATCAGGTTGTAAATCAGGATCCGGACGCTGAAATTGTACTGTACGGCGTTTCGATGGGCGGCGCGACCGTGATGATGACCGCGGGAGAAGTCTTGCCTTCCAATGTTAAAGCGATCATTGAAGACTGCGGCTATACTTCGGTTTACGAAATGTTTAAGAATCAACTCGATTACCGCTTCGGTCTGCCGGAATTTCCGTTTCTCGCAACCGCGGATATTATGACCGGAATCCGGGCCGGCTATCATTTCAAAGAAGCGTCAGCCGTAAAACAGCTCGAAAAAGCAACCGTCCCGATGATGTTTATCCACGGAAGCAACGATACCTATGTGCCGACAAAGATGGTCTATCAGGTTTATGAAGCGTGTCCGACAGAGAAAGAACTGTTGGTCATCGAAGGCGCGGCTCATGCGGCCAGCGCCGACGTAGATCCTCAATTATACTGGGATTCCATTGCCGCTTTCCTGGGCAGGTTTTTGGCATAATAAAATCCACGTTCAGTCTTAGGTTAAGCGAGAATCTAAATGAAGCAGGCACTACAAAGTTCAAAAACTTTTGTACTGCCTGCTTTTTTGATTACTCAAGAGCGCGGAAAGCAAAATTCCTGCTTTCGTATTTTACTGAAATAATCCTGTTGTCAATTAAACAGACTCCAGACTTCGCCGCTATGATTTGATACGGGTCCTCGCATTTCAATCGTCCCGAGAAAAGTATAAACGAAAAAATCAGAACAAGAATTAAATTCAAATTTGTGATTTCGTAAACCGCCTTAACTGCATATCCATATCCTGCCCCCCAAACATCACACGGATAATCGTAACCACCGCTTTCTTACTATCTGGAATATAAAATACACAGTAATTGTCAACTGGCATGATTCGCAGTCCTCTTCTATGCCAGGGTTCTTTTTCATATTCACGGAACCTCTTTGGCATCTGATTAAGTCCCAAAATACTTGTTTCCAATCGTTCAAGCTGACTGCTGGCATTTTCCGGTGACTGCAGCTCAAAAGCGATATACTCGTAAATTCCTCGAAGATCCGCATCCGCCTGGTCTGAAATTTCAACTTCATAAATCATACATGATAATCCCCGCGAATGTCCGCAAATGCTTTCTTAGCCGATTTCGTACGGCCGGCTTTCATGTCAGCATATCCTTTTTCCAACTCTGCGTTCATCTCTTTTTCAGACAAAACGCTCATATCCAGCGTTTTCCCCGATGGAATTTTCACCTCAAACGGAAGTCCTCGATGAAGAATAATCTGCTTGTAAAACATATTAATTGCATTGGAAGCCGGGATGCCCAACGCGGAAAGAATGCTCTCTGCTTGTTCCTTAACCTCCGGTTCAATTCTTGCATATAAATTTGCTGATTTTGCTGCCATAAATTATCGCCCCTTTCAAAGGTTTTCTTCTATTCTAATTATGCGCAATTGTCAGCACAAAAGCAATACATAGTGATAGCTTTAGATAAGTTTTATCAAAATAAGATATCCAATTTCCTGATAAATCCGCAGCGGATATAAATTTGACATGTCTTTCCCCTCCCATTCTTACCGGCCATTTCTGCCGGCATTTTCCCTGTAAACATGAATACGCAATTTCGTTTAATTAATCATATCAAAATTATTACAAATCAGGCAACAATGCGGTTATTTATTATTTTACAGAATCTGGATAACGTTGATTCAGGAACAAAAAAACTCGGCTCCGAAATCCACATCGTGTCCCGAAAACCAAGCTTAAATTACAAGAACAAATTCTCTCCATTTAATAAAACTGCTGAAACTGCCGCTGACGATCAGCCGCCTGCCGCAGCCCTTTGACAATCTCCTCAAAGGACCGGTCATCGACATGGAAGTCAAACCGCAGCCGGACTCGTTCCCGCAGCGTTTCGATCTCCGGTTCCTCTCCCGATTGAAGCTGCGCACCCAGATATTCGATCACTTCGTTCATCTGTTTCTCGCTCGGCATCCACTGCGCCTGCTTCAGGCAGAAGTCCTTTTCACTCTCCGCAATCTCAAAACCGGCCTTGCAGCGTGAACAAGCAATGCCCCAATGCTTCCCCCAGCGGACCACCGGCACAAAGAACACCGACACCTGCCGCGCTTGTTCTACTAGGTAAAAATGACTCAATTTTCCGCACTGAGGACAGACTCTGACCCCCAGATACGCTTTTTTACGATGGCCTGAACCGGCGCCGATCATGATGAACATGGCGTCCCTCCTTATAAATCATAAAATATCCAGCCCTACTGATGACGATGCTGCTTCTGCCAGGCCTCGATCTGTTCCATCCGTTCCTGGATCCGGCCTTCCCGGCCCTGCCTTGTCGGAACATAGTATTTCCGATCCAGTAAGGCATCCGGCAGACATTGCAGCGTCGTTAGCTTTTCCTCGGTATCGTGAGCGTACTGATACCCCTCGCCATAGTGCAGTTCCTTCATCAACGACGTCGGCGCGTTGCGGATCGCTAACGGCACCGGCTCGGCCAGATGCTCCAGCGCATCCTTCTTCGCCGCTTCATACGCCATATACAAAGCATTGGACTTCGGCGAAAGCGCCATGTAAACGACGGCCTGCGTCAGATTGACGCTGCACTCCGGCATCCCGTTGAAATGACACGCCTGATAAGCCGCCACCGCAACCTCCATCGCCCGGCTGTCCGCCATGCCGATATCCTCGCTCGCAAACCGCACGACCCGCCGCGCGATATACAGCGGATCCTCGCCCGCTTCCAGCATCCGCGCCAGCCAGTACACCGACGCCTGGACGTCGCTGTTGCGCATCGACTTGTGCAGCGCCGAGATTAAATTGTAATGTTCCTCACCTTTTTTATCATACAACAACGATTTGCGGTTGATGCACTGTTCCAGATGCTCCTTCGTCACCACGATATTCTCTCCGTTCTTATCGCCGTTGAGCACCACCATTTCCAACGTATTCAAAGCCGTGCGGGCGTCGCCGTTGGCAAAATTCGCAATCATCCACAATAAATCATCATTCAGTTCCACATGATAATTGCCGAACCCCCGCGGATCCTGTAAAGCCCGCGCCAACAGCTCCGTCAGATCTTCCGTCGCCAGCGCCTGCAGCACAAACACCTTGCACCGCGAAAGCAGAGCGGCGTTGATCTCAAAGGAAGGATTCTCTGTCGTCGCGCCGATCAGAATAATGCTGCCCTTTTCCACAAACGGCAGAAATGCGTCCTGCTGCGCTTTATTAAAACGATGGATTTCATCGACGAATAAAATCGTCTTCTCGCCCATCTGCCGGTTTAGCTCAGCTTTATTCATGACCTCTTTGATTTCCTTGATTCCGCTGGTCACCGCGCTGAAATCCACAAAATGCGACTGCGTGCGCTCCGCGATGATCCGCGCCAGCGTCGTCTTCCCCACGCCCGGCGGGCCCCAGAAAATCATCGAGGACACCTGATCCTGCTCGATCAGCTGCCGCAGGATTTTTCCCTCGCCTAAAAGATGTTTCTGACCCGCGACTTCCTCCAGCGTCTTCGGCCGCAGCCGGCTCGCCAGCGGACTGTTCAGATCGCGATCGTCAAACAAGGATTTCTGTTCCAAGATCATCGCCTCCTGCGCTTATTATACAACATTTTCATGCATTGCCCACGCCTGAGTTTGAATTTTATTCAACTTCCCGGCAGATTATGAAACAATCTGGTCTTTTCCCTGCCGCTTCCCCTGATACATCCGCTGATCCGCCAGCTTCACCAGGCTTTCGAAATCCGGTCCGATCACTCCGGATGTCAGACCGAAGGTCATCGTAATCCGGATCTGATATCCATCGTAGGAAAACGGATAGCTGCGGATTTTTTCCGCGATCCCGGTTAACACCGCCTGGGCCTCACGTTCCGGCTGTTCCGTCATGATGATCAAAAACTCCTCGCCGCCCCAGCGGCAAACCTGAGTACCCGCTGTTTCCTGCATCAGCCGGGCCGCCGTGGCCAGCACATAATCGCCGCAGATATGTCCATAGGTATCGTTGATCCGTTTAAAATCATCCAGATCGCCCAGCGCGATCATCGCCGGTTTGCCCTGCAGCGGCTCAAGCTGTTCCTTCAAGCCGTAGCGGGTCAGCACACCGGTCAGACTGTCCGTGGAAGCGGCTTCCTGCAGAATCTCATTTTTCCGCATCAGCCGGCCTTGAGCTAACGCCGAGGAAACATTGAAAATTGTTGAGGAAACAAGAATAATCGTAAAACTGGCCGCCGCGTTAAACAAATAGACGGCGTTTGCCAGACACACGGAAATGGCCGGCGTCATTCCTTCTTGATCCCAGGCTATCTTCAAAAACACAAATACGCCGATTTCCAGTGCTGAAAACATATAAGGAATCCAACTGCACCGGTACGGCCGGATATAAATCAACGACGCCAGCGCGATCAGCAGCAGCGAAAGACCCGCATCCCACCCCAGCGCCAACGTTCCCACTATGACGAAAACACAGACCTCCAGATGGATCAGAGTCACCACGATCCGGTAGCGCCCATAGAAAGCCAGCACAAGCATCGCCATATAAAACACGGTGCTGCCGACATTGTAGTACACCATCCCGCTCATTCCCAGCCCGCCGAACAAAGCAACATACAGCACATGTATAAGCATACCTAAAAGGATGATCTGCCGATAGACGCGCCGCACCGCGCCTTGATTGACAAGTTTATTTTTTGTCATTGCCAGTCTCCTTTCCTGCCGGTTTTGCCCGCGGTCTTTTGTTTTCTTCATTATAACAGAAATCTTTCAACCTGAACTCAGACCGTGAGTCAGCCTGCCTTTATCCTCTGTTTTTTACTAAAATCTTGGGAGACCTCAGCGGCTGGGAATTCTTCTTGAAATATTAATACTAAAAAAGCCGACAGTCAAAAGAAGAACTTGCTTCTGTCAGCTTCTTCACATCCGCAATTTTACGCCTATCCCGGGTCAGGCAAAAACTCCTGCCCGATCCTGACTTTCCCTTACTGATCGCAGCGGGTCAAGACCGAGATCACCTGATAGCCGTGATCGCTCAGCAGCTTTTTCATCACTTCCGGAGCGACGCCGCGGGCCCGGATGACGACATCGGTCTGTGCGTCTTTGCGATAAACCGCCAGATTGGTAATCTGGGCTGTTTCATCAAAAAACAAACCGGTCAGATCCGCCAGCACGCCGGGTTTGTCTTCCGTAATTTGAATCACATACCGGCTGCCTTCCTCATAATAGCCCAACAGATCGATAAAGGCCTCGAAGATATCATTCTGCGTGATGATGCCGACAACCTTGCGGCCTTCGGTCACAACCAGACAGCCGATATCATGCTGACGCATTAAGACAGCGGCCTCTTCCAAAAGCGCGTCGGGGTGAATCGTCACGACGTCTTTGATCATGACGGATTCGACGGTGCTTTTCGCCAAGAGGTAATTCAATTCATAGACCGACAGGCTGGTCGCCTTGCTTGGGGTGTTCTCCGCGATGGTGCCTTCCGTAACCAGACCGACTAATTCCTGGCCGTCAACGACCGGGATGCGGTGAAAATCCCGCTCTGCCATCAGATCCAGAGCCGCGCTGATCGAGGTATCCTTACGAATGCAGTAGGGATTGGCTGTCATACGATCTTTCACCAACATAATGTTATCCTCCTAAATAGGCTTTCTTAATATCTTCGCTGGCGGCTAATTCTGCGCCCGTGCCGCTCAGCACGACGCTGCCGGTTTCCAGCACATACGCCCGGTCGGCGATGCCCAGCGCCATCTTGGCGTTTTGTTCGACCAATAAAACCGTTGTTCCCTGAGCGTTGATATCCTGGATAATCGAAAATATTTCCTTGACCAGCAGCGGGGAGAGGCCCATGCTCGGCTCGTCCAGAAGTAAAAGCTTCGGTTTGGCCATCAGGGCCCGGCCCATCGCCAACATCTGCTGCTCGCCGCCTGACAGTGTGCCGGCCAGCTGTTTTTTGCGTTCCGCCAACCGCGGGAAGCGCTGATAAACGCTTTGCAGGTCAGCTTCAATTCCGGCTTTATCCTTGCGCAGATACGCTCCCATCCAGAGGTTTTCCGCAACGCTCATGTCGGGAAAAATCCGCCGGCCCTCCGGCACCTGCGTAATGCCTGCCTTGACGATATCGCGGGCATTTTTCTTCATTATGGACTGGCCGAGAAATTCAATCTCGCCGCCGCTTTTTTTCAGCAGTCCGCTGATCGCGTGAAGCAGCGTTGTCTTGCCCGCGCCGTTCGCGCCGATCAAGGCTACGATTTCCTTTTCCTTCACTTCCAGGGAAACACCCTTTAAAGCTTGAATTACGCCGTAATGAACGCTTAAATCCGTAATTTTCAGCATCTTAATCCTCCCCCAGATACGCTTCGATAACACGGCGGTTGTTTTTGATCGCTTCCGGTGTCCCGTGAGCGATACACTTGCCGTAATCCAGTACGTAAATCCGTTCGCAGATCTTCATGACCAGCGACATATCATGTTCGATCAGCACGACCGTTAAATTGAATTGTTCTTTGATCTGATGGATCAGCTCTGTCAGTTCCGTGGTTTCCTGCGGATTCATGCCCGCGGCGGGTTCGTCGAGGAACAGAATCTTCGGCTTCGCCGCCAGCGCCCGGGCAATTTCCAGCTTACGCTGCTGCCCATACGGAAGATTCTTCGCCAGCGTCGTCTGTTTCTCCGCCAGCCCGACGACCTCCAGCAGTTTCACCGCTTCTTCCAGCACGCGTTGTTCCTCGCGGTAATACGAAGGCAGCCGCAGAATCGCTGCCAGAGTCGAATAGCTCACTGATTTGTTCATGGCCAGCTTGACGTTGTCCAGCACGGTCATGTTTTTAAACAGCCGGATATTCTGAAACGTCCGCGCCAGGCCTAAGCCGGTGATCACATACGGCTTTAATCCGCCGATGCTTTTCATCGTCCCGTCGACATTCAGTTCGATTTTTCCCTCGCTGGGATCATAAACTCCGGTCAGCAGGTTGAACAGCGTCGTCTTACCCGCACCGTTAGGCCCGATCAGTCCGATCAGCTCGCGCTCCCCGATTTCCAGATTGACGTTGGACACCGCGGCCAGACCGCCGAAGTTTTTCGTCAGACCGCTGACTTTTAAGACCGTCATCCGCGCGCCTCCTTTCGTTTCCCAAACCGCTCAAACAGGTTGGAGAACGTAAATTCCTTTGTGCCTAACAAACCGCTTGGGCGGAAGATCATGATGCCGACCAGCATTAAGCCGTACAGGATCATCCGGATATCGGAGAACTGCTGCAGAACGGTGTTCAGCACGCCGATCACACCGGCCGCGATAAACGAACCGGTAAAGCTGCCCATACCGCCGAAGACGACGAGCACAAGAATATCGATCGACTTGTTGAAAGTGAACATCTCCGGTTTAATGACGTAAAACGCACCGGCATACAGCGCACCGGCCACGCTGGCGATCATCGCGCCCAAGACAAACGCCATGATTTTATACTTCGTCGTATTGATGCCCATCGCTTCCGCCGCAATTTCATCCTCGCGCACTGAAATACACGCGCGGCCCTGGGCGGACCGGCAGAAGTTCAGGATGATGATCGTGCAGATCACGACCGCCGCAAAGATGACCTGCCAGCCGATCAATTTCGGCAGGATCAGTCCCGCCGCACCGTTGGTAATTTTCATATTTAAGATAATGATGCGAATGATTTCGCCGAAGCCCAGCGTTGCGATCGCCAGATAATCCCCGCGCAGGCGCAGCGTCGGAATCGCGACGATTAACGCCACCGCCCCGCTGATCACAATGCCGATCAGCATGCCGAGCAGAATCCCGCCCAGACTGGCCGAGAATTGCTTGACCGCAACACCGGCGCAGTACGCGCCGATGATCATAAATCCGGCATGACCGAGCGAGAACTGGCCGGTAACGCCGATGATCAGATTCAGACTGATCGCCAGAATGATATTGATGCCGATCGTCATCAGTACGGTCAGGTAAACGTTATTGATCACTCCGGCGCTGATTAACAGCGAGATTAAGCCGTAGCTGCCCGCAATCAGAACGAGCCAGCAGGCATTCTTTTTATTCAACAGGTTCTTCATGCGCTTACACCTTTTCCTTTACATTTTTACCGAGCAGTCCGGCCGGTTTGACGACCAGAATGATGATCAGGATGATGTAAACGACGGCATCCTTATATAAAGAACTGCCGTAGCCGCTGACCAGCGTTTCGACGATGCCGATGAAGAAGCCGCCGAACATCGCGCCGGGAATGATGCCGATCCCGCCGAAAACCGCGGCGATGAACGCCTTGACGCCCGGAAGCATACCCATCAGCGGATTGATGGAATTATAATACAGACCGACCAGCACGCCCGCCGCTCCGGCTAACGCCGAGCCGATCGCAAACGTATAGGAAATCGTCATATCGACGTTGACGCCCATCAGCCGCGCCGCGTCCGCATCCACTGAAACTGCGCGCATCGCCCGGCCGACCTTCGTCCTGCGCACGATGAACTGAAGCAGAAGCATCAGGCCGATTGTAATCGCGAAGATCGCGATCTGCTGGGTTGTGATCATCACGCCGCCGATCATGATCTTCTGGTTTGCCAGCACCTGCGGGAAGGTTTTGACGCCGGTGCCCATGACCTTCTGCGTGCTTGCCTCGAGAAAATAGCTGACGCCGATCGCCGTGATCAGCGCTGTAATCCGCGTTGCGTTGCGCAGCGGCTTGTACGCAATCCGCTCAATGATCACGCCGATCAAAGCGCAGATCCCCATCGCCGCCGCCAGCGCCGGGAAAAAGCCCATGCCTAACTGCGCCGTGCAGATAAATCCGATATACGCCCCCAGCATATAAATATCCCCATGGGCAAAGTTGATCAATTTAATGATGCCGTACACCATCGTGTACCCCAACGCGATCAGGGCATAGATGCTGCCCAGCGACAGCCCGTTGATCAGCTGCTGCAAAAACTGGGTCATAGTCCTCTCCTCCTCTTCTCAATGGGAAAAAATAGGAGAACTGCTTCCCCTATTTCTATCCGTTGTTGGGCTTTGCCCGTTAATCTAACTTCGGTGTAACCGCGACCGCGTCCGTCTGAACGCCGTCGACCAGATTAACGACCAATACCGGTTTGATCGGCGTGTGCGTCGCGTCAAACGTGAACGCACCGGTGACGCCGTCAAAGCTGATCTTCGTCAGCGCCGCCTGGACTGCCGGTCCGTCGGAGGATCCTGCTTCTTCAATGGCCTGAATCAAAACATTCGTCGCATCGTAAGCCAGCGCCGAGAACATATTCGGTTCTTCGTTGTATTCCGCTTTATAAGCGTCGATAAACGCCTGCAGCTTGTCCGAAGCGCCGACCGTCGTGTAGGCGGTCGTGAAATAAACGTCGTTCAGGTTCGCCGCGCCGCCCAGATCGACCAGCGTCGTGGAATCGAAACCGTCAGAACCGGTAATCGTCTGATCCAGTCCCATTTCCCGCGCCTGCTTGATGATCAGACCTGCTTCATTGTAATACCCTGGAATATACAGGACGTCGAAGTCCATTCCCTTGATCTTGGTCAGGACGGAGGAGAAATCCGTATCCTTGCTGACATAGTTTTCCTTGCCGACGATCGTTCCGCCCAGCTTGGTAAACTGTTTTTCAAAAGCTTCTGACAACCCCTTGGCATAATCGGTTGTGGAATCGCCGTAAATGACAGCTTTGGTCTTGCCCAGCGTATCATAAGCATACTGCGCCATCGCCGCACCCTGATAGGAATCTTCAAAGCAGACGCGGTAAACATAATCGTAAGCTGCGCTGGACGCATCGTCCGGATTGGTCAGCGTAACGTTGTTCTGCGTCGCGGACGGGGAAAGCACCGGAATCCTCGCGTCGTTTAAAATCTGATAAGAAGCTGCGCTGCGTCCCGAGGTTGCCGGACCGACAACGCCCGCTACGCCGTCGGAAGCCAGCTGCGCTGCTATCGTTACCGCTTCCGAAGTATCCGATTTATCATCATATTTAATATAGCCATATTTTTCACTGCCGGCTGCCGCGTTGGCCTGCTTAATCGCCAACAATGAGCCGTTCAGCTCCGCCTTGCCATAATCCGCTACTTCGCCGGTCAGCTCGTAGTGCAGACCAATCTTCACAGCCCCCGCAGCGTCTGTGCCTGAACCCCCCGCTTCCGGTGTTGCCGTACCGCTGTTTCCGGATCCGGAATTTCCGCATCCAGCCATGGAAACCGCCATCATCAAGGCTGCGGCGCCCATGAATACTTTCTTCATTGTGTTCATCATTTCATCTCCCGTTTCTTTCTAAAACCGCTTGGTAAAAGGTTATAGTGTTTTTATTATAGCGCTGCCGTTTTCTGATTACAACCTATTTTTTCATTTTTACAATCATTTTTCATGAAACAATTTACAATTTTGTTAAGACTTTGAATCTTTTTTTCTTTTCTTCTTCCAGCTTTTGCAATATCACTTATAATGAAAGAAACAGAAGGAGTGAGCTTCAATGACACAGGATGTTCAATGGATAAGGAAGGCGCTAATCCAATGGAAAGAATACGATGCGTTACAAAAAGAAATTGAAACTTTGCGGATTGAACTGTTGGCCGCCGACTACGAAGCAGAGCACGCTTCCGGCTGGTTCACGGCGAAAAAGAAACAGGCTCTGATTGAGAAACGGGATATTCTCCAGGCTCGTCTGTCGCCATTGGAGAAGAATCTCCAAGGTTTATCCCTCGCTTCACTGCGCAGTCTTGCCGATCAATCTCAACTATTGAACAATAAACACCCCTCCGCGACTACCGAGAGGCTGGTGGAAATTCTCAATTTCGCGGCCCGGACCGAGTTTTATTACACGGCATTAACCGAACTGGACAGTGCCCTGAACGAATGCTTTGTGGAACAGATCAACGTCCATGATCAAGCCGCTATCACGAATAAAACGATTAATTTGTCGCCCGTGCTGCCGTTTCTGCCTGCTTTTCTCGATCATGACGCGCGCTACCGAAATCAACTGCACGAGTTCAATCAAAAATCATTCCTGGCTCAGCCGCTGCGTCTTCACCAGGTTGATTTCGCAAGGATATCCGTGATGGATCGGCGGAGCGAGCTGCGTTTTCTCGGCAAGCAGTGCCAGCCTTTAAAAGCAGAACTCCAAACGATCCTGCGAAAGCTGGAAGATCGAGCGATCTGTTTAATTTCCGAACCAGCTGGTCCAAGAAAAGAAAATTAACAAAACTTTACCCTCACAATGCTTGACCCTATCGTTTTTTCGACTTTTATTCTTCCTTATATAATAGGTATCTCTCCTGATTTTTTTGCCGCAAAGAATCAGAGGAATACTCCGCTTGCGGATTCCCCTTTTTCTCCTTCGAATTTTCAAAGTATGTCCTGTCCTCTCTGCAAAGTCATTTTCCAGCGCTGGTCTCCACAATCTGTTCCGCACATTCTTGTCAAAAATCAGAAGTCTTGTTATAATATCAAGGCATGCGCGTGTGGCGAAATTGGTAGACGCACCAGACTTAGGATCTGGCGGTTCATCCATGGGGGTTCGAGTCCCTTCACGCGCACCAGATAGAAATAAAGAGGCTGCAGTACAAAAGGAATTCCTGAGTGCTGCGGCCTTTTTGAATATAAAACAAGTAATCTAACGTATTGTAATTTTATGTAAATGTAAGGCTAACCTCATTTAAGCACAAAATTTCACTTTATAATTTTTGATTTTTCATCGTTGCTTTTAGAAACAAATAAGCTTGACCCGTATGAGGATATATGGGAAGATAATATTAAATTTATCAACAATTTTTATCTTATCTTCATTTAATTTATTGTATCCTCTGCAGCCTATTTTCACGCTATTTTATATGGACATCTTTCATAAAGTTGGATTTTACCCTTTGGAGGAATAATATGAAGAAAAATGTTTTAACCATTATGTCTGCGCTGATATTAGTGTGTTGTTTTTTTATCTATCATTTCTCAAAAGAACTATTAATTCAAAATAGTCATCAAGTTCCGCAATCACAAATAAACAAAAAAATTAGTGCTGAAAGGAATACTCAGCAAAACAAGATCTACAGGGTTATGAAACAGAACAGGGTGTTCCCCGAAGCTATAAATGAGGATCATCGCGATAATACAAATAGGCTTAAGCTGGATCCTTTATACACTGAAAACAGCTTACTGGAGTTGAATGAATTTTACTTTGATCAGAATTTTATAAAATCAGATAATATAATTCTTTACGAATATGAAAGTGAAGTATACTATCGCGGACTAAGTGGAAACTTACTTTGTTATGACGGAACAGAAACGCATGTAATTTTAAATGAATCAATTACCAATTTATATGGTAATTGCAATCTTTTAACTTGCTTATTGGAAGAAAAAGAAGAAATCGTAATTCTTGATCTAAAAGAAAAGCAATACAATAGCTTTCAGTATACCCTTCCTTTTAACAAAGAAGATTGTTATCTAGGGTGTCTTTACCACATCGCTAACGATTCCTTCACAGTATATAATTTAACAGACCGGGATTACCTTTATGTTTTAGAAAATGGTGTTCTAACTAAAATGCTTAATGAAGTATCCAATGTCGATTATCCCATGGCAGCCTATTTTGAGATAGAAGATTCCTCTTATCGATTATATAATCATGATGCATCTTGCGATTTATATGAAAATAACATTTTAATAGATTCTTCCATAAGCGACTTACAAGTTGTGGATACCAACATTTATTACTTAAAAAATATGAATGAATATGGAGGTTATCTGGTAGAAAATTATTTGATGAAATATGATGTTCAAAGTAAAGAAATAACTAAAATAACGAATATGCCGGTGATCTCTTTCTTGGCAACGGAGACAGGAATTTATTATTCTCTGGATCCAACTTGTTTTAAAGAAAAGCCAACGGGTGTGGAAAATACTGATGAACTCAGGATGAAAGAAAACCAAGGTGTTTATTATTCAAGTAACCAAGGAAAAGAAACGAAAATTTCAAATGATCTTTATTCAGGTTTTCAGGTATGCCAATATGGCTTAATGGCTATAACGCCAAGAGAAGATAGGATTGAGCTTCATTTAATTGATGATCCGTTAATTATTTTAGACACAATCTCCGCGTCTTCACAAAATGTCTGGAATCAATACAGATGGAAATACAATGAAAATTTCTAAAAAGCTTATTAAATTAAAATTTGAGTATGAAATCAATCAGGCTCGTAAACCAGCTTTGAATTCCGCAGGCATTCGTATAGCTCCCGATACGTCGGCTCGTCATACCATTCGATAAACCACTCATTAAAATACCAGTCCAGCGCATGCTTGTATTGATCGCTGATGTATTCCGGATAGACCTGATCCATTTCTTCGATCATCGCCTGAACCTCCGCTTCAGATGCCGGCTGATACTGATCATAATGGAGCACATGCTTCATCGGCAGGCGTCCGCGCGTCTGTTTCGGGTCTCGATCCGAATACCCCAGTACGACCTGAATCACCGGGAAGCAATATTCCTCCGGTAGATTCAGAAGCTTCATGATTTCCTTGGGATGATGCCGGTGCGAGAAGTTAGTCATCAACGAGTCGATGCCCAGTGCTTTCGCCGCGACTACCGCGGTCTGCGCCGCCGCGAAGACATCGCCCAGCATGATGAAGAAGTTATACAGCCGATGCAGCGGTTGATATTGATCATAACCCAAAGCCTTCGCACAGCGCAGAATCCGGGTCTGGTCAATCGCATAGACAAGACACGTCGCTGCCTTGCCCTGGGATTCCCCGCCTGTGATCGTATTGAGAACTTCCGGATCCGTGACGACGATGACGGAATAATCGGTCAGATTGTCGCTGTTGGCCGCTTTCATACTGTGCTGCACGATCGTTTCGATATCCTCGCGGGATACCGGTTTCTCATTAAAATTCCAATGTACGGACCGCAGTGATTCCAGTGTTTTTAACGTTTCATTTTCCATAACGTTCTGTCTCCTCATAATTTTTTAGAATTCTTCTCAACTTGTTTTCAAATTGGAGGATCTCAGCTTCCGTCAATCCAGCGTAAATGATCGCGTTGTTTTCCTCCGCCCCCCTCGTCGTAAGCCCCTGCTGCGACCTCGCTTTGTCCGTCAGCCGGATCCGGATGTGGCGGCTGCACCAAAAAAGAAACTGCGAACATCGGTTGTTTGACATCCGTTCCTTCAACTTTTCCTGTAAAAAAACGGACGGCCCGCCGCGTTTCACGCTCACCGTCAGTTTTTAATTTCACTTTTATTCACCCAGAGTCTTGCGTTCAGTAAGTTTCAGGTTTGATTTTCTGCGCACTGACCTCGTCAAGATATAAAACCGCGTGCGGGTGCGTCCTTAAAATACTGGCCGGACAGGCGGTGGTTACCGGCCCGTTCATTGCCTTGTCGATCGCCGCGATCTTGGTTTTGCCCGGCACCATGCCATACAGCTGGCCCACGCGCATCAACACCGGAATCGTCAGCGTAAACGCCTGGCGCGGAACCTCATCCAGCGAAGCGAAGCAGCCGTCGTTGACCTGCTGCTGCCGGCACACAGGATCCAGCTCCACCAGTTTAACGATCTTCGGATCGTCAAAGTCGGCAACCGGCGGATCGTTAAAAGCCAGATGTCCGTTCTCCCCGATGCCGTAGATGCACAGCTCCGGCTTCGCCGCTTCCAGCAGCGCCCCATAGCGCAGGCATTCCTGCTCAGGATCAGCCGCCTGACAATCGAACAAATGAATCTGCTTCAGCGGAACCCGGTCATACAGAGAACGTTTTAAAAACGCTCCAAAGCCTTGCGGTGCTTGCGGATCGATGCCGACATATTCATCCATATTGAAAGCTGTGATCCGCTCCCAGGGAATTGCTTCCTGTCCCAGCGCTTCCAAAAATTCATTCTGCGAAGGCGCCGAGGCAAAAATAATGCTGATTTCCGGACGGGTCTCAAGTAATTCGTTGATCGCCCCGGCGACTTCCGCCGCGGCCTGCCGCCCTAACTCCTGACGGGTTTCAAAGATTTTAACCGTGAGTTTTTCTTTCTTCGTCATTCGCATGATGAATCCTCCCTCTCATCCAAAACAATTTTTCCATTTTTCATAATGAAAATTGGCGTCAGATCCTCATTTAAAAGCAGACAATCCGCATCATATCCCGCTTCAATCCGGCCTTTGTTTTTTAAGCCCATGATTTCAGCCGGCGTTTTCGTCGCCATTTTCACAGCGTCGCGCAGCGGAATGTTGCAGCGCTGCACGGCAATCCGGACAACCTGGCTCATCGAGCTGACGCTGCCGGCAAAGGATTCAAAACCCGGCATCCACGCGACGCCGTCGCGAACGATCACGCGATGATCGCTGTCCTTTGCGCCCAGGACATACTCTCCCTCTGGCAGTCCGGCAGCCCGCATGGAATCCGTGATCAGACACACTTTATCCGCCCCTTTGCAGCGGTAAGCCAGCTCCGCCAGCGCTGGCGGCAGATGCATCCCGTCGGTGATCAGCTCAGCGGTCGTGTCTTCCATCAGGTACGCCGATTCGACTAACCCGCCGTACCGTCTTCCCTGACGGCGATGGACGCTGCTCATACAGGAATACAGATGCGTGTAATGCGTGAATCCCCAGCGATTGGCTTCGATCGCCTGATCCGTATCCGTATCACTGTGCGCGTACGCGACAAGAATTCCCCGCTGGCGGCAGGCCCGGGCAAAAGCTTCCGCCCCCGCCAGTTCGCTGGCCGCGCTCCAACGGCCGATCAGATCGCCGTATTTTTCCAGAATTTCACCATATTCCGCCGGGTCGGGACAGCGCAGATATGCTTCCGGCTGCGCTCCTTTTTGAGATGGCGCAAAATACGGGCCTTCCAGATGGACGCACGGCATATCCGCACGGCCGTCCTTGTGCTTATCCGTCTTCGCGAAAACCTCCAGGAAATTCATCGTCGCTTCCCGGCTGCCGGCCAGGGACGTCGGGATGATCGTTGTCGCCCCCTGCATCAGATGTGCGCGGGCAATGTTTTCCATCGCTTCCTCGCTGCAGTCCATGAAGTCGTACCCCATCATCCCATGCGTGTGAATGTCGATAAACCCCGGGCAAAGATAAGCGCCGCGGGCGTCGATAATTTCACAATCTGCGTTCTCACCGGGATCAGAAATAAACCGTCCCTGATCCACCGTCACAGTTTGTCCCTCCACAATGCCGCGGTCCGTAATCTGCCGGGCATGAATAATTTTAAGCATCGTTTGCCTCCATTCTTTGCTTGCACTCCTGGTTTCATCGTCCTGAAAATTAAGAAAATGAGTACGCTAACGGATGAACTTAGTCGCTGCCGTTGCCTTCCGCCGCAAAAATAAACCAACGATCATTGATGAAAATCTCGATTGTCCCTTCCACTGCGATTTGATATTCGTATCCGGTGCCGAAATTGGATTGATCGTCGACTGTCGGTTTTTCATCAGCGCTGACCGTGGAAGTGATTTTTCCAGCCCTCGTCCCGCTATGGTTTTCGGCCTGACTTTCGTTTCCCGTGTCCCGATACAGCGTGCCCTCAACCCTCACCATCGGAACTAAATCCGGTTTCTCCGCCATTCCTGAAGCTTCAGGATGGACAGCGCAGCTTGCGAGGGTGAGCAGCAAGACGAGCGCGGCAAAAGAAATAATTTTTTTCATAATCTGCACCTTTCAACGGAATCTTTCTTTTTTTACATTCATAGTTTAGATCATTATATCATATCCCGCAGGCGGCCATTCCTTACCTTACTGTTTTATCTTCACAAAAATGCTCCGCCGTTCATCAGATTTCCGCTTTGCTTGCCGGAATTTCCAAATCCATTCCCTCCGCTTCTTTCAGAGCTTGAAATTCCTACCCAGGGGCGTATAATACTTTCATGACTTAAGGGGGAACTTTTTACTGTGAAAAAATCTTACGCCGTGGATATGGTCAACGGTCCGCTGTTGAGCCGCATCCTCATCTACGCCTTTCCTTTGATTTTATCCGGCGTTCTGCAGCTGTTATTCAATGCCGCGGATATCGTTGTCGTCGGAAAGTTCACCGGCAGCCACGCGTTGGCCGCCGTCGGCTCCACCAGCGCTTTGATCAATCTGTTAGTCAACCTGTTTATCGGCATCTCGATCGGCACCAACGTCATGGTCGCCCGCTATTGCGGAGCGCGGGACTGGCAGAACTGCGAAGACACCGTTCACACCTCGATCGCCATTTCCATCATCGGCGGCATTCTGATGATCTTTGTCGGCATTCTGTTCGCTCGTCCGTTATTAGAACTGATGGGCACGCCGGCTGATGTCATCACGCATTCCGTACTGTATATGCGGATTTATTTCCTGGGCATGCCGGCATTTATGATTTACAACTTCGGCGCGGCGATTCTGCGCGCGATCGGCGATACGAAACGGCCGCTGTATTTTTTGACTGTCGCGGGGATCGTCAACGTCATCTTCAACCTGTTCTTCGTCATCGTCTTCCGCATGGGCGTCGCCGGCGTCGCGATCGCAACGGTGATCTCCCAGGTGATTTCCGCGGTTCTGATCCTGATGTGTCTGTTGAAAATGGACGGCATGTGCCGGCTGCATAAAGATAAGATCAAGCTGCACGGCGATAAAGTCAAAGAAATGCTGCGGATTGGAATTCCGGCCGGCCTGCAGGGCATCGTGTTCAGCATTTCCAACGTGCTGATTCAGTCGTCGGTCAACTCCTTCGGTTCGATCGTCATGGCCGGCAACACCGCTGCCAGCAATATCGAGGGTTTTGTCTACACCGCGATGAACGCGATTTACCAGACCTCGCTGAGCTTCACCAGCCAGAACCTCGGGGCCGGCAACACCGCGCGGATTAAGAAAATCCTGTTAACCTGCCTGGGGATCGTGACTGTGATCGGTCTGGTGCTGGGCCAGGGCGCTTACCTGCTCGGCCGGCCGCTGCTCTCCATTTATTCCTCCGATCCAGCCGTCGTCGATTTCGGAATGATCCGGCTTTCAATTGTCAGCGCGACGTATTTCCTGTGCGGATTGATGGACGTCTGCTGCGGAAGCATCCGCGGCTTAGGCTATTCGATCATGCCGATGCTTGTGTCGCTGACCGGCGCGTGCGCCTTCCGCGTGCTGTGGATCTTTACAGTTTTCCAGGTTGAGCATACGCTTTTCAGTCTGTATATCTCCTACCCGATTTCCTGGATTCTGACCTTTGTTGTACATCTTCTTTGTTTCGCTTACGCTTACCGCAAAATGATGAAAAGCAGGCTGGATTCCCAGCCCGTCAACGCCTGAAGCGACGGAAGACCGGCTTTCCGGCAAGTCTGATTGAAAATTTTCATAATTTGATCACGATCTTAGACTACACAATTTTTAAAATGTGTGGTCTTTTCTTTTATGCCAAACATTTTTTTAATTTTTCATCAAAAGAAGACTTTACTTGACACCCTGAACACGTTAAAGTATTAGCGTCTGGTTTTCCTTAATGAGATGTCCTGACATCCTGAACCAGAAGAATCAGAGTTGAAAATAAGTGGGGGACTTTGTTATGAAAACAATCATTACAACTGAAAGCTGTTCTGACATCCCGGTTTCCATGTTGGAAAAATTAAATGTTCCAATGGTACCTTTCAGCGTCAACTTTCCGGACCGGACTGTGCTCGACGGCGAGCTTCCGATTCAGGAAATTTACGATTTTTATGAAGCCACACGGCAGATCCCGAAAACCTGCGCGGTCAGCCCGTATCAATACAGTGAATTTTTCAACAGGCTGTTAGAGGATCCGGAGGTGGAGATCGTTCACATCGGTTATTCCTCGGCCTGTTCCTGTTCGTTCCAGAATGCGCTCATCAGCCTGCAGGACTGCGACGAAAAGCGAATCCATCTGGTCGACTGCCTGAACGTTTCCGGCGGCTTCGGCTTGTTGACGCTCAAAGCGGTTGAGCTGCATACGCGCAATCCCCAGTGGAGCGCCGCGGAACTGGCTGACGAGATCCGCAAATGGGTGCCGCGGATTAAGACGTTGTTCATTCCGGAAAAGCTGGACTTCCTGGCAGCCGGCGGCCGTGTCAGCAACGCGGCGGCATTGGGAGCGTCCCTGCTTCGGATCAAGCCGCGGATCGACATCCTGAAGGGTGAGCTGATCAATACTAAAAAGTATTACGGCACGATGAAAAAGGCGGCGTCGCAGATGGTTGAGGATTTCCTCAGCGAGGAACCGCTGGACCGCACGATGGCGCTGATCATCTATGCCAAAGGTGCGGATCCGGATATCCTGGAACGGATGCGCCAGCGTGTGCTGAACGATGGTTTCCAGGAAGTGTTGGTCTTTGAGCTGGGCGCGGTCATGACCGTGCACGGCGGCAAGGGCGCGATGGGAATCACCGGCTTCCGCCGCGAGGCGGCCTAAGCTTCCGTCTTGATAAGGGCAGGCGGGAACCTGAGTTCAATCCTGTCAAACCGCAGACAAAACCGGAATTCAATACGCGGACTTCCGATCTTTCCTGACTAAATACCGGAAAGCTGCGAAGCTTTTTCCATTCCTGATCCAACCGGGCGCCGGCCCGGTTTTATTTATGCTTTCCCGGCGTTGGCCGGATGCTCAGCGCACCTGTCCGGTTGTTTTCAATTTGACCTGTTTTTGACTTCCAATCCGTAAAATTATGAATTTTGATGAAAAAATCGATCATTTTCCGATCAATTCCCATTCTGCGGATTTCCGCGTTCGTTTACCGGAATTAAGCTTTTATTCCCTATAAATTGCAGTATAATGAAAGTAACATACACCTGGCAAGGCTGATCGGGTGACTGCCCTATTGGAGCGCCGCGGTTGAATAAAGAAAGCGGTATCGTTATGAAAAGCAATAAGATTTCGTATTCCACCCGTTTTTTACTCATTCCTTTAATCCTTTCCTTAATCCTGACCGGGATTCTTTCGTTATTCACCATCCGCAATCTCCAGGGCAACGCCCGTGTCATTAACTATACCGGAATTGTCCGGGGCGCGACGCAGCGGCTTGTCAAGCAAGAGCTGAATCATCAGGCTGACGACGCGATGATTGAGAAAATCGACGTATTGTTGACGGAATTGGAAACCGGCCACGGCCCTGACTCGTTGATTCGGTTAAATGACGAACCATTCCAGAATCAGATTCTGCGGATGCAGGACGCCTGGAAACAGGTAAAAGCCGCGATTTACGACTTCCGCGCAGGCGCTTCCTCTGATCAGCTTTACGCCTTGAGCGAAACCTATTTCGATCTGGCCAACGACGCGGTCAGCTTCGCTGAAGCCTATACCGAAGCCAGCGTCCACCGGGCTCAGATTTCCTTGCTTTTAGTCAACGTCTTCTTTCTTCTGATTACGCTGGCGCTGTTGTATTTCAGCCACATTCAGCACAAACGGCAGAAACGATTGGAACAGGAAGAAATGGAAACCCGCCGCCGGCAGGAGGAATTAGATCAGCTCAACCGCGAGCTGCAGGCGCCGATGAATGAAATCAGTGAATTGATTTACATCTCGGATCCGGAAACCTATGATTTATTATTTATAAATGAAAGCGGCCGCAAGGCATTCGGCTGTGATTCCATCGAAGGGAAAAAATGCTACAAGGTGCTGCAGGGTCTGGATCACCCCTGTCCCTTCTGCACTAATTCCAGGCTGAAGGATAATGAAACGTACAGCTGGGAAATCAACAACGCGCTGACGCACCGCCATTACCTGCTTAAAGACCGGATTGTGACGTGGAACGGACGGCGGGCGCGGTTGGAAATTGCGTTTGACACAACCAAGAGCGAAGAAGAAAAACAGCGCTTAAAAACGATGTTGGATAATGAAAAGCTGATCGTCAACTGCGTCCGCGAATTGTATGAGGACGAAATGCTGGAATCCGCGATCCCGGAAATGCTCCGGCGATTAGGCGAATTCATGGAAGCGGAACGCATTACCCTGTTCTCCCTGAGTCCGGTCCGGCTGACGATTACTTCGCGCTGGTCGGGCGAAAAAGCTGCGGACATCGAAATGCTTTCCGATTTGAAAGTCCGGCCGTTCTACGCCCGGTGGATGAAACGGCTGCTTGAAGATGAATCTTACGTCGTTGAGAATGTGGAGCTGTTAAAAACATCGTTCCCTGACGAATATACCCTGTTGCGCGCTTACAACATTCAGCAGCTGATCATCCTTTCCCTTGAGGTGCGCGGCGAAGTTATCGACTGCATCTGCATTGATAATCCGGCTTCAGGCAAGCTTCAGAATTCGATCATCGTCCTGCAGACGCTGCGATACTTCCTTCTGCTGGCCCGGCACCGCGCGATGGACAAGGCAAAACTGGCGCAGCTCAGCTATACGGACAGTTTAACCGGCTTGTTCAACCGCAACCGCTACATCCAGGATTTAGACAAAAAAATTGCGGATCCGCAGCCGGTCGGCGTCTTGTTTGTCGATCTTAACGGATTAAAAGAAATCAACGATCAATTTGGTCATGACCGCGGCGATGAAGCGCTGCGGACCTGTTCCGATCACCTGCGGGCCTGTTTCGCTCCGGATTCCTGCTACCGCATCGGCGGCGATGAATTCGTCGTCTTGACGCACGATATCACGGAAGAGGAATTCTTCGGCCAGGTCCACCATCTGCGGCTGCGGCTGCAGAGCAACGCCAAGCTGCACCTGGCAATCGGCACTCACTGGGCGACGGGCGGATCCCAGCTTCCTTCCGCGATCAAAGCTGCGGATGAAAAGATGTATAAAGATAAGAAAGCTTATTATTACCACGCTTCGCAAAGCGGACGTTACCGGCATCATGCCGATGAAGTGCTGCCGTTAGCCAATTTAAACGTTTTGCGTCAAAAACTGAATGAAAGCCGCTTCCTCGTTTATTTCCAGCCGAAAATTGCGATCGACACCGGACTTCTGGTCGGCGCCGAAGCGCTGGTCCGGTATCAGCTGGATGAAAATCTGATCCTGGCGCCCAATGCTTTCATCCCGCTGCTGGAAGAAACCCAGACGATCAGCCAGATCGATTTCTTTGTGTTCGAATTTGTGTGTCTGCGGCTTCAAAAGTGGATCCGGGAAGGCCGGCCGATCTCGCCGGTTTCCGTCAATTTCTCCCGCTACACCGTTTTGGAAGAAACCTTCTGTCAGCGGCTGGCTGATCTCAGCGATCATTATCAAATCAGCCGTGATCTTTTGGAAATTGAAATTACAGAAAATGCGCTGGATGTCCGGGAAGAAGACCTGCGCAAAACCATCGACGCCGTGCGGCGATCCGGATTCAGCGTTTCAATCGACGATTTCGGTGTGGAGTTTTCCAATCTCTCATTATTCTCCGGCGCAGATTTCGATATCCTCAAGCTGGACCGCAGCTTAATCCAGGATATCGCCGTTAACGAAAAAGCGCGGGCGTTAATTCAGGCCATGAGCGACGTCTGCCTGAAAATGAAGATCAAGCTGGTCGCGGAAGGCGTAGAAACCGAGGAACAGCTGGGTATCCTGAATCAATGCCACGTCGGCATTGCGCAGGGCTTTCTGTTCTCCAAACCGATTCCCGTCGCGGATTACGAAACAAAATACTTGCCGTTTCCTCGATCATAAAGAGAAAAACACCCGGCATCAGTCAAGCTCCGCCACTGATCCACGCGCCGCTGCTTAAGCGGCTTCCGTGTGTCGGCTGCAGAGCTTTTTTACTATGTCCAACGCAAAAACGCAGCGTTGCCGCTGCGCTTCTGTTCTTTTACCCTGTCAGATTCTTTTCAGAATCGTTAAAATTCAGCGATCTCCTTTGTCCATAATCCGAACTTGAAAGAGAAAGCTGTCATTCCGCTTTTACAATTCAGTCTTAGTCATTTCCAATTCACGTTCGTGCTGTTCTTGTTTCATTTCCCAATGAATCAGGATGGATAACGCAACGCGCATCACGATGACCCCGCCAACCATCATCAGCTCGCTGACTTCTTCCAGCGCGATGGTTTTCAGGATCTCCGCGCCTAACAGAAAGGAAAGACCGGTAGAAAATCCTTTCAGCAGATCCAAAGCGACGTTGTCCTCTTTTTTGAACAGAGAAATTGCGCCCTTGCATCCAGCATAGATAATCATGATCAGCGCCAACAGCTCAAAAAATAAGACCGCGACTTCGCCGCCCTTTAAAATAAATTCTTTTAATTGTATCATCTTTCTCAACTCCGTCTTTTAGTTTACCATGACCGCTTGCGGATTCCAAGAGAAAGCGCTTAAATTCTAACATTATTTTCAGAAATTAAGGAGAGAAAAGCCAGGAATTAAGCCTGATTTCCAGAATTCATGTTGTATTTTTTCAATTTGTTGAATATAATTTTCATAGCTAAGCTGGGGATCTCCAATCCCCTCACAAATCCAATCTAATCTGATTCGATCATAAGAACGGATGTGAACAACATGCAGAGGAAAAGCCGGAAAAACAGCTCGCTGCTGATTCTTGGGACCTTGGTCTTCGCGGGCCTGATTTTCATATTATTCAGCACGTATCAAAGCTGGCTGAACGTTAAGTTTGAGCAGCAGGTCATGGAAAATTATACAGCCTATATCGAAAGCGAAGGCGTTCAGTTTTCAGGGACCGTCGATGATATCCAGGGAACGCTGCAGACGCTGGCCGCACTGCTGTCCCAGTCGCAGCCGGAACCGGAAAACGCCGCGCTGAACCCGGCGCTGTCTTTGTTATCCGGACAGAATGAGCACTTTGAAGTGCAGTGGCGGTCGCCGGAGGAAATTCAGCTTTCTTCCGCTCAGCGCGAACAGCTAATGCGGAATAAAACGATCATCACCGGCATCGAAACTCGAGATTCCGAACAATCCGTATTTTGCGTGCTGACGCCGGTCATCCGCGATCTTCAGCTGGAAGCGATCCTGCAAGCTTCCGTCGACGTCAACCGCTTGTTACAGAAAAGTCAGTCCGAGCGGATTCAGGCGCCGCTTAACAGCTGGATCGTGCTGCTTGACGGGTCTGTTCTCTACACAGCGAATTCCAACGAAAGCCATTATTCCAATCTCTACGCGCTGTTAGAAGGAAATTCTAATTCAGAAACCACCCTGCAGCAGATCCGCACCACCCTGCAGACCGGCAGTTCCGGCACATTTCGAATCCAGACGCACAAAGAAGGCGCTTTATATGTATCTTTAACCCCGTTAGCCGTTAACGGCTGGACACTCGTCAATTTTACCCACGCCAACGAAGCTTCAGAAAATTCCCGGCAGATCCTGCTTACTACAATGCGGATCGGCCTCTTTCTGATCCTGACGACCGCCGGGCTGGCCTATCTGTTCTACCTCATTCTCGCCCGCCAGCGCCGCCAGATGAATCTGGAACAGCGCCGCTATGCCTTTCTGTCGCGGTTTTCCGACACGCTGATCTTTGAATACGACGTAATCCAGGATACGCTGGAACTGACCGGCAACGCCCAGAAAATCCTGCCGGTGAAAGAATTATCCGCAAGCCATGTAAAAAAGAACCACGAATTGACACCATTTATCCACGCTGAGGATTTTTACAAAATTGAAGAAGCCTTCAAAAACGTCCATCGGTTTCAAGAATACGGCAGCGTGCAGCTGCGGATAAAGACGCGCGACGGCAGCTATCATTGGTTTAACTGTCAGTTTCAGGCGGTCTATGAGCGGTATCACCGCGAACCGGTGATGATCATCGGCAAGCTGACCGACATCCAGGAACAGAAATATATTGAACGTGAGCTGATTGAAAAGTCCAGCTATGACGGTCTGACCTCCGTCTTAAATAAGCGGGCCGCAGAACAACAGATTACAGAAGAACTGAGCGAAAACGCGGAAGGCTGCCTGTTTATGATCGACATTGACGACTTCAAAGTGATCAATGACGAGCTGGGGCATTTCGCCGGCGATCAGGTGCTGACCGCGGTCGGCACACTGCTAAAAACTTGTTTCCGTCAGAACGATTTAATCGGACGGATCGGCGGTGATGAATTTATCGTATTCCTGCATACCAGCGATCCGGCGGTTATCCATCAGAAAGTAAAGCAGCTTACCACGACGCTGCCGAAGCTGCTGCAGCGCGAACAGATCGACGCGGAGGTGACCTTGAGCATCGGCGCCGCCCTCAGTCAAGCCGGAGACACCTATCCAAGCTTATTCAGCCGGGCGGACCAGGCGATGTACTGCGCTAAACAACAGGGAAAGAACCAGTTCCATCTGGCTGAGGCTCACTCCGATTCCCGGGACAGGAAAGACAACGAATAGCGAAAATATAACTCGTAAGTGTTTTTATATTATCCTTATCTTTTGAGATCCACTTTCCTAATATAATAAAAACAGTTCTTCCTCAGATTCGAATAAAGATAAAAAGACCAGGCAGGATAACGCTTTAGTCAGCGTTTTATCCTGCCTGCTTCTGTATGGATCTTCTATACCAACCCTGAAAACAGCCTCTGCTGTTTTTATTTATTCTTTTAAATTTCATGACTTTCGTCGTATCCAATTAAGCAATCTTTCCTTACCCAAACTTCTTCCGGCATCATTAAAAGACTACCGCTCAGCCTGCAGCCGGTTGATTTCTTCACGCAGCGCCTGGATCCAGGCCTGCCTCTGGGAATCGGAAACCTGCGCCTCAGGACCATGCAGGATTGACTTCGGCGTCAGCCAGACCGGGCCGGGCTGCGGCGTATCGCCGGCATGGCGGGGAAACAGATGCCAGTGCATGTGAACACCCCGGCCGATTCCCAGCAGCTCATAATGCATTTTCTCAGCCTGAAAGACATTTGCGACCGCCTGGGCTGTCAGCACCATTTCTTCGAGAAACTTCGCCCGGAAATCTGGTTCCAGATCGAACAATTCCGTCGCGTGATGTTTGCATATCAACACCGTATAGCCGCGAATATACTGATCGTCCCCCAAGACGACATACCCGGTCGACAGTTCCGCGACCAGGTTGGGATTCTCCCCGCGCTCTGTTAACCGCAGCCGGGCGCAGACGTCGCACTCCTGATCCGTCAGCCGTACTGCTTCAAAATCATGTTCCCACATTCTTTGTCAGTTCCTCCTTAGGGCATCGCGGAGAGCGATTCCGGCCCCGCTTCCCTTCTGTTTCCAGATTACCGGCTTCCGCATAATAAAACAAGCGTCCTCCTCGAATCGTCAGAGAATTGTCAGAGAATTGACAGAAGGCAGACAGGAAAAAGTCCCGCAGCGCAGGACTTTCAGCTTTGCTTCTTATTTCCGGGTATAAACAGAAACGCCTTCTTTGATCGTTTCCAGTACCGCGATCGATCCGATTTCCTCAGCCGGACAGCTCAGCGGATTCTTTTCCAGAATCACCAGATCCGCCAGCTTGCCTTCCTCTAACGATCCCTTGCGGTCTTCCTCATGGTATTGCCAGGCGGCGTTGATCGTCACGGCCTGCAGTGCTTCCAGCGGCGTGATCCGCAATTCAGGATTGAGCGCTTGGCCGCCTTTCGTGACACGGCGGCAGGCGCATTCGACGCTTTCCAGCATATTCGGCATGATGACTGGCGTATCCTGATGCATCGTCACATTCAAGCCTTCGTCGATCGCCCAGCGCATCGGACTGATATTTCCGCCGCGCGGCTGTCCAAAGTTGCGCAGATGAATATCGCCCCAGTACCAGCAATGCGCGGTGAAGAACGACGCCGTCATATTCAGCGCTTTCATCCGCGGCAGCTGATCACGGCGAACCAGTTGGGCATGGATCATGACCGGACGCAACGCGGCAGCCTCCGGATGCCGGGCTTGCTGGCGCTGCGTACAGCGGATCAGCTGCTCCGCGGCTGCATCGCCGTTGCAATGCGTCAGCAGCTGCCAGTGATGCCCCATCGCTTCATCGATAAACGCGTCGACCTGATCATCAGTATAGACCGGATACCCGCAATACTGCGAATCAGCGCCCAGATAAGGCTCGCTCATCCAGGCCGTCCGCCCCTGCGGAGATCCGTCCAGAAAAATCTTGACGCCGCCTATCCGCAGCCGGTTCTGATAGCCTTGGGCATACTCCGGATGCTCGCCGATCAACGCTTCGTTATCCTTGAGATCCACGTAGCTGACAACGTCGACCTTGAGCCGTTTCCGTTCCGCCATCGCCTGCAGCACCGCCCAGTCCGGCCGTTTTGTAATCCCGTCCTGCACCGTGGTGATGCCGTAGGATAAGTATTTTTCCTGCGCCTGATCGAGCTGATCCAGCAGCTGATCAAGATCCGGAGCCGCAAATCCCCGCGACAGCAGCGTGAACGCGGTTTCTTCCAGGTATCCATTCGGTTTTTGACTGCCCGCTTCCCGGCCGATCTTGCCGCCTTCCGGATCCGGCGTGGACGCGTCGATCCCCAGCTGCTTCAGCGCCGCGGAATTCACAACGCCCATGTGTCCGGAAGCATGGGCGATCAAGATCGGATGCGACTCGCTCACCGCGTCAAGCTCCGCGCGCGTCGGGTGCCGTTTTTCAGTTAAGAAGTTATGATCGTAGCCGAAACCCTGAACCCAGGTTCCTTCCGGCAACTGCCGCTCGCCGATGAAATCCTTAATTTTCCGCTGCAGTTCGCCGATCGAGGATACGTCGTCAAAATGCACGAGATTCACGGTCTGCGCCAGCGCCGTGATGTGGCTGTGAGGATCGATGAATCCCGGAAGCAGCGCATGCCCCGCCAAATCCCGTTCTTCCAGTTTTTCCTGCGGGTGCGCTTTCTGCCATATCCGCGCCTGTGCTAACGAACCCACCATCGCGATTCGTCCATCCTTTTCAATTAACGTCTCCGCGGTCTGATCGCCGTTCATCGTCACCATCACACCGTTTTTATACAACACTGCCATACCGCAACCTTCTTTCTTTTGTCTTTATTATACCCTTCCTTTTCTTTTCCTCGATAGGCATTTTCAGGCTTTTGTCAATCGCGGGGAGATTTGCTTTCTTTCATTCCTTATTTGTTCTATAATAGGTAAGAATTCAAGCGCAGGGAAGGGAGGGGATCGTATGCTTACCAATAAATTCAGCAGTGCTTCTTCCTTATTAACCGGGATCTTTTTTATTGTTCTGGGTGCGTTGTTTTTCACAGAGTATTCGAAGATCTGGACCTTGATCTATATTTTATTCATGATCGGTTTTCTGTGGATCGGACTCAATCAAATTCTGCGGGCGTTGAATAATAAGCAAAAAGCCAGTCTGAATCTGTCGACGATGCTGACCAGTCTGTTATGTGTCGGCCTGGCGGTCTACACGTTCTTCAATCCGGGCTTGTTCTTCAAGTTTATTCATTACGTTATCGGCTGGTGGGCGCTGCTGAACGCCGCAATCCAGTTTATTAATTTCTACGTCTATCGCCGGGATTGCCTGAAAGGCACCTATGTCCTGTTCTTAAAAGGTCTGGCGGACGCTGTCTTCGCGGCGATGTTGATGCTGAAACCGATCAACAAGCTGTGGATCGTCGCCTATATTGCCGGGGCCTATCTGATTTTCTACGGCGGCGTCACGGTTTTGGAGGCGTTGAAGGATTTATTAAGCGCGGGCATGAGCGTCAAAATCCGCGAACATCTGCGCATCTCCATCCCCGTTTTAATCTCAGCGATCATTCCGCAGCGCTTCTTCCTGTCGATCAACGCGCTGATCAAAACGAACAAGCTGAATCCGGACGCGCAGGTTGCGCCGCAGGCCAGCACAGATCTGGAAGTGTTTATCTACCTGAAAGAATCGGGGCCGGAATCGCTGGGACATGTCGACATCAGCTTTCAGGGTAAAATCTATTCCTACGGCTGCCATGATCCGCATCACCGCGGTCTGTTCGGCACGCTGGGCGACGGCGTGCTGGTCGTATCCGACCGGGAAACATTTTTAAAACACGCGCTGAAATCCGAGGACAAAACGATTATCAGCTATGGTCTGACGTTAAACGAGAGTCAGAAAGCCATGCTTCAAAAACGCATCGACGCGATGATGGAACGCGCCTACACCTGGCGGCCGGACGCCCAGCTGTTAGCCGAGGGGGAAACGGCTGAAGGCGAAGCCAAGGATTACGCGTCACGCGTCTGGAATGCAACGCACGCGCACATGTATAAGTTTGCCAATGGAAAATTCAAGACCTATTTCGTCTTCAGCACCAACTGCGTTCTGTTGGCGGATGAGCTGCTTCATTGCAAGGAGCTGGATCTGATTCCGATCGGCGGTATCGTTACCCCGGGCACCTATCTGGAATTTCTCAACACGGAATATCTGCGGCCGGGCGGCATGGTCGTCGAACGGACAATCTACAAGCGGACCCGCGGCAAGGGCGGCGAGCATGGCAGCTCGTTTGGTTCCTCGCTTTCGTCCTCTTAAAACTCATTTACGCTGATTCTTCTTATACGGAAAACCCACCGGTTCCAGGCCGGCTCCGGTTTCCGTTTTTTTTATTTTCCCGCATGATTTCCGCAGAAAAAGAGCGAAACCAGGCAGATCCGCCGTAAGAAAACAAACCTTGGATTTTCTCCTCTTTGTCCCGGAATTCTCATCGACGCGCTGCCGGATCTTCGGCTTTTCCCCGGCAAAGCGAAAGAAAAAAGCCGATATTCCTCATTTGTTATAAGATGCGTCAGATTCTGAACCAAATCCGCTTATTTAATACTAATATTAGTATTTATTCAACTATTTCAATGTTATACTTTAATTCAGAATATAACGTCTTCTAATCTCGTAGGCTGCGGAAACCTCTGAATCTCCGTCCTGTTTACGTTCCCTCCGGCTTTTCTGATTTCAGCCCGGCTTTGGCTTTAACGCCTTTCCGGGCAGCGGCCGCGGCCGCAACACCCGTTTTTGAAAATGAAGGTGAACCGTATGAAATATAAGAAACAATCCGTCGCTTTCGTCCTGGGGATGATCCTGCTGCTGGTGGGAACCGGCAGCCTGATGGTCGCCGCGATGGGTCAAATCAAAGAAAAAATGAACATCAGCGCCAACACAACGCTGTTAAATTCAACGCGGATGATCTCCGACAGTCTGCTTAATAATTTTTCCAGCGATCAGCAGCAGCTGGAAACCTGTGCGAATTTGTTCAGCCGGATTGATACCGGACAAGCCCCGGACATCGTCCGGGCGCTGGCTGAATATACGGACGCCACCGCCTTTTTTCGTTTTTACTTTATCGGTGCGGACGGTCAGGGCTGGGATTCAACCGGCGCCGGGCTTTCACCGCGGGATTTAAGCTTTGACGAGATCGCGTTAAGCCAGGGAAAAACCGGATATTCCGACGCTTATATCGGAGCCAGCGGCCGCCTGCAGATCACCTTTCAGACACCGGTGTGGATCGATGGTGAACAGGCCGGCGCTTTGTATGCGGATAAAACGATGGCTAACTATCACAGCCCTTCCCTGTTCACGTTCAGCGGCGGCGCCGGCAGCGCGTATGTCGTCCAGGCTGACGACGGGGCCTGGATTATTGATAGTTCCGCCAGTGGCACCGACGACCTGTACACATTTCTGGAAAAGCAGCGCAACGATCCGGCTGTATCCTCCGCGCTGAAAAATCTGATTGCGGAAAAACGCTCCGGAACAATCCGGATCCATTATCGTCAGCAAGACAGTTTTCTATGCTTTATTCCGCTTGACTGCAGCCATCCCTGGTATTTAATTTCCATCCTGCCGCAGAATATCCTGCAGCAGGAATCCGCTGAAATCCTGCAGCTGATTTCCTTTGCGCTGGCTGGATTATTAGTCGCGCTGGTCTTGATCACCGTTCTTCTGTTAAGCCGGCAGGCGTCGAGCAGCCGCGAACAGGAACGAAAACGCCGCGAGCAGCTGTTTCAGATCATTTCCGAGAATGTTGATTTTGCCTTTCTGTTATATACGCCGTCAAAACGCAAGGTGGAGATGCTTTCCGAAAACGTCCGCGTTTTGTTCAACATTGAACCGGACGACGCCGTCCAACATCCGGAACGTTTATTTTTGAGCTGCGGGATGCCGGAGCAGGATCCGGCCGGCCACGCATTTTTAAACGGGCAGCTAAACCAGCGGCAGCGCTGTGAATATCAACAGGGCACCGCAAACGAGCTGCAGCGTTGGATTGAGATTTATTTCATTCCCGTTCACGCCGATCAATATCTCGCTGTCCTGCACGAAACGACGCCGGAGCATCACATGCGCCAGGATCTGGCCGACGCGCTGCGGCAGTCGCAGGAAAACAACCAGGCCCGCACCGTCTTTTTCTCTTCGATGTCGCATGATATCCGCACGCCGATGAACGGGATTATCGGAATGACGACAATCGCGCAGGCGCATCTGAACGAACCGGAGAAAGTGGCGCACTGCCTGGATAAAATCAGCCTGGCTTCCCAGCATCTGCTGGATTTGATCAACGAAGTACTCGACATGTCGCGGATTGAAAGCGGCAAGATCAGCTTGAAAAAGGAGTCCGTTAACCTGTCCCAGCTCATCTCGGACGTTCTGATTCTGGTCAAGCCGGACCTGACGAAGAAACGCCAGACGCTGCATATCCGATCCAGCGCGCTGGACTATGACACGGTGATCGGCGATATCCTGCATCTTCAGAAAATCCTGTTAAACCTGTTGTCTAATGCTGTTAAATACACACCGCCGGATCAGGATATCACGATCGGCCTCCATGAAGAACCGGACGGAGATGATAAAATCAAGGTGATTTTCACCGTTGAAGATACTGGAATCGGCATGACGCCGGAATTCTTGAGCCGGATCTTTACCCCGTTTGAGCGGGCCCAGGACAGCCGTATCAGCCAGATTTCCGGCACCGGCCTGGGCATGGCCATCACTAAAAATATTGTTGACATGATGTCCGGAACCATTCAGGTGGAAAGTCAGCTGGGAGTTGGCTCCAAATTCACCGTGACGCTGCCGCTGTCCACAGCGCAAACACCCCAGCTCCAGGAAGCGGCGCTGGCTGGCTGCCGGATCCTGGTCGTTGATGATGACCAGGACACGTGCGAAGGTCTCCGCGCAATGCTGGAAGTTGAAAAAGTCCAGGTCACCTGCGCCAATACCGGGCAGCAGGGAATTGACGCCGCCCTGCTTGCCCATCAGGAAGGCAAGGATTATTTAGGAATCATCATGGACTGGAGAATGGACGATCTCAATGGAATTGAAGCCGCGCGCAGAATTCGCGCCCAGATTTCAGATGAAATCCCGATCATCCTTCTTTCCGCCTACAATTGGGAAGACGTCGAGCAGGAAGCGCTGGATGCGGGCATCGACGGTTTTCTGACAAAACCGATCTTCCGGAACGAGCTGATTGAAAAGTTGTCCCGGGCGCTGACCCGGAATCATCCGGATTCCGAAACAGCTGAAGAAACTCAAAATAACCGCGGTCCCGCTGAAGACTTCAGCGGTATGCGCGTTCTCCTGGCTGAGGATAACGAATTAAACCGGGAAATTGTCATTGAACTGTTAAACAGCTGCGGAATCAAGCTGACCTGCGCACAAAACGGACAACAGGCGCTCGATCTGGTCCGGGAACAGCCGGCGGACGCCTTCGATTTGATTTTAATGGATATTCACATGCCGGAAATGAACGGCTATGAGGCCACCGAAGCCATCCGCAATCTGGCAGATCCGGCCAAAGCCGCTCTGCCGATCATCGCGATGACCGCCGACGCGTTTGAAGAGGACGTGCAGAAATGCATCGCCGCCGGCATGAACGGGCATATCGCCAAGCCGATTGAGTATTCCTTATTGTTTGAAACACTCCGCCGTTATCAGCCGGATGAACAGCCATCAACAAATCCAAGAAATGAGGACAAGGATCATGAGTATCAAAGCTAAGCTTTACAAAGTCACCGCGGCGCTGACCGCGCTCTGTCTGATCTCCAGCTGTTCCACGAAACCGAACGGGCCGGAAGTCTATCTCGATGATAAAAATGAAGAAATTGTCATTACGTTGTTTGCCCAGGGCGAAACCATTTCCAGCTTGATCCAGCAATGCTTCAACGAAATCATCAACGCCGAACAGACAAAAACATTTATTCTTTACAGCGACAGCGCCAATTTTTACGCCGATGAGGGCTTGTCCTACCGCGAGCTTTTGTTGAAACGAATGGAAAGCGGGGAGGCCGACGATCTGTATATCATCCCGGCCGAGGACGTCCTTGAATTTGATCGGAAAGGGTATATCTACGACCTGGCCCAAATGGATTTTGTCCACAATCTTTCGGAAGCGGCATTAAATCAAAGCATCTATGATGGCAAAGTGTTCTCCCTGCCGCTAAGCTATACGGCATTCGGCTTTCTCTGGAATGTCGACCTGCTTCATCAATTCGGCTTGGAAGTTCCGGAAAATCTGTCAGAATTTCTCGCTGTCTGTGAAACGCTGAAGCAAAATGGAATTGTGCCCTACGGCTCAAATATGGATTACGGACTCAGCCTTTTAGCGATGGGAGCCGGTCTGGCGCCGTTGTATCGGGGTGAGAATCCAGAGCAGAAACTGGCGCAGCTGACGGAAGGAACTCTGCCGATCAGCACGTATATGCGCGCGGGCTTTACCTTCTTAAAAATGATGATTGACAACGGCTATCTGGATATTGAGCAGGCGCTCAGCACCCAGCCCAACAGCGAAGAAGAGAGAAACCGGTTCCGTGACGGCCAATGCGCGTTTATCAGTACGATTTGCCGGGGATCCGCCTTCTCAGAGGATTATCCTTTTGAAATGGTCATGACGGCGATGCCGGTATTGGAAGAAGGCGCCATCTGCGTGGTCGGCGCCGACCAGCGGCTGGCCGTGAATCCCAATTCAAAGCATTTAGATGAAGCTTTGGCTGCGGTGGAAGCGTTGGGCACTGTCGAAACCCTCAACGAATTCGCCCGGCTGCAGCGCAAGACCTCCTCAGCCCGCGGCAATGAAGCAGCCACGCTGCCGCAGGCCGCGCCGCTGATTTCCAGTCTGACCGCGGATGAACAAATTCCAAACCAGGATTTCTCACTGCATTTCAACACCTGGAATACAATCAAGGAATTGTGTGTCAAGCTGGGCGAAGGCGCAAGCGTCGACGCCGTGTGTGAAGAATACGATACGCTGCAGCTGCAGGAAATCGCAACCTATCCGGGACAATAACAAAGCTTCCCTGCCGATCTTATTTACAATCTTTTGCGGCAGAAGCTTTCACTCTGTCTCCTCCATAACTCTTTGATAAACAAAAGACCTGAATGAGGGCCGCATCGCTAAGGCGCGGCCTCATTCAAGTCTTTTTTATGTTTATGACGTTTCTTCGTGCTTTTACCCTTTGGCTTTCGCTTTCAGTTCCAGCTCGGCCCGTTCCTGTTCATAACGCGTCAGCATCGCTTCGACCTCATCCCGCTGCGCCGTTGTGAAATAAACGAAGCGGCTAACCTTCTTCACGGTGAATTCAACCTTGATCTCCTGAGTTTCCTCCGTGTCCGTAACGTCAGCCTGCGTGATCCGGTCCCAGGTATAGAGATTGCCCAACAGAACGATTCCCTGATCGCTGAAGCCGCTGCGCATCTGGCTGTAAAGCACCCCCAGCAAGACGATCAGCACAGTCTGGATGATTGAGAATAACGAATGATTCTGAAACAGCCGGATAATTCCGATTCCGACAAAGAACACGGTAATGATCCACGTCGGTCCCAGCTTCCCCGCTACCTGTACCTGCCGGGAATGAATAGCCATCCGGGTAAAATAAAATAATAAAATCAGATTGACGATGACAATCGCGATTTCCATGAATACTCACCTCATGGTGAACATTATACCATGATCCGCAAGCTTTAGAAAGAGCCGCGAATCGCAGTTGACAAGCCCATCAAATCAAGCTAGGATTAAGCCAGCCAAGGAGGAATTTTCATGGAACTGCATTTTTTCACTGGAAAACAACCTGGTTTCGAACAAGCCGCCGCGATCCGTCAGGCGGTGTTTGTCGAGGAACAGGGATTTCATAATGAATTTGACGAAACTGACGAAACCTGCCTGCATTGCGTGATCAGCGACGGTCCGCAGCCGGTCGCCACCTGCCGGGCGTTTGCCAAGGAAGACGGAAGCGGACGCTGGATTATCGGCCGGGTGGCCGTCAGCCTTCCTTACCGCGGACAGCGTCAGGGAGAAGCGGTGATGAACGCGATGATGAAGCATCTCGCTCAACAGGGCGTGCGGGAAGTTGAATTGTCCGCCCAGTGCCGCGCCGCCGGTTTCTATGAGAAGCTGGGATTTATCTCCACGGGGGAAACGCACATGGATGAGTATTGCCCGCATGTCACGATGATCAAAACGCTCTGAACGCCGGCTGTCATCCAAACAGAAAAACCCAAAACAGACAAAAGGGAATCCGCACGGGATTCCCTTTTCTTATGGTTTATCGTTCGGCAACCAGCGCCAGGTTTTCCTCCAGCATCTGCCGGATCATCACTTCCCAGGCCGTGCCTTTCAGTTTCTCCATCGCTTCGCTCAACAGCTTGCGGCAGTTTTCCTCATCGTTTTTATAATAATACAGCTTGGCCGCGCGGTACAGGAAAATTCCCTGATAGAACGGATTGGTCATCTTGGACGCCAGATCCAGCACCTCATCCAGGATCTCCGTGTTGTGGTGAATATAAATTTCAACCAGAAATGTGCATTCCTTGAGGATGCTTTCAACCTGTGAATTGTTGAATTTCGCGGCGATCGTCTTCAGCGTATCATACGCCTTGAGCGCCTTATCGAATTTTTTAGTATCAATATAATAGGAAACTTCCTTCTGCGCCAGGCCCAGCCTGTTTGCGGGATTCATCTTCGCCGCATCCAGCTGCTCGAAGATTTCTTCGATCTTCGCCGTTTCATTTTGCATTAACAGCGCGTCAATCGCCATCAGCGAACGGGTTTTCCTGGAAAAGAACATTTTTCCTTTCCAGCTGTTGAGCACCTGAAGATATTTCTCCGGGTTGACTTCCTTATACAGGATTTCCGACAGCTCGACCATCAGCTTCTGCATCATCCGGTTCAACAGGAAGTACAGAATCAGGCCGACGGCGAGAATCAGGACAAACTGAATGACTTTATTCATGACTTTCCCTCGACTTTACTTTGTTAACTATACCATAAAACACGTTCCGCTTACAGGCAGGCACGGTAAATTTGAAGAATATCTTCCCGGGTCAGCGGTACAAAAGCGCGGCTAAAATCTGTTTCCGCAGCCTTCTCCGCCATTTCTTCCAGCCGGCTTTCGTCGATTTCCACCTCGCGCAGCGTCATCGGCAGACCCATCGAAGCGAAGAACACCGAAAGTCTTTCAATACCCTGCTGCGCCGCCGTCCAGCAGTCCAGCTGCGGATCCACGCCCCAGACATTCAGGGCAAACCGGGCGAAGACGTCGACGGTCTGTTCGTTGAGCACATGCTTCATCCAGCGCGGCGTCAGAATCGCCAGACCGACGCCGTGGGTGATGTCATAATAGGCGCTTAAGACATGTTCCAGCGGATGACATGTCCAGGCTCGGTTTTTCCCCAGCGAATTCAGGCCGTTGATCGCCAGCGACGCCGCCCACATCAGATTCGCGCGGGCTTCGTAGTCGTCAGGGTGAGCCAGCGCTACCGGCGCCGACTGAATGCAGGTTTTTAACAAAGCTTCCGACAAGCCGTCCTGCACGGAAGCGCCGCGGACCTGATCGAAATAGGACTCCATAATATGCGACATGATGTCCGCTGTCCCGGCCGCGGTCTGGCTGCGGGGGACTGTGAAGGTATAGACTGGATCGAGGATGCTGAAGCGCGGATACATCCCATAGCTGCTGAAACCTCGTTTATCTTTAGTTTCCGGATTGGAGATGACCGCGATGTTGTCCATTTCCGAGCCTGTTGCCGCCATCGTCAGCACGGTGATCAGCGGCAGGCAAGCCTGCACTTTCGTGCGGTCGAGCACCAGCTCCCAGGGATCCCCGGCGTACGGAACGCCCGCGCAGATCGCTTTCGAGCAATCCAGCGTACTGCCGCCGCCGACCGCCAGCACACAATCCAGCTGATGTTCGCGGACTAACCGGACACCCTCGCGCACCGATCCGATTTTCGGATTGGACTGCACGCCGGACAGTTCCTGCCATTCAATCCCGTTTTCTCTCAACAGGTGGGTAATCGTATCGTACAACCCGGTTTTCTTCACGCTGCCTCCGCCGTAGACCAGCAGCACCCGCGAACCGCAGGTCTGAATCAACTCCGGCAGATGTACGATCTGGCCTTGTCCGAAGTAAACTTTTGTTGGAATGTCGTAAATAAAATTATTCATGCTTTCGTCCTGTCCTTTCTGAATAACGTGTTTCGTTTACAACGTCAACCTGACGGCTGACTTTTTTCTCTGAAGTCTGACCTTATGCTTGGCTCAACGGCCGGTTACTGTCCGGGCTGGGGAAAAACCACCGTCAGCAGCATTTTAAATTTGGCCTCGGCATAGACGGCGTGCGGTTTCCCGGCCGGCATCACGATCGTTTCGCCCGCCTTGCAGAAATGCACATGACCGTCGATCGTAAAGCGGCCGATCCCTTCCAGCACCAACACCATCGCGTCGCCTTCCGATGCGTGCGTGCTGATTTCTTCACCCTGATCAAAAGCGAACAGCGTCAGGCTGACAGCATCGTTCTGCGCCAACGTTTTACTAACGATCTGTCCCGGCAGCACGGCGATTTGATCGGCTAATTTCAAATTAACTTCCGGTTCGATGTTCTTAATATAGCTCATTGGGATTCCTTTCCCGGGGACATTCCCCGTTTATAACGACCCCTCCGGATCGTTTGCTTCTGCGATTATTTTACCATGCTTTCCAGAGTTCCGCGCACTAATCCTGTCGAGGATGCAAAAAGCGGAAAGTTCTTCTCCATCCGCCGGCAGCCGCCTGAAAAAATGAAAAATCTTCTCAGCGATCACGGATAATCCCTGACGGCAACGCCGGATTGACCCGAAGCTTGAGAAGATTGATAAAAGTGAATCCGATTCCCACCGGTTAATTCCGTCAGCGGAACGCAAATTGCGGGCGCGGCGCAGCGATGGAAAACAGAAGAGGGAAAGTGGAAATTATTTCAGATCTTTCCGGCTGAACAGAAGAACGGCGATTCCATTGAATATTAAAATCTGGATCAAAGCATACAGTGCAAGAACGGGTTGAGGATGTGCCGGTTCTCCGATCATCCAGGACAGCTGCAAAGCCTGGCCGCCCGGCAGGAAATCAGCCAGAAAGCTCACGACTTTCCGTTCCTGGGGATTCAAATAGGCCGGATTCTCAATCCATTCCGCCGTCGGAAACTCCCCTTCCGGCGTTCCTTCGACAATCTGCAGGCGTTCCGGCTGATTCAGACGCGACAGACTGTCAAAGCCCTGCCCCAGCAGCAGCAACGCCGTCAACAGACAGGTGATCGCGCTGACCGTTTTGTTGGAATTAAGCAGGTTTATCAGGGTAAACAACGCAGCATAACTGCAGCTGACTAACAGGGTGCAGCCCGCCGTTTCCAGCAGGATTGGCAAGGACGTTCCCAGGCCGCCGAACAGCGGCAGTCCCACCGCCAGAGCGCTGATCAAATAACCGAAGCAGAACACCATCCCCGCCAGCGAACAAAGCAGAAAATTAGATAAAACAAGGCTCGGCCGGGAACATCCGGCGATGATCTTATTGCGGAGCGGGCCGTCGCTGTATTCCGTCCCGATGAACAGACTGCAGAAAACCGCCATCACCAGACCGAGGATCATGACATAGATAAAGAATCCGGAAGCCAGCGTACTGTCCGGATCGCCGTTGAGCGAAAGCGTGCGGACCAGTCCGAAAATCATCATCAACAACAGAGAAATCCAGAACGCTTTTTGTCGTTTCAGCCGAAATAAACCGGTCTTCATCAGATTACGCATGCTTGTCCCCTCCGATCAAATCAAGATAATAGCTTTCCAACGATTCATCCTGTTGATGAAGCGCCTGCACCGGGCATCCCGCTTCCGCCAGCTTCAGCAGCAGCTCGGAAATATTGCCGCCGCCATCGATCAGCACGTCATTCTCCGCCTGCTCGCAGGCGTAATGCAGCCGTTGGGCGACCTGAATGCAAAGCTGAGGGTTGGTGACCGTTAACCGCCAGCCGCCGCGGCATTGCTTTTGAAGTTCTTCGGCGCTCAGCTCCTGAATCAGCGTGCCGTGATCAATAAACCCGTAATGGGTTGCCAGACGCGACAGCTCGTCTAAAAGATGGCTGGATATCAGAATCGTCATCCCCTGTTGATTCAGGCTTACGATCAGCTGCCGCAGATCTGCGGTTCCCTGCGGATCCAGACCGTTGAAAGGTTCATCGAGAATTAAGAACTCCGGATCGCTGGCCAGAGCGGAGGCAATCCCCAGCCGCTGACGCATACCCAGAGAAAAATTCCGGGCTTTCTTAGTCCCCGTCTGATCCAGTCCCAGCCTTTTTAACCGGCGCTCCACCTGATCGTTTTTCGGTTTGCCCAAAAGCAGATTCTGCGCCTGTAAATTCTCAGAAGCGCTCATGTCCAGATAAATTGCCGGCGTTTCGACAATCGCGCCTGTCTTTCGCCGGACGGCCGCGATGCGCGGATCCGTGTGTTTTACGCCGTTGAGGCAATAGAAACCCTCGTCCGGCCGCTGAAGTCCGGCAATCGTCCGGATCAGCGTTGTTTTTCCCGCCCCGTTCCGGCCGATCAAGCCGTAAATCGAACCTTTTGGGATATGCATCGTCAGTTTGTCCAACGCCTGGAAATGACGGTACCGCTTGCTTAGTTCGTGCATGGTCAAAATAAAGTCCATTTCCTTTCTCCTCCTTTATGCGTCCTCAGTATACAGGGCAAAAGAGAGGAAAACCGGGGTGAAAATGCTAAATAATAAAGAAAGAATCGGAAAAGAAAAATTCAGAATTTCCGCATGCCGCCGGATAATCGCTGAATTCATCCGCCCCCAGCCTGTCCGCGCTCCTTCAGACTGAACGGACAAATCCCGCGAAAAAGAAAAGAACTGCCGGAGTCATGAAGCTCCGGCAGTCTGTAACTTATTCGGAATCAGGATCTCCCTACGAAGTCCTGTCCATTCTGTTAATCAGAAATTGTAATCGTAAACATTGCCTGCGGATCGCCTGCCAGCCCCAGATAGCCTCCGGCCGGCAGCGTGACCGGCTGATCGCCGTCCGTAACGCGGTTGTATTGGCAGAGCATCGCGGGATTGTAGACGAAGACCCCGTCAGCTTCTGTGCTCACCGTCAGCGTCTTGCCTTCCAGCTCTGCCGGAATCGACAGCCATTGGGTATATCCGTCTTCTCCGATCGTGACAGTCAAGCCGTCTTCAAGAATCTTCGCGGCTTCTGCGCTGACGTACACATCGCCGCCGGCCTGCAGATATTCGATTCCGTCTTTCGTGAAAAACTGGTAATCAAACTGATCGCGGCTGCCGCTGCCCGGAATCTGGACAATCGCCTCGGCGCGGTTCTCATCGACGATCCGGTGAGCGTTGACATAGCCTTCCGCAAACGTGCTGATCGGTGCCGGCGCGACGGGCAGAATCATTTCGTAAATCTGCGACGAGGCGTCCTCGCTGAGCAGCAGGTACGATGTGGCGCTGCGCTGCTGCCAGGCTGATTTTACAGTGTCGGACAGCGGATTTTCTTCTACCTTCATCGCGTAGTAAACCGTGGCGGCCGTATAACCCAGTCCCGAAATTTCCGTCACGGCTTCGACTTTCAGATAGGTGTTTCCGCCCTTTTCTTCAAAGCTGAACAGCTGATTGGTCATCGGCGAAGGCAGCAGGAATTTGCCCTCTCCGACATGTGTCAGCGGTGTTGGGGTATCCGGCATCTGTTCGACCGTGAAGTTCAGCATCCCCTCGTCGGTAAAGTCGATCCGGTACAGCGACGTGGAGTCCGCATACAGTCCGGCATAGTCCTTGACTTCATCCGGGATCGCCGGGATTGTTTCCGGCACGGACGGCAGCTGGTAATGCGGCAGTGCTTCGCTGATCGCGCCTTTTTCCAACAGCGCCTGTTCCAATAATGTCGCGGCCATCATCTGATTATAGGAACTCAGTCCGCCCGAACTCAGAACGACACAGGTCAGGCCGTATTCCGGAACGACTGTGAAGTTGGCATGCGAATACATCGTATCGCCGCCTTTGGTCAGCGCCTGGATGCCGCCCTGGGCAAACGGCGCGAGCGCGACGCTGTCCCAGCCTAAGCCGTAATCCAGACTGTTGGCTTCCTCACTTGGCCAGATCCCTTTTGCGGCTTCGTTTTCACTCATCGCGCTTAAAGAATCGGCGCTGAGTACCGGAGAACCCGGCATGAACGCCTGGCCCCAGCGGCATAAATCCTCCGCCGTGGAGAAAAGACCGCCGGTGCCGATCACCGATACGATATCCGCCGGAATCTCCCGCTCCGGCTGACTTGCGGAATAGACTTTCGGCATGGCGCTGAAATCAACGTTTTCCACCGGCGTCTGCGTCCGGGTCATGCCCAGCGGTTCTAAAAACTGCGAGCGGAGGTAGCTGGTAAAATCCTGACCGCTGACCTTTTCCACAACCAGCTCCGCCAGCACATAACAATCGTTGGAATACACGGAATATGCGCCCGGATCCGCCTGCAGCCGCATCGTTTTCAGCGTTTCCAGGAACGTATCATGAGCGGTTGTGCTCGGTGTGAACACAAAGCCCTCGTCAAAGGTCGAACCCGGCAGTCCCGCGCTGTGGTTAAGCAGCATCCGCACGGTGATTTCAGAATAACGCTCATCCGCCATCGTGAATTCCGGAAGCAGCTCTGCGACCGGCTGGTCGAGTTTCAGCTTGCCTTCTTCCTGCAGCTTCATGACGGCCGCGGCCGTAAACACCTTGGAGACCGATCCAATCGCATATTGATCGTCCGCGCTTAACGCCTGATCGGAGCCCTTGGCAAACACGCCCTTCTGACCCGACACGAGGATCGTATCCCCATCCATCAGCGCATATTGAACGCTTGCGGCGCCCAGCTGACTGACTAACATCTCCGCCAGCTGATCCGCGGTCTGCGTCAGTCCCGCGGTATCCGGCGCCGGCTCGCTGCTTGGCGTCGGCTGCGGCTGCGCTGTGCAGCCGGACGCCATGATCAACAACGCCAGCAGGCATTTCCATTTTTTCATTAAAATCCCTCAACTTCCTGATCTTTTTTTCGATCTGACTGTAATTAAAACACAGCTGACCGGCAAAAACAAGCCGGCGGCGATCAACGGAGAAAATCAGGACCTGACTGGATCCGGATCTGAGCGGAGCCGGGGGATGGGCAGAGCAAAAGAGGAGAGTCCGGTTTATTCTTTCTGCACCGGATTAACGTGCACGGCGCAGTGCTTCACCCGCGGGATCGTTTCCTCCACGGCTTGATGAACATTTTCAGCGATCGCGTGAGCGTCAACCAACGGCAGCTGGGCGTCGACGCCGATCTCCAGTTCGACATAAATCCGGTTTCCGAAAATCCGGGTGCGCAGCGTATCAATCGTGACCACACCGTGCTGGCTGAGGATCGTCTCGGCTATCGCATGCAGCGCTTTTGTGTCGCAGGACTGGTCGATCATCTTGTTTAACGATTGACAGAACAGCTTGACAGCTACGGCCAGAATCAGGACGCAGATGATCAAACCAACGGCCGGATCCATCCACAGCCAGCCCTTCCGCGCACCGCCGATCCCGATCAAGGCGCCGACCGATGACAAGGCATCGGAGCGATGATGCCAGGCATCTGCCATCAGAGCATCAGAATCCACGGTGAGCGCGGCCCAGCGTGTCCACCAGTACTGGCCTTCCTTGACCAAAATCGAAACCACCGCCATCATCAGCGCCGCCTTGCCCGGGACTTGCAAGGCTGCCGGATGACAAAGCGTCCTGATCGCGCTGACCCCGACGCCGACGCCTGTTATTCCCAGCATGACAGCCAGAATCAGGGACGCGGCGCTTTCCAGCCGTTCATGGCCAAATGGATGATTGGCATCCGCCTGGCGATGTCCGCAATGCACGCCGATCATCACGACGACGGTACTGGCGCAATCGGATGCGGAATGGACGGCATCGGAAATCATCGCCTGCGAATGACCGGCAATCCCGGCAAACAGCTTAAAAACAGAAAGCAGTAAATTCATAAGAAAGCTGGCCAGGCTGACGTTCAGCGCCAGCTTTTCAGCAGCATCGGAAAAATGAGATTTCTCTGTCATGATTTAATCCCTCGCATTCCTCTTATCTTATGAAGTCTGCGGTCTTCCGGTGATTTAATTTCTGATTTTTCAGGCTCTTGGAACAAGGAATCTCTGTTTCACAATCACTTCGTTTAGTTGCCGTGCGGTATGATGGATGGAATCCAATTTCGCTTTTTGCGTTCTTTCCCAGATCCAACGTGGCCATCCCGGGTCAGATCATGACGTCCGCTCTTGAACCGTCACCTGATGAATCCACTGCCCATGATGAATCCGCCAGTCCCCCACAAACGCCTTGATCACATCGTCGCACCGCAGGATAAAGAAGGTCATGAATACCGGAATTCCCGCCTGCTGCGAACACCACCAGCCGACTGGAATACAAAACACCCACAAATAAAATACATCGTTGAAAAAGACGAACCGGGCATCCCCGCCGCCGCGCAGAATGCCGACATTATTGACAAACCCCATGCAGCGGAAGATTTCAATCAACGCGCCCACGGTCATAATTTGAACGAGCACGCCGAACGTTTCCGGCGTAATGTTGTAAAATTTCGGCATCAGCGGAATGATCGCCAGAATAAACAGACAGGCCAGCGTCCCGCTCACCGCCCCGACCCGCTGCAAAAGCCGAATCGGCTGATCCAGCTCGGCCTGTTTCCCTTCGCCGATCAAGTTGCCCACGACGACCGAGGCGGCTGCGGAAATCCCCTGCGAGAGCGCGCAGGAAATCTGCGCCACGACGTTGAAGATCGCATACGCCGTCGCAAACGCGAAAGCCATGTGACCGGAGATCATCGTCAGCACCGAGCTGCCCAGCACCCATGTCAATTCATTGGCGACCACCGGCGCGCAGTTTTTGACAAACGAAGGCCACAGAACCTTCTGCGGATGGAGAATCCAGCTGAAACGGAAACGAATCTTTTTCTCAAACCCAAGCGAATAAATGATCAGAATGGCGCATTCCAGCATCCGCGCCAGAATGTTCGCCAGCGCACTGCCCACAACGCCGCAGGCCGGAGCGCCCAGATTGCCGAATACGAAAAGCCAGTTGAAGATCACGCTCGCCCCGATCGACGCCAGCGAAGCGCCCATTGCCACATTGACATCGCCGACAGCCCGCAGCGTATTGCCCAGAACCGTCGTGATCCCAAAAAACAGGTAGGACACGCTGACGATCCGCAAATACTGTGTACCGACCGCGATCACTTCGGGGTTGTTCGACAACAGCGTCATGACCTCGCGCGGAAACAACGCTGCGATCGCAACCAGTACCGCCGCTGCGCTCAGCATCACGCGGAACGTATAGCCGATCACCGACCGGATCGCTTCGCCATCCTGTTTTCCCCAATACTGCGCGATCAGCACGTTAGCGCCGCCGGTTGTCCCGAACAATGTCAGCTGGAAGATGAAGAACAGCTGGCTGGCCTGCGACACCGCGGTCAGCTGCGTTTCACCCAGCGCCCCGACCATCAGCGTGTCGACCATGTTGATCCCGACGGAAATGATCGTCTGCAGCGCTACCGGCACTGCGATTAACAGGATCGCTTTCAGCAAACCGAAGCGTTGAGGGTTGAGAAAAAGCACGTTCCCGTGCTTCTTCCTCTGCTTATTCATCGTGCGTATTGAAGTATTTCATCTCCGGGAGCGGATCCTGCGTTTTAATGTCCTTCAATTCAATGCCGTAATCCACCGCCAGCCGGTAAGCGAGGATTTCCACAACCGGCGCATATTCCAGGCACGCGAAGTCCTTCGAGGCCGGCGTGAAGCCCAAATCATCGGCGTCGATCGGATTAGCGCCGATCACATACGCATGGCCGACGTCGTTTTTCATGTATTTCGCAATGCCCATCGCGAGATGGTTATCCTTGCCGCCGTCGTTGAGTACGATGACCGCATGCCGTTTCGTGAAGCCCATCGTCGGTCCGTGCAAACCGTCGTCCATTTCATAACCGACGCACATGAAGCGCTTGGCGATCTCGAGAATTTTCAGCGCGCCTTCCATCGCAACGCCGTACAGACTGCCCGGGCCATACAGAACAAAGGCATCGACGTCCATCAACGCTTCCTTGTTATGATCAAACCAGGCCAGCGTCCGGTCGCAGATTTCCTTGTGGTCTTTCGTCACTGCCAGCGCGTCTTCCGTATAGGCCGCCGCTTCCGTCTCACTGACAACGCCGCGCGCCTGACCCAGGGCCACGCCCATCAACATTTCCGTCAGGATGCTCGCGCAGTAGCCGATCGTGCGCATGCCGTATTCTTCGTAGCCGCAGCCCATGTCGATATGCACGTCCGCTTCTTTTGCCAGCGGGGTTGTCGGCGCTTCCGTGATCGCCGCCGTCAGGCAGCCCAGCGCTTTGACCTTTTTCAGCGACTGCTGCGTCAGCGTCGAGGTACCCGACTGGGAAACAAAGACATACAAGGCCTTCGGATTGTAGACGGTTTTCGCCAGGAACTCGTTGGGAATCATCGTGCTGGTTGACAGCTTGCTTGCTTTTTCAACAAAGCGGTACGCCGTCAGCGAACAGGTGTTGCTTGTGCCGGAACCGATAAACATGATTTCGTTCAGCTCGCCCAGGCGGTCCTTCACCGCGTCCAGCAGCGGCGCAAAGGTTTCTTCCCGGCGTGCGACGATCCCTTCGATCACCGACGGTACGCGATAGATGCAATCTAGTAATGTCACCATTTCTTTTCCTCCTTCAAATGGAATAGAATCTGATCAGGCAGAGGATTCCCTGCCTGATCGTCATTCTTCTTTCTTTTATTGTAGCTTGAAATCCGGTTGTTTTACAGACTTCGCTTAGAAAATACCAATCCAGGTCCCCAGGATCGCGAAGACCATCAGGCCGAAAATCAGCAGCGTTGCGTTGACTTTCTTATTCAGCAGCTTGAAGCAGAACAGTGTCAGTAACAGCGGAAGCAGGTTCGGGAAAATCGTGTCCAGCATTGCCTGGATCGACTGTTCCGCGCCGCCCATCGTGAATACGAAGCCGATATTGCAGGAAACCATCGTCGCGGTCATCGCGCCGACCGTCATCAGACCGACCGTGCTGGCCGCCTTGGTGATAAAGCTCATGATGCCGTTTTCCGCGGCGCTGCTCATAAACTTCGCGCCTAAGCTGTAACCGACATACGGACCTAAGAAACGGACGAATGCGGATGGGATGTTATACATCAATAAGAAGACAATCGGTCCGAGAATGTTGCCGCCGGCCGCTAAGCTCAAGCCGACGCCCATCGAGATAACGCGCCAGGTACTCTGGAAAATCGAATCGCCGATGCCGGCGAACGGTCCCATCAGGGAAGACTTCACCGCGGAGATCGAAGATTTATCAAAGTTTGGATCCTCTGCGCCCTGTTTTTCCATCGAAGCAACCAGGCCGGTGATGAAGCCGGAAACACTTGGGGTCGTGTTAAACAGTTCCCAATGCCGCTTGTAGCCTTCGATCCGGTCTTCTTTTTCCGGATAATACTTGTTGATAACCGGGATCATTGTGTATAAGAACGCCAGCGCCTGCATTTTTTCCCAGCAATACGGAGCGCTCATGGTATGGGATCGCATCGCGATCTGGAAACACATCTTATTTTCGTCTTCAGTTAAATTGAATTTTTCCTTAATCATTGAACAGTTCCTCCTCTTCTTCAGCGGATGATTGCGTTGGTTTGTGACTGCTTTCGACATACAGCACGATGACGTACAGGATGCCCAGGATTGCGATCGCCATCAACGGCAGACCCAGATACGATGAGAGAATGAATCCGACGAAGAAGTAAACCGCCAGCTTTTTGGTCCACATCATCTTCAACAACAGCGCGAATCCGACCGCGGCCAACATTCCGGCCGCAACGCCCATGCCATCTAAGAAGACAGCCGGCAGAACGTCGATAAACTGCTGGACCGCAACGGAACCCAGCGCCACCGCGCCGCCGCAGATCAGGGCTTTGAAGACATACATCGTTGCGGAAACGACCGGCATCATGCGCTGTAAGCCTTTATAATCGCCCTTGGCTACCATCTTGTCGATCATCGGCGACCACAGGGAACGCAGCGCGACTAACGGTACGAACAAGGTCTGGCACAAAATTGAAGCCGGGATCGCCAGAGTAAAGGCGGTTTCTACGCCCTGACCCAAAATAATCGCGTAGGCGGTACCGACAGCGGTACCGGAACAGGCATCCGGCGGAACTGTGCCGCCGATCGCCATAACGCCCATGAAGACCAATTCCAAACTGGCGCCGACGGTTACGCCGGTCGCGACATCCCCTAAAACAATTCCGATCGCCGTGCCCACGATCAATGGGCGTGTTGTCATGGGGTAGGAGCACCAGGTTTCAATGAACTCCAGTGCGAAGACAGTCAATCCTACCAAAACTGCTTGCATCATAAGTTTTTCCTCCTCAAATAATCTTTTTTACGTCGGTCTTTGATTCGCTTGGAACCATCTGAATTTCAACTTTGTCCACCAGAGAATTCAATTCCCGTAAGGCGTCGATGTCCGCATCATCCATGTGAACGTTCGCCGCCACCTGTCTGCTTCCCTCCTTTTTCTTGACTCCTCCGATGTTGACGGTGGTAATCTGATTGCCCGTCGCTTTCGCCAGCTCCAAGGCGTCCTGAACCGTTCTGACAATCAGGAAAATCCGGGTCTTCTTCGTGCGCGGATCATTCAGCAGCACCGCTGCGTCCTTCACCGTTTTGATCGCGAGCTTCACGCCGGCCGGTTTGGCCATCTTGAACGCCAGCTTGCTCATCTCGTTGGTCGCCGCCTCGTCGTTGGCAATGAGAATCGCATCCGGCGCGACCTGATTCACCCAGGTCACCGCGACCTGTCCGTGAAGCATCCGGTCATCCACTCTGCACAGCTCTACCATAAAACATCATCCTCCATTCCCTTTTCAATTTGTTCCACCGCCTGCTTGTGCGACAACACGGTGATCGTGTCCTTTGCCGACTGCACGGCGTTTTCCAACAATTCCATCGTGGAGATGTCCTGAACGTTCAGATGGCATTCCAGGATCATCGACAACGTCATGCCGCCGACCAGATACACATTCGGATACCGGCACAGTTCCGTCAGCTGATTATGCACGCTGCCGCCGTGGATATCGCAGAAGATCATGAAGTCGCAATCCGGCTCGGCTGTAACCTGCCGTTCAATCCGGCGGGCGATTTCCGTTGGGGATTCGTAATGATCCAACCCCAGAGCCTGGATTTCTTCACAATCGCCCATGATCATTTTGGCGGCGCTGAGCACCCCTTCGGCCATGGATCCATGAGAAGCCAGAATTATCTTTCTCACGGGCTGTCCTCCCTTCTCTACTTACGCTCAAATATAAGCAATTAGTATGCCAATTCGTGCTTTTTTTCTTATTTTCTATTTTTTGGAAGAAAAAAAGCTGAAATTCCGGAATTCTTTCTGAAATTTCAGCTTCAATGCGGGGCGATTCATGCTTTTATTCAAAGTAACCCGTTTCATCTTCGACACTATTTTCCTCTTTCTCGACACTGCCGAGGGCAATGTATTCATACAAATAGCCAATTTCCGACAACGGAATTGACACATTGTAAATCCGTTCCACCTCGGCGAAGCTCTTGCGGATGACGGCGATGAAATCCTGATGCTTTTGCTGGAGCTCGTCCAGCTTGTCATACGGCGCGACGGTCTTGTTGATGATCAGCCGTTCGATCAGACAGCTGATGTGCAGATACAGACCGACCTTGACGTTGCTTGTAATCCGCAGGCCCAGCTGGGCTTCAATCGACCGGATGATCGTTTCGACGTTGCCGAGAATGATTTCCGGGTTGAGAATCGTCAGATAGTTCAACAGATTTTCCATCGGGAAGTTCCGCAGCAGGTTGTCATTAAACTGCTGGATCTCGTCCGGACTCATGAATTCGTTAAGCAGCTCGGAGATCTTCTCAATGTTCTTCTGTTCGATCAGCTCTTCCAGCGAGATAAATTCCACACCCTTGATCTTCGGATCCATCGTGCCGACAACGAACAGAATGTTGTATTTGTCAAACACCGGAGCCTGAGAACCCATCGTCTCGATACTGTCGTATTCATACGAAAGCACCGGGATGTTCTGCCCTGCCGGCAGACTCTTTTCCAGCAGCTTCTTGATCTTCTCCGCCGTGCCGAAGCCGCTCTGGCAGATCGACAGGATCGCGTTGGCCTTCTGGCGGTTGCGGACGATCAGGTAGCGGTGCTGGTTGCGGTTGGCCGCTTCCTCCAGGATCGTTTCGATCCCTTCTCCCTCCATGATCATGCATCCGATATCCAGCGCCAGCTTGGTCGTGACGTTGTTAATGATGCCGATATCGACATTCTTTAGATTTTCCGTGTACTTGTAGATTTCCTCCAACGATCCCATATCCACCATCAGCAGCACTTCCTTACACCCTTCCAGATGTTTCAGATAGTCGGACACCTTGCGGATGATCACGTCCACGCCGCATTCGATCGGCATGTCGATGGCGTCGAAGATCTTACGGCGAAGCAGCTGGTTGGCAACCTCGGCAATACTGCTGGCAATGTTGAAGCCATGCGCGATGATCAGCACCGGAATCTGCGAGGTTTCCATTTCGCGGTTAAAATACATCATGTAGATCAACAGATCAAGATATCCGATCCCTTCCAGCTTGATGTTCAGACTGTCCTGAATCAGCCGGGCAACGTTGCGGATCGCCGTCGCGTTGATCGGAAACAGGCGCTGAATCGCCTCGATGCAATCCTGAATTTCCTTGTGGTATTTCTTATCCAGCGGCAGGCAGGAAACGCTGTGGCTGGCGAAATCGAGAATGAAGCGCGACATCGTTACGACCTCGGAATTGCTCAACTTTTCCAGATTGTATTTCTGCGCGGTGATCTGATAGATATTCTCAACCAGACTGGCCGTCAGATCGTCCTTAGGCGTTTTGCCTGCGGGATTGTTGAAAAACAGATAATCCGTGTAGCCTTCCAGCAGGATATACGCTTTTTCAATGAACTCCGGCATCGGCAGATGATTCCGGTATTGTTCGATCAGACCTTTATTGAAGGTATAAAGCATCGTTTCAAAATACTTCTGCTTCATCATCTGGCGGGTGTCGATCATCTTGCCGTCGTCATATTCCATCAGCTCGCCGTTGGCGGTTCCGCTTTGAAGCAGGAAGCTGGGCAGATCATACAGATGCAGCTCAACCGGATCGGCGGCCGGATCGCGCAGATAAGCTTTCGCAACGCTGGCGCGGATCGTGTTGCCCAATTCTCCGACGTTGCCGGGGTAGGCATGATTGACCAGCGTCTGGTAGGCCAGTTCGCTGAACACGACCTGCCGGGCGATCTTCCCGCTTTCCTGGGCAACGATCTCATGCACCAGCTCGCGCTTTTCCTGCAGAGAACGGTCGACGAGCGAAGGCACCTGAACGAGAATCGGAATCCGCCGCAGCAGCGTTTTTAACAGCACCTTCTGCGGATCCTCCGTCGTCGCGAAGATCAGCCGCACCTTCGCGGAATACCATGTTTCATTATCGCCGACCATGTGATAGATCCCTTTGTCCATAAACAGAAAGATCTTCTCCTGACATTCCGGTTTCAAAGCGTGAATCTCATCGAGAAACAGCACGCCGCCGTCGGCCAGCGCCAGTAACCCGGCCTTGTCCTTCTCCGCACCGGTGTAAGAGCCTTTCTTATAGCCGAACAAATTCGTCAGAAACAACTCCGGATTGTTGGCATATTCGGCGCAGTTGACGGTGACGAAGCTGCCCTTCTTGTCGAGAATTCCTTTTTCCACGCTGTATTCATAGGTCAGCTGCGCGATGTAGCTTTTGCCCGTGCCGGTCTGTCCCTGCAGGAGAATCGGCAGGCCGATGCCGGGATAGGTGATCGCCGCCTTGCATTGCTCGACGCATTGCTTCAGACTTTCCTGATGTCCGACCAGCTTGCGGAAAGACACGATCTTCTCCTTCCGCGCCGCTGCCTCCCGCATGAGTTCCTCCACCGAATCGTAAGTGGATTCCAGATCTTCCGCCTTCGTCCGCTCGCACAGCGCGGCTTTGTTTAAAAAGTAGACCGGACGCGTGTTGATTTTAATGACCGTCCCCTCGCCGTGCGCTTCGTTGAGATATTGCGAAACAAGATTGCGGCTCACCCCGAAACACTCCGCCAGTCCCTGAGCACTTAAGCCGGACAGATCGTTCCAGGCAAAATGCCGGGTCGCTTCCGCCAGCGCGTCGAGAATTTTTTTCTTTGCCGGACTTTCCATACGTTTCCCCTCCTTGGGTTCTTCCCTTAGAATAATTCGATCAAAAAAGATTACAATTTAAGAATAGGTTCGGAATCCGACTTTGTCAATCCAACGCGGATTAATTTTGAGAGCGCTCTCACAGGGAGCGGATTGTGCTACAATAAGAAAAAAGGAGGGGACCGCATGAAAAGTACGCTCGCTTTAACGCCGAACATCCAGCCGCAGCACCGCTTGAAACCGGCCATGCTGGAATCTTTGAACATCCTGCACATGAGCTCCGACGCCCTGGCAGCTTATCTGAACGAGCAGATGCTGAGCAATCCCCTGCTGGAATGGAGCGATCAGCGGACTGCCCGGAGCGATGATCTCTATGAACAAGCCGGACAATTTGTCGCCGCTGAGGTTTCCCTGAAACAACAGCTGCGGCAACAGGCGGCAGTTTTGTTGGATCCGGCGGATCAGGTGATCGCGGAAACCTTGATCGGCTTGTTGGACGACGACGGTTATCTGCGGGAGGAGCTGGACGCGCTGTGCGGTCTGGTGCACATCAACAAAACAAGATTAAATCGAATTCTGTCCCAGCTGAAAACTTTGAAGCCAGCCGGAATCTTCGCGCACGATCTGCGTGAATGCCTGCTGCTTCAGCTTATGGAGCAGCATCCGGAAAATGAACTGGCCCGGCGGCTGACCGAACACCTGGAAGCGCTGGCCCGGGGTGGTACAACGTCGTTGTGCAGGATGCTGCATTGCACAGCGGATCAGTTAAACGAAGCGATCACCCTGCTTCGCCGCTGCGATCCCAAGCCTGGCCGCAGTCAGGGCGCGGCCGCGGCGCCGCTGGTTTGCGAAGTCCAGGTGGAGATCGAGGACGGTCAGTTTAAAATCGCATTAACCCACAGCTTCAGCGAGCTCATTTTCAACCCGATGCCGATCGACGATCCAACAGTTCAGGATTACTTGAAGCAGAAAACCGCGGAAGCCAAAAGCCTGCTTCTGGCGATTCAAAAACGCAATCAGACGCTGGCTTCGATCACCCGTGCGATCTGTCTGAATCAAAGCGCGTTCTTTCTGCGCGGACAACCGTTGATTCCCTTAACCCGCCATCAGATCGCCGATCAGCTCGGTCTGCATCCCTCAACCATTTCCCGGTCGCTGGCCGGCAAGGGGTTGGAATTCAACGGTCAGCTTTATCCCTTCTCTGTTTTTTTCTCCGCCCAAGTCCGGAATGATCTGAGCCAGGATCAGGTGCTGCGACAGTTGAAGCGCCTGATCCATGAAGAAGACGCGGAAGCGCCGCTGAGCGATCAACAGCTGAGCGACCGGCTGAAGGCGCTGGGCTGTCCGATCAGCCGGCGGACGGTCGTCAAATACCGGGAAAAACTGCGGATTCCTGATTCCCGTGTCCGCCGTCAATGGGCCCGTACCGCTTTGTGCCGCACCCCTTCAGGGAAAATAGAAAAGTAGCCCGGATTCTCCCTTTTTCCGGCTTGTTTCAATTATTAACAACCGAATCTTCTGATCTCTGTTATAATGAACTTACAAAGGGAACTTATAAAAGTTCGAAGGTGAAGTTATGCAGCGATGGAAAAGACGCGTCGATCTTCAGGTATCCCTGCTTACGGCAGTCATTGTTTTTCTGTCTTCCTCCATCGTTTTTATTTTATGTTACTCGTATACGTATAATGGGATGATTTCAGAATTAAAAGAACGGGTTCATGCCATCGTCAGCTATGTCAACACGTCGTTGGATCCGCTTACCTTTACTGAAATCCATGACCGGGACGACATGGCCTCTCCACTGTATCAACAGACGGCTCAGTCGCTGCGCGATGTTCGCAGCGCAACCGGCGTTCGTTATTTATATACCGCGACGGTCACAGAAAACGATACCCTGATCTATCTATTAGATGGCCTGGATCCGGACAGCGAGGATTTCCGGTATCCCGGCGATCTGATCGAACCGGAGATTCAGCAGGATTTGCGGACAGCGCTGGCCGGGAACGAGATTATGCCGGATGCCATCAAGTCGACGGATTGGGGGAAAATTTTTATAGCCTATTCGCCGGTCTATCAGAACGAGACGGTCATCGGCGTGGTCGGCGTTGAATTCGACGCCGGGAGACAGGCTGAAATTTATCATCAGCTGCGAAACTTTATTCCGCTCATCTTAATCTTCGCCTGTGTTCTGGCCACCGGAATCGCCTTCTTTGTTTTCCGCCGGATTTCCAATCCGCATTATAAAGATCTGGCAATTACAGATCAGCTGACGCAAATCCGCAACCGCAATGCTTTTGAAGTGGATATCGGCAATCTCAACGCCTCCCGTCAGTTCAAAACGATGGGAATTCTTGTGGTGGATCTGGATCATTTAAAACAGGTGAATGATGAACTGGGGCATATTCAGGGAGATTTGTATATCCAGAAAGCGGCGGCGATTCTGCAGGAATGCCTGGAACCGCAGGCGATTCTGTACCGGACCGGCGGCGATGAATTTGCGGCCTTGATTGCCGACACTTCCGGACAAAAGAACTTGAGCGAACTCTGCGCCCAGCTGAAAGCTCTTTATCAAAAGAAGCGGCCGGACTGGCCTGTGGAAACTGGCTTATCGGTGGGATGGGCTGTTTATGAGGCCGGCGATCATTCTGTCGAGGATATCTACCGGCGGGCAGATAACGCGATGTATCAAGATAAAGCGATGACGCATCCACGATAAAGCAATGTTCAGCGAGCTGAGCGTTGCTTTTATATTTGGCTTTTCCAATGTAGAATTAATGGCTTCGTTCCTGAAGCCTGTTCAAAATTTTATTAAAGTCGAATCCAAAAATGAATTTTCATGATTTTTAGGACTGAAAAGACAGAATAAAGGCCAGAGAGGACTCTGACCTGTTTCGCTTTTTTAGGGCTTGTTCGCTGTTGTTAAAACAGGGGTTAAGCCTGACCGTTCCATTCGTCAAAGAATTCCTGAAGGTACTGTTCCATAAACGCCGTGCGTTTCCGGGCCAGACGCCGGCCGGTTTCCGTGTTCATTTTACTTTCCAGAAGCAGCAGCTTCTCATAAAAATGGTTGATCACCGTACTGCGCTCGCTGCGGTAAGCCGCGGCGTCCATCTGCGTGCGCGGCGGCAGTTCAGGGTCGTACATCGGATTGCCGACATGACCGCCGTAATAGAAAGTGCGGGCAATGCCGATCGCGCCGATCGCATCCAGCCGGTCTGCATCCTGGACGATCTGACCTTCTTGGGATAAGACCTGCTTTTCACTCAGATTCTTGGAAAAAGACAAATGATCGATGATCGCGAATACTGACGCCTGAATCGACGGATCAATTTCCGCCAGACGCTCTTCCAAAAACCGATGCTCCGTTTGAGGATCCGCCGTCAGCTTATCGTCAATAACGTCGTGAAGCAGCGCCGCCGCAACGATCAAATAAAGATCGCAGGGCGGTTCGCTGCGGGCGATCAAGACTGCGTTGTTTACCACGCGCAGAATGTGATCCAGACTGTGCCCGCTGGTATCGCCGGCTAATTTGGATTGCGCAAGGACATAGAATTTTTTGCAATTTTCAATTTGCGTGTTATTCATGCTTCTCCTTTGAGGGCGAAAACCGCCCGGTTCTGTTTATAGGTTAACTTGTACTCCGTTTGTTTATCATAAATCAGACCGGCAATGAATTCAAGTTGAAAAATCAAACAATCCCGTCAGCCGCTCGGCCGACATTCGACTTGTCCAAACAGAGAAATCTCAGCTTCTTTTCTTCAAGGCGCTTTTTCGTAAGATGCCCGGGTTTTCGCCGGACTTTCCCTTTTAACTATTTTTATTTCTCGTTTCATCAAAAATCTGATACTCGCCGACGATTTGAATTTTTCCGCCGGTCACCTGGACAAAAGCGTCATCGCATAACGCCAGGATCGGCGCAATCCGGCTGGCCTGTCGGATTTCTTCCCGATGCTGCGCGCTTGCCAGGTTGAAATGGGGTTCCAGACTCATCGGAACCAACCCTAATCCATGGTACTGTGTCAGCTCCGGGACATTGTCCAGCTCATGCCTGGCCAACACGATCTGATCGCCCATGTTGATCGCACCGGCACTCATTCCGATCAGAACGGCTGTCGTTGTTTTCAATTTCTCCCGCAGCCCGATTCGTTCAAACGAGGCATGCTGAGACAGCGTATCCCCGCCCGCCAGCCAGATCACGTCGGCCTGTTCCAGAACCTGACCGATTTGAGCCAGGGGCAGCCGATCGTCCAGAATCGTCAGCGTCTGAAAATGAAATCCGGCGGCGGCGAACATGTCCATGATCTTCCGGGCATATTTTTCATTCACTTCGGCCTTGTCAAATGAAGATGCGGCGAAAACAAAATGTTCCTGCCTGACGATCGTTTGCTTCAGTGCTGTGATAAAAGCTTCAGGGAAGCCGTTGGGAAAGTCACTGGTCAGAAAATAAGTCTGCATTCTCAAATCCTCCTGAAATTCATAATTTCAATGCTCTGTGGCTATTTTTTGTTTTTTAAGCTTAACGCAGGGAAACGGAAGTGACCCCCCGGCGGATCAGCGCTTCGTTCTGATCGTAAAAATCCCGGTCAAACGTTCCCGTTACGGTATAATTCTGAGCCTGACCTTCAAAGAACAACAGCTGCAGTCTGACGCTTTCGCCTTCCCTCAGTATTGCCAGCCGGCCGCGGCCGCCCTGTTTCAAAGTAACAAGTTGATCTTCAGAATCCGCCAGCGGGAACGTCCAGGTGGGTACGCCATATTGATAAATCATCCTGAGCGAATTCCGACCGGAGGGATCGCTGAGTGTCAAACCAAAATTCGGCGGAATTTCACTAATCAGCGGGGTATGGATATTCTGATCGCACACGCAGCTCCAACCCGCCGGTAGTTCGATCGAAAATTCCGGATCTCCGAACGCTTCCGGTTTAAACACGCATCGTTTTTCCAAGGGATGAAAGAGAATACTGACGCTCAGCACCATCGCAATCCCAACGGGGCAGGCTTTCATTAAGCGGGAAATCATCTTTATTCTCCTTTACGGATTGCGGCGTGAATTTGAGCCCGGATTTCCGGCATCCGCCGCAGCTCAAAATCGGGATGGTCCTTCAGCCATTTCCGGTTTAACGGCGATGGATGAGGAAGCGTAAAAACGGGAATTCCCCGGAAGTCCTGCGTCTGAAAGATTAAGTCTTCCAGTGAAAGTTCAGGAAATAACCACTGCGCGGCATAGCTGCCGATCAAAACGATCCGCTGCGGCTGAACAAGCTCCAGCTCCCGCCGTAAGTACAGCTCGGCGCAGTGCTTCGGCGGTCGGAGATCACCGCTGCCCTTCGCTTTGCCTGGATAACATCGGGCAATCGAAGCGATGTAAAACAGCCGCGGATCATAAAACTGTTCGTCTGTAATCTGATACCATTCCTGTTTCAGCTTTTTCCCGCTGGCATCATTAAACGGCAGCCCGGTTTCCATGACGCGCCGCGACGGAGCCTGGCTGATCTGAAATATTTTAGAATCCAGACTGCCCTGAAATATTGGATGCGGTTCATCCTTCATCAGATTCTCACAGACGCGGCAATGCTGCAGCTGCGTTTTCAATTGTTCAAAGCTTTCCAATCTTTCTTCCTTATTCATAGTCTATATCCTGTTCTCATTTATTTTATTATACCACGGTTTGGGTCAACATTATCCGCTCGTCAGCTCAGGCTCCAAGGGGAATTTCATTGCAAAAGCAGAGGGAAAATGCTTTAATTCAAAGAGAGGAAGACCGCTGAAGCAGAGCAAAGAATCCCGGGGAATTCAGCGGCAGCCGATCATCATTTTTCATTTTGAGAATAGCTAAACAAAGGAAACCGACGATCCATGAGCCATAAGCGCTAAAGGATGTTCATTCCTATCAGTTCAGACGTTAGAGATAAGGAGAAAAAAAATGAAGCCAATCATTAAAATCATGAGTGTTGCCGGGCTTCTGCTCGGTTTCCTGAGCGGCTGCCAACAAGTTCCCGAACTGGAATCGGAATTTATTCTGAAAGCGGCCAGTTTCAATCAGGAGGACACCGCCATCGCCAATCAATTTGGATGTTCTGAGAAACCTCAGGTCTTTCAGTTCGCCGCGGACAGTACCGTCCAATCGCTGCATTACACGGTGTATAAGTTGAATCAGGGAGAATGGGAAGTCCAGTGGACTGGCGATCAAAGTTTATCCGGAACCCGCGGGCGCATCGCCGTTTATAGCGACAGCTTGCCCGCCGGCTACACTCTGATCCTGCAATGTGACAATATCTGCGTAAAAGATGAACTGCGGGTCGACGATCCGGATTTTACGATGCCGGAAGACACCGTTCTGTCAACCGCATCCCTGAAGCAGGAAATTCCATTTCAATTGAACGAAGAGATCCCTGTCATTCTCCAGCGGATTTCCACGGAGAATGATACAATTCTCGTTGACTTAGAACAGTTTTTCAAGCCTGATACCTTTGCCAAACAGGATGATGTCTGGGCGCTGACGCTGATTTTCCAGGGTTCCGATCATTCCCTTCAGCTGCCTTCAAAAGAATAACCTTAGGCGGAGACTCAAAAGTAAAAACGTAAGTGAAAACGATCCATCGTTCCTTCTGAACGATGGATCATTTAAATTTCTTTACTTGTCAACAAATGTTCCGCGATGAACTTGCCGACGCCGTCGTGATCGTTATCGTCCGTGATAGCATCCGCGGCGCTTTTGGTTTTCTCGCTGCCGTTAGCCATGACGACGCCCATCCCGGCATTCATCGTCATGTCGTAATCGTTGTCCGCGTCGCCGAAGGTGCAGAGCTCATCCATCGTAAAACCATGCAGCGCCATAATTTCTTTCAGGCCCTGCGTTTTTGATACCCGCGGATCCATGTATTCAAACAAAACGCTGGCCGTGATCAGTCCTGCCGACTTGGTTTTCGGAACGGTAAACGTATGACTGCGGGCAACGACCCGTTCCATCGTTTCCGGATCGCAGACAATCATGACCTTCGGCCGCGGCTGATTCAGAAATTCTTCATAATCGACCACATGGTAGGGAATATGATCAACCCGGGAAAGCCTCTGGATGAGCCGGTCATCTTTAGGCGCATACAATTCTCCCTGCCAGGGAATCGCAAAGTTCACATCAAGATCTTCATAATGCCGGATGACCTGGCGGATAACGTTCCCATCCAGCGGAAAACTACTTTTTTCCACATTCAGCTGAAAATCCGCGATTTCCGCACCGCCTGTGCCGACAATGGCATCGACGAGTCCGCCAATACCCCAGCGTTCCAGTTGATTTTTAACACTGTGCACATCGCGGCCGGTCGCCAGACCAAACAGAACACCCTGTGCTTTGATTTTTTTGATTTGTTCGATGGTATAGGGAGAAACGACTCCCTGGCTGTTCAGCAACGTTCCGTCAACGTCGCACATGATTGCTTTGATCGCCATTTTTCTATTCCTCTCTGATTTTACAGTCTTCATCATTATAGAACAAAAACCGGGGAATGCGGACATGGATTTGTAAAATCAACAATCAGAACGCTGAAAATTTCCTTGTTGTCTTTTAGATTCCAATTTTCGGGAAGCCCTGAAACTTAACCGAAAGTTAACAAAAGTCCGGCTTGACGCACCTCCTCGCATGGTATAATTGAAAAAAGAAAGAAGAGGAATCCCATGTATCAGATAAAGAATTTTCAGGATAACGACGACGTCCGCACCGTTGATCAGCTCGGCCCGTTTACCGTCATCGAATATCTGCGCGACCTCAGCGTTATGCCCGGCTCCGCTATGACCGCTTATTATTGCAATGAAATGAATGTTCGCAAACGGCAGGTTCTGTGCGATCTGGGGCAGGCTGATATCACCATTCAGGCTGGCGCGATGCAATGGATGGTCGGCGACGTTAAAGCGACAACCGGCGTTAAGGGCGTCGGCGATTTGTTAGGGAAAGCAATCCGCGGCAAAGCGACCGGTGAATCGGCGATCAAGCCGGAATACACCGGCAGCGGCACCCTGGTGCTGGAACCGACTTACAAACATTTAATCTTGATGGATGCCGCAGAGTGGAATGGTTCTGTCGTTCTGGACGATGGTTTGTTCTTAGCCTGCGATTCCCGCCTGCAGCATAAAGCCGTGATGCGCTCGAATTTCTCCTCCGCGGTAGCAGGCGGCGAAGGTTTGTTTAATTTGAGCTTGAACGGTACCGGCGTCTTCTGTATTGAATCGGATTGTCCGAAAGAAGAATTTGTGGAAATCACGCTGAAAGACGACGTGCTGAAGGTTGATGGCAACTTTGCGATTGCCTGGAGCAATTCACTGCAGTTTACCGTGGAGCGTTCCAGTAAATCCTTGATCGGTTCCGCCGCTTCCGGCGAAGGACTGGTCAACGTTTACCGCGGTACGGGAAAGGTTTTATTAGCGCCGGTCACGAAACTTCCGCTGTAATTCAGTAAATACAAAAAAGGCGGAGTCTGAGCTTCCATCCCCTTCCGATCCGGAGATACCGGATCTTTTTATATCCGCTGACAAAAGACGACTGTTTTTTCCTTCTGGGATATTTTTTTCACTTCATAGCCGTAAGCCAAACTGTTTTTCTTATAAGAAAGGAAAGCATGATCAATGGGAAAACCCAGTATTTCTTCGATTTCGGCAAACGTTAATTTTAAAACCGGTACACCGCTTTCCTGAACGCTTCGCCACAGTTTTTCAACCTTATCCATTACATCTTCTCCTCGCTGACAGGAAAATCCGACGATTGGAAATGGCTGTAATAGCGGCCGCTCTCCGCCGTAAATTTCAGAATGACACGCTTTTTCAGCTCCGTCGTTTCCGTTGTCTCCTTCTCGTTTCCCCCCGCGTCTTCTAAAATTTCTTCCCGCTCATCGCCAAGCATGAGCCAGCCTTTTAAGCAGACGCCGCGGTAGAAACGTTGGTCCATGAAGTAAAGACTGGCCGGACAGGAACCGGTCAAGGGCGTCAAAGCGAAAGCGGTGGGATCGATGTCAAACAAGAACTCACGAATGCCTTCACGCCGCAGCGGCTGCGGTAACGTCTGCGTTTCCGGATATCCCTGTTCGTCAATGAAGCTGCATACAGCATAACCGGCGTTGTCCGCCAGCTTTCCAATCGTTTGTTCCGGATTTCTGATCATCGTTATTTCTCCTTGTTCTCGATGAATTTCTGCATCGGCCTGTCCTGATTTTCCATTTTCGCTTTCTGCGTGTACTTCTGAATCATTTCCGTCTTCGCCGCGGTGTAGCCGTCGCGATCAAAGCGGTAAGGACCAGCCAGCCGCTGCTTCAGCTGCTGATAAGCCTGAGCGGCTTCGGGATGATTGATCAGATAATCCCGGAAAAACAGCTCGTCATGATCGCCCGGACGACGCAGATGCAGATGGAAGACAGACGGCGCAAAGCCCTGCGGCGTATATCCTTTGTTGAAAGCCATCCGGTTTTCCGACTGACTCATGCACAAATATCCCGCATCCAAAAGGATGGTTTTCAGGACCTCCCAATCCGCCTCCCCTGTCGTTTCCACCAAAATATCCACAATCGGCTTTGCCCAGATCGTTCCGACTGCCGTGCTGCCGATATGCTCCATGCGGACAATCCAGTCTGCGGGAAGTCTGTTTTTCAAACCGGCGGATTCATCGGCATACATCATCGGCCATTCCGGGCGGGGCGGAACAAGCTCGATCGGGAACCGCCGCCATAGTTCTTCCAGCGTCATTTCAGCTAAGGCTTTCGGCATGAACTTCCTCCTTTCTTCAAAGTCCGCTGCCTGCGGATCTTTCGGGCTATCATCAATCGGATCTCCTTATTTCTGAACTTTAGCGGGCTTTCCTCCCGCTTCCGTCAACGCGAAGCTTTCCTGGATCCGTTCCTCAATTTCCGGATCCGGAAGCGTTCCATCAAGCACCAGCGTGAGCCAGTGCTTTTTATTCATGTGATAAGCTGGATAACAGCCCGGTTGATCAATGTATTCATTGAGCCTTTCCGGCCGTGTCTTCACGACCAGAATGTCCACAGAGCCCTGCCGTTGAGGATCCAGCTTCCGGCTGTCGATCGTCATCAGAACGCCGAACCATTTCAGCGTCGTTTTGTGACGCAGCGCGGCGGAATCTGCCGATCCTTCCCAGAGATATTCCGGCTGCACCGCATAGCGCTCACGGATATACCCGATAATCCGGCGAGTTTGTTCCGCCTGGAACTCGTCGGTGATAAAACAGGTTGAAGCTATCTCGGCCAGCTTCTGTTCACAGCAGCGGCGCAGCTCCGTTACGAAGTTCCCCTGCGCAGACTCGGATTTGATCAGGATGTATTCCTCCTGGGTGATCGGGTCGATGACCGTGTAATCAACCTGTCCGGTCTCCGTCACGATAACCTGAAGCAAAAACTGATTATCCAAAACCGGCGTTTCCCATAAAAACCGCCCCTCAGCAGGATGGAAACCATACGCTCGCAGTCGTTCAGGCACCGGTTTTTTAAAATGAAATAAGGTTTCGATCTCAATCATTTCCTCCACTCCCTCGTTTTACTCCGCGGATTGTCCCGAAAAGTTAAATTCCGACAGTTCTTCTTCCAACAAATTATCGATCAGTTCCTGCACGGAAGCGACGCTGTGCGAAGCGCTTTGGATTACCCGCGGTTCCGCCAGATCGATGCAGTAGCTGTGCGGTGTTGTTTTAAACATGGGAATATCATTCTCCGAATCGCCGACGACGATTAAATCATCCTGCCCGATGTTATACCGCTGACACAATTCGGAAATGGAGATGCCTTTCGAGCTGTTTAGCGGGCCGATATCGATCATATCCTGATCGCTGGTCGTAATGATCCCCGGATAATTTCGCTGCGCCAGCGTTTCCCGGAAGGCATCGCGCTGATGTGGCGGCACAAAAATTTGAATGCGCTCCACACCGTCCTCCGGATTCATTTCCTCCAGATTCGCAATTTCGATGGAATCCCAGATCCCGTCATACGCCGCTACACCGCGCGGATACCGGTCGTTGTGCGACCAGATCCATTGATTGTGATATCCGGTGGTGACGCTGACATTTAAATCTTGATCGCGCACAAATCGGCACAAATCGATGTAAACGCTGCATGGCAGCTGTTTGATTATTGTTTCGCCATTCACCAGCCGGACGGCGGCGCCGTTGCCGCCGATGAAATGAACATCGAAGCCCAGCGCTTCCCGAATTGCCGGATAATGATGCAATCCCCGTGCTGTGGCCACCGCGAATTGATGTCCGCGGTCAACCCAGCGCTTAACCGCCTTGAAGTTTTCTTCCCGCTGATGAGGATTCAGCGACTCCTTTCGCGGGTATAACGTCCCGTCTAAATCCGAAATTAATAGTTTCATCGCTCTTTCCAGTCCGGTCTCAGCGTCCGTATTCACGGTACTCCGCCGGTCCTTTCTCTCGATATATCTATATAGATATATTCTAAATAGAATATACTACAATCTTGAAAAGCCGTCAATTCCTTCAATGCAAATTCCGTAAGTTTTGTCATTCTATTTCTGTTTTTGTATAACTGGCTGGCTGTGAATTCTTTAGTAACTCTGCCATTAATGTCAATCAAACTTTCTCTACGAAATGCTTCGGATATTGATCCCAATACCCGTGGTAGACATGATTCTCGTTTCCATCCAGATTAAGCTGATACATTCGGAATGTGACTAAAATGTTTTTCGGCTGCCACATTTCTTCATAGGAATATTGATAACGCATCCCGACCGCCTGCATAACCCAGCCGCTGTGCGGATTATTAACGTCATGGGTCGCAGTGATATACGACAGTCCCTCTTCTTTAACCAGTTGAATCACCGCCCGGACCGCTTCGGTCACAATTCCGCGCCGCCAGAATTCCTTGCGTAATCCATACCCCAGATCGTAACCTTCCCTCGTGCTTACACAGACATAGCCAATCGGGATATCGTCGCTTTTCAGGCAAATCGCGTAAGCATACCCTTGCGGTTTGGCATATACCGATAGAAAGTGTTTCTCAAAAAAAGATTGAGCGTCAGCCGAACTTGCCAGCGGATACCACGGCAGATAAGTATTGACCTCCTGATCACTGAAAATCGCATAGATTGCCGAAATATCATTTTCTGTGAATTTTCTTAACCGCAGACGTTCTGTTTCCAATTCCGGTGTATTCATTCTTTTCTTCCTCCGTTATCCTCTCGCCACTACTCGGTTTGATTTCATTATACGCAAAAATTCTATAAAGCAAAAATATTCTTTTCCCCAGAGCCTGCTTTCTTGCCTTATCAGAACTTTTTCCCGTCGATAGGGACGGAGTTTTTCCGACAGCCTCACTTTTCAAGATCTGCGTTTTCAACTATTTTCAACATTGAAAACAGGATTTATAGAAAAAAGGCCGGATACCTTAAGTATTCGACCTATTCATAAGCAAATGGTGTCCTCTTAGGGACTCGAACCCTAGACCCACTGATTAAGAGTCAGTTGCTCTACCAACTGAGCTAAGAAGACATATATATCAACAGCAAGATTTTAGCAAAATCATCTTATCACACCTGACGGTGGAATGCAATGTTTTGTTGAAAGCTTCCTAATTTTCAAGGGCTTTCTCTTGCCGTGCTTTGATATTATATTCCAGCGTCCTATGAAATGCAAGCCTTTTTTTGCTTTTTTAAAAAATTTATTACTCCCATCCTTTGAAAGCGTAAACGCAGGCTAATTTGCCATAAAGGCACTCATCGTTCACCAGGCCCTTACTCCGCTTATCCCCGCGGTAAGGGATTTATACGACTTCTATATTCTGCAATCTAAGTCTCTCTTGGATGCCTGATCTGCAGTCAAGGCCTGAACGCTTGTGAGGGCATGCCCCGCATAAAACAAAAAAGCCCTTGCGGACTTTTCATTTTTAATGGTGACTCGTACGAGATTCGAACTCGTGAATGACGCCGTGAAAGGGCGCTGTGTTAAGCCACTTCACCAACGAGCCAAAAAAAATGGCGCCTAAAACAGGGCTCGAACCTGTGACCTAACGGTTAACAGCCGTTTGCTCTACCGACTGAGCTATTTAGGCGTTTGCTTAATTATAATATCATAACCCTTTATCCTATGCAAGCACTTTTTTTCGTTTTTTTTAAAATTCCGGTTTTTTTCAGTTTCCAATTTCTAACATAAACAAGACCTGCCGGATCGGCAGGTCTGTCTTCATTTCAGAATTGTGTTAAATTCACAACCCATTTTTCTTTTCGCACTAATGAATAAGCGATGACCAGCTTCAGGATATCCGTCATCTGACCAATGACGTACAGCACCAGAATATCGACGCCGGTAAAATAGGTGAAGCAGCAGATCAGCGGAATATTCACCGTCCACATATAGCCTGAATCCATAAACAACGTGGAACGCGTATCCCCGCCGGCACGCAGAATAAAGTAGCACTGCGTGTTGCCCATATAAATCCAGAACATCACCGACATGATCCGCAGCACATCCACCGCGACCTGCTTGGCCGTCGGGGATACTTGGTAGAAGTGCGGAACGACAAACGAGGAACCAAACATCAGGATTGCGAACAACAGTGAAAGCATGACGCTGAAGCCCAGCAGCTGATAACCATGATCCCGCGCTTCATCCAGCTTGTTCGCGCCCAACGGCTGCGAGACCAGAACGGTCGTGGCCGCGGCCATGCCGCCGAATAAGACAAAGAAGATATCGCCGATCGTATTCGCGATTGAATAACCGGACATGACCTCCGGGCCACGTGTCGCGTAGAACTTGAACAATGTCGCCATTCCCAGCGACCACATGACCTCGTTAAGCGCTAACGGCGCAGCCTTGATCAGAATGCTGCGGGCCAGCTGACCGGAGACATGAAACAGCTGCGACAGCTTGGTTTTAAACGGCAGATCCAGTTTTGACAGCACAATCAATAAGACAGTGGCTTCCAACACCCGGGCGATCAGCGTCGCGATCGCCGCGCCCTCAACGCCTAAGCGCGGAAAACCAAAATTACCGAAAATCAGGCAATAATTCAGTACGGTGTTCGTCAGCACCGCCCCGGCGCTGATCACTAACGGAATCTTGGTTTCACCCACCGCCCGCATCGCGCTGGAAATCCCCAAGGACAACGCCATCGGCAAGAAGGTAAAAGCCGCAATCCGCATATACGCGCTGCCCAGCTGGATGATCACCGGGTCGCTCGTAAAGAAATGCACGATTCCCTCCGGCGCTAAAATCCCCAGAATGAAGAAAGGAATCATGATCGCATACGCACTTAAGATCGAGAAGCGGAACGACTGCTTCATCCGTTCCTCATCCCGCGCCCCGAAGAACTGCGCGATGAAGATCGCTGCGGCAGCCAGCACGCCGTTAGTCCCATAGGTCGCGATGATATAGAAACGGTTGACCGCCGCCACGCCGCCCAGCGCCGCATCCCCCAGCTGGCCGACCATTAAATTATCGACAAGGTTAACCGAACTGGTGATCAGCTGCTGCATCATCAGCGGCACCGCCACGGCCAGCGCCAGCTTATAAAACTGCCGCGTACCGAAAAACTTCGAGAATCTTTTTTTCATTTTCCCTTCCTCCCTCTTTAAAATCAATGGTATCAGTTTATCATATTTTTCAAAGAAGATCATCCTTCCCTTGATGTAAACAGAAAAAGCCGCGGTTTTCAGCTTTCTTTCGCTTCCTCCCGCTGCTTCTTTCCGTAATTTATATTGCTTTTAAACTGAACGTCCGTCTTTTCCAGACGTTCAGCCTTCCAGATCCTTCAGGAATTGATCGCACGCCTGATCGAAGCTGGAATAAGTCTGGATTCCATTCGCTTTTAAGCCGCCGATCACAAACGCGTTATAACCGATCGGACAATCCAGACCCGAGGCCTGATTCCGCCCGATCCGGGAATCGGAATACACCGGATACAGCTGGATCGGCTTGCCGCTCAGCTTCTTTTCCAGAAGAATCCCCAGCGCCATGTGGCTGCCCGTATCCTCGTTCGCCAAATCCAGGAACACGTGCGTCGCTTCGCACTGGAAATGATAATCAGCTTCAAAGATCGCTGCCGGCGTCGACGCGCCGCCTTCGTTTAATGGCAGGTCGATCGGATTGACGATTTGAACATCGACATCCCGTTTTGCCAGTTCCCGGCGCAGCTGTTCCCCTTCCTTCCGGCGCTGAACCTGATCCGCTTCCGTAAACAGCGGACCAACAAGATAGACCGTGATCATTCCTGGACCTCGCCTAACGCCCAGTCGATATAACTCTGCATTTCAGCAATCGTTTTCAGATGGGCTTCCCCCTTGCCGCGGTCGTGACTGCCCAGTGCCAGCACGCGCAACAGCACCGGATGATCGCTCTGGTTGTTTTCCTGCAGCTTCGCGGCCATTTTCTTGCCATGATACGGCGGTACGTTGTTATCGCATTCACCGGTCTGGATATAGGTTGCCGGATAATCCACTGCCTGAATGTTGTGGTATGGGGAATAGGAAAGCATCAGCGGGAACAGCGCCGGATCCATCGGATCGCCATATTCCGTGATGTACATCGGACCGCGGTCGTCGTTGCGGAAGCGGATCATATCGGTATGCGGCACCGACGCGATGACGCAGCCCCACAGATCCGGCCGCATCGTCAGCAGCGCGCACATCAGCAGACCGCCGTTGGAACCGCCGCAGATCGCCGTTTTAGCCGGGCAGGTCCAGCCTTCCTGTTGGATGCGCTCGGCCGTCGCGATGAAATCGGTGAAGCAGTTTTTCTTGTTCGCCAGACTTCCCCCTTCATGCCAACGGGTGCCGTATTCGCTGCCCCCGCGGAGGTTGATGCTGACATAGATCCGACCCTGGCTGACCCAGTCGACGATGTCCAGATCGACGAACGGATTATTATAGGACGGCAGGATCGCGTTGTTATAGCCGCCGTAGCCATACATCAGCGTCGGGGTACAGCCGGTCTTTTCCAGCCCCTTCGGCATGACGACAAAGGCTGGAATGCGCTCGCCGTCCGGAGCCTCGGTGAAGATCTGCCGGACTTCGATATCCTCCGCCGTCTTCGGATTCGGCTGATACAGCACTGTCAGCTGATCGCCGGTCAGTTTCAGCAGCATCGGTGAATGGACAAACGATTCAAATTCAAGAATCAACGAATCCGATTTCCGGATCGCCCGTCCGTTCTGCATGGCCAGCGTACACGCGCCTGAAGCGCTCGGCAGCGGCAGATCACAGACCTTCTTTCCGTCGGCGCCGACCACCCGGACTAACGACGCCGCATCTTTTAAATAGAACAGAACCAGCTGATCCCCATGACGGATTGCGTCTTCCAGCTTCATTTCACATTCCTCAACCAGCGTCCGGCCTTCCGCCAGCGTCTGACCTTGCTTCACGGCGATCAAACGTCCCAGCGGCGCTTGGGCCTGGGTCAGGAAAATCAGCTCCCCGTTCAGCGTATCGACATAGGTGAATGCACCTTTCAAGTTCTCGCTGACGGAGAGAAATGCACCGTTGTCCTGCTGCACAAAGATCACGGTATCGGCATAATTTTCCATCACTTCCGCAACGACCGTGGCCCCGTCGGCTGAGCAGGCCAAACGCACCAGCACGGCATTTTCATGATAATCAAAACAGGTTTGGATTTCATTCGTGTCGCAGTCGTAGCAGCGAACGTGATTGACATTCAGCCCCTTTTCCGGATCGGCGTCAGCGTCGGAATACAGAATCCGGCGGCCGGTCTTATCCCACAACGAATAGAAAATCCCGTCCAGTTTGCGGATCAGTTTGTTTTCCTTTTGATCGACAACCAGCACGCACGGACGGCCGGCGCCGTCTTCCAGCCCGGTATAATAGATCAAATCAGGATCCGTAAACGACGGATTGGCGGTGAACACCGTGATTGTGTCCGGAATCAGGCTCAGATCCGCTTCCCGGATTTCTTTAAACTCTTTGTCTAAAACGACCAGCGTGCGCGTGCCGTCCTGATTGGCGCGGGTCGCCCAATAGCCCTCCGGCGTTTCTGTGACCGCGGAATAGCTGGCATAAAACGGGCGCGCCTGCAGCTGTTCCTTTTTTTGAGCATAGCCCGGCAGCGTGCTGAAGAACTGGTCGGTCAGCGCGTTTTCCGCGGCAACCCAGTTCAGCACCGCAGGATCCTTCGGCTGTTCCAAGCCAATATACTCATCCTTCATCGTCACACCGAAGCGGGTTTCAGACCAGTCTGATTTTTTCCATTGCGGATAATTCATAATTCTGTTTTCCTCCTTGAAATTTCGTTGATCTCATTGTACCACAATGCGCGGAGAATGAGCATCCTCAACCGCAGCTCTGCGCGCCGTCATCGTTTCTTAAGAAACATGTCATAGTCCTTCACAAAGCGTCATGGGGAAGTAAAGAACTTAAGATCTTTTCCTTTTATACTGAAAGTGACAAACAAGTCACCGGAGCGGCCATGGGAAAGTCATCTTCTGGTGGCATAATAAGGGAAACTTCAAGGAGAGTGAATTGTATGAGCCGACGCCGGGTTACCGAATTTCTGCCTTTTCTTCTGCCGCTGCGCAGAAAACAGAAGATTTGGTGTTTTTATCAGAAAATGAAGCATGACGGAAATCGTTATGCCCGCAGGCAGGCCGAAGAACGGCTGCCTTATATCCAGTATGAATGTACCCAGGGATTGATCAATCCTGACAGCGGGTATGATATTCAGTACCAGTACAACAAAGCGCACAATCTGAAGGTGGTCTCCCGCCGGATGCAGCAGCTGATCATCGAGCCGGGCGAGGTGTTCTCGTTCTGGCAGCTGGCGCGGGGCGCCGATCATGATGATCCGTATCGGCCGGGTCTGGGTCTGCACGATGGTAAAATCGTGCCGGTTCATGGCGGCGGACTGTGCTTTATGAGCGAGCTGTTATATTGGATGGTTCTGCATACGCCGCTGACGGTGATTGAGAAGCATCCGCACCTGGTCATCTCGCTGCCGGCCAATCCGAATGCGGAAATGCCGGCGGGCATCGATGCGACCATCCAGGAGGGGTGGAGTGATCTGAAATTCCGCAACGATACGGATCAGCCGTTCCAGCTGATTCTGGATTTTGACGAGGATTCCGTCCACGCGCAGTTCCGGTGCGCCCAGCCGCCTTGTTACCGTTACGAGGTGACCGGTTCCGCACTGGTCTACTCCCGCAAAAAAGGGAAGATTTACCGCACCCAGGACATCAGCCGCACGCTTTACGCCGCAGCAGACGGCGAGCTTGTGCGCGAAGAAGCCTGTTACACCAGCCGCAGCCGGATCGATTATCCGCTGCCGCCGGAAACTGAAATTACCGAGGAGGACTAAACCATGAACAAAAAATTAAACGTCGCCGTTTTGTTCGGCGGCTGCAGTGACGAATACAGCGTTTCTTTACATTCCGCGGCCGGGGTGCTGCGGGCTTTGGATCCCGAGCGGTACACCGTGGTGAAGATCGGCATCGATCCTCAGGGCGATTGGTTTCTCACAAGCGCAAGCGCCGCGGAAATCGAAGCGGATCAATGGCATACAGCGTCGGATCAGCGGCTGCGGCTGACGTTGGCGCGCAGGAATTTTGAATTGAAAGATGAAACGGGAGAAGCCGTGGACGTCGACGTGTTCTTTCCTGTTCTACACGGGCGTAACGGTGAGGATGGAACGCTTCAGGGAATGTTTGAACTGTTCCACATTCCTTTTGTCGGATGCGACATGGACGCTTCTTTGTTAGGCATGGATAAAGCGCTCAGTCATCAGCTGGCGCGGCAGAACGGAATCGAAGTCAGTCCGTTCGTCGTCTTCGCTTATTCTGAAATCGATCTAAAGCGGGAATCACTGAAACGGCTGCATCTGCCCTGCTTCGTTAAACCGGCCCGCGGCGGTTCCTCGATCGGCATCACTAAGATCAACACCTGGGAAGAACTCGACGCCGCCTGTGCCTGCGCCGCGAAGCATGACAGCCGGATTTTAATTGAAGAAGCCGTCAGCGGCGAGGAAATCGGCTGTTCTGTACTGGAAACGCCGGACGGACTCGTTCTGGGCGCAGTCGACCGGATTCATTTGAACAGCGATTTCTTCGATTATGAAGAAAAATATGTCGATACCCACGCGCAGGTGGAATGTCCGGCGCAGCTGCCGGATTTCGTCAGCGAACAAATGCGCCGTCTGGCACGGAAGCTCTGGGAAATTCATCATTGCCAGGGACTGGTGCGCGTGGATTGTTTCCTGACCCCGGATCAGCGGATCTTGTTCAACGAGATCAACACACTGCCCGGCATGACTGCGACCAGCCGGTACCCGCGCATGATGGGCCAGGCAGGAATTTCGTTCGAAACCATTCTGGACACGTTGATTGAAGAAGCGCTGCGGCGAGGGAAAAACGCATGAACTGCGTACGCCTTGTCAACCGGGAACATCGCCTGGAAGCCGACGAATCCCGCTGGACCCGCGAGCTGGTCTGGATTGATGAAAATACTCAGCTGCAGCCGGTCTGCGCCCGGGCTTTAAATGACTGGATCACGCATTGCGGCGGGGAAGCGGAAGTGACGTTCGTCAGCGGCTGGCGCAGTTATGACCAACAACGAACCATCATGACCGAAACTGAAAACGAACGGGGCTGGGATTACGCGCATCAGTTCGTCGCCGAAGTCCGGGCCAGCGAACACCATACCGGACTGGCCATCGACCTGGGCATCGCCGGCAAGGATCAAGATCTGATCTGTCCGGATTTCTCCGGCCCCCTGGCGGATCGGATGCGGGAATGCGCCGATCAGTTCGGCTTTATTTTCCGTTATCCCAAGCACAAAACGGAAATTACCGGAATCAGTGAAGAACCCTGGCATTACCGCTACGTTGGACTGCCGCATGCGCAAATCATCGCCGATCATGACTGGGTACTGGAGGAATACGCTGCTTTTCTTAAAGCTTATACCCAGGCCAGGCCCTACCTCTATGATGACGGACAACGCCGCTGGCAGCTGTGGACGCAGCCGCTGGCCGAAACATTTCCGCCCACTGAAAACACGTCGGTCGAAAGCTCACAGCTGGATGAATCGACTTGCTTATTCGTCAAAGCGCTGGATCCTGATCCGATTCCGGAAGGCCGGGACCGGGCCTGGGTCGAGCTGGACGGAATTGCGCTGCGGCACAATTTGACGGTCTTGAGAAAAGCCATGGCGCCGCATCAGGAAATCATGGCAGTCTTAAAGGCGAACGCTTATGGTCATGGCCTGGAGCCGACCGCAGATTTCCTGAGCCGGCAGGGCGTCCGGCATTTCGCCGTCGCCACGATAGAGGAAGCCAAGGTGATCCGGGCAATCAATCCGACCGCGGAGATTCTGATCTTAGGCTATGTTCCTCCGCAGCGGGCGGCAGAAGTATCGCGTCTGCGGCTTTCCTTAACCTTGACCAGTTACGATCAGGCCTGTCAGCTGGATCAGACCGGCTTCACGATCAACGCGCACCTGCCCATCGACACCGGAATGCACCGTCTGGGCGAAGCCGCGGAGGACCTGGACGCTATTGTGCGTTACTATTCGCTGTCCCATCTTCGGATTACCGGCCTTTATTCGCATCTCTATGAAGCGGATAACCTGGACGCGGAAGCCGTTGCGCATACGCAGGCTCAGATCGACCGGTTTTTCCATGTCGCAGACGCTTTGAAACAGCGGGGAATTGATCCCGGCCGACTTCATCTGCAGGGCAGCTATGGATTTCTGAATTATCCTGAACTGCGGTGTGATCTGGTTCGTTTTGGAATCGCACTGTTCGGCTGCGTTGCCCCGTTCCGTTCCCGGATGGAGCTGGATTTGCGGCCTGTCGCTTCCGTTCACACCCGGATCGCAGCCTTACGGTCTTTAAGAAAAGGTGAAGGCGCGGGCTACAATCATGCCTGGACCGCCCCTTGCGATACAACCATCGCGATTCTTTCTATCGGCTATTCCGACGGCCTGTTCCGCAGTTCCTCATTCCAGGGCGTCGAGGTTTTGATTCACGGCCAGCGGCGTCCGTTGATCGGCGCGATGTGCATGGATCAATGCCTGGTGGATCTTGGTACTCTGCCCGCAGCAATCGGCGAGGAAGTCGTCGTGATCGGCGTTCAGGGAAGCGAATCCATTTCCGCGCTGGAAGTCGCCGAAAAAACCGGAACGATTGTCCCCGAAACGTTAAGCATGCTTCGCGGACGAATGCCGCGCATTCTCGTTTAATCCGCTGCTTTTACCCAAAGAAAACTCGCAGGCCGCCGGCTTTGTCCTGATGGAATTCCTTCAGAGCCCGGTGATCGTGCGAGTTTTTTTATTTTCTGTTTTTTCTGATTTCCATGTTTTTTGATCAAGCTTCCAGATCAGGGTTAAGCCCATCGATCTGGCGGACTCTGACCCGGCGGTACATGGCAATGCTGAAAAGCATACATATTGCCTCGGAAATCACAAACGCCAGCCACAGCCTGTTCAGCCCGCCCCAGGTGGAAAGCAGCCAGGCCAGCGGCAGTACCAGAATCAGCTGGCGGCCCAGCGACACCCACAGCGAAAGCATCCCGTCGTCCAGCGCCTGGAAAATCGAGCACAGCACGATCGACACCCCGGCAAACACAAACGACAATGAGATGGTTTTCAGCGCCGGAATCCCAATTTCCAGCATTTCAGCGGAAGCGTTGAACATTCCCAATAAGGTCTGCGGCGCAAGCTGAAACAAGAACGTTCCCAGTGCCATGATCACCGCAGCGGCGATCAGCGAATACCGCGTCGCCTGGTAGATCCGCTGTTTTTTCTGCGCACCGTAATTATAGCCCACAATCGCGATCAGCGCGCTGTTCATTCCCATAACCGGCATAAAGATGAATTGTTGAAGCTTGGCGTAAACGCTGTAAACGGAAATCGCCAGTTCTGAATACGGCATCAGAATCATGTTCATCCCCAGCGTCATCACCGAAGCGACCGACTGCATGATAATCGCGGGGAACCCGACCGAATAAATCTGACGGCAGGTTTCCAGCGAAAAATGGAAATGATGCAATCCCAAGTGGATAAAGGGGATTTTCTTATGGATGATCCAGGCGCCCAACACCATCGCCAGGATCTGTCCGGTTACCGTCGCGATCGCCGCACCCGTGATTCCCATTTCCGGCAGCCCGAATAAACCGAAGATGAAAATCGGATCCAGGATGATATTGACCAGCGCCCCGATGCCCTGCATCACCATGTTGTAGATCGCGTTGCCCGTCGCCTGCATAATCCGTTCCATGACGATCTGTACGAACACGCCGAAGCAGAAGACCGTGACGATCCCGATATACTGCGCCGCCTGGGAAGCGATCGCTTCGGATGTGGTAAACAGATCAGCGAACATCCGCGCCCCGCTTAAACCGAAGAGCGCAAACACCGCCGAGCTGAGCAGCGCCAGGATGACGCCGTGCTGACCAGCCTGGTTTACCGCCTCCATCCGGCCTTCGCCTAAGCGCCGAGCCAAAAGTGAATTGACGCCGACCGCCGTGCCGACCGACACCGCGATGATCAGCATCTGAATCGGAAACGCGAGCGATACCGCCGCCAGCGCGTCCTGCGAATACCGTGCGACAAACATACTGTCGACAATGTTGTAGCATGCCTGGATCAACATCGAAAGCATGATCGGCAGCGACATCGTCATCAACAGTTTCTTCATCGGCATCGTCCCCATTTTATTCTCCATCGTATTCCTCCTTCAAAATAAAAAACCACTCTGTGTTTTTTAGAGTGGTTTTGCCTCACTGATTTTTTGATTCCTTTTTGATCGGTTTCGCGGCGCTCTTTGCCGTAACCCGTGGTTAGTTTACGCTTTCCACGTCCGCTTGTCAAGCAGATTTATTTCCCCGGATCCGCTTAGTCCGTCTGCCATTCCTGTTGGCGGGCCCGCCAGAATTGCCGGTCTTCCTCGGTAAGGGGCCGCAGCACACGGCAGGGATTGCCGGCGGCGATCACGCCGTCAGGCAGATCGCGGGTGACCACCGAACCGGCGCCGATCACCACGTCATTGCCAATCGTCACGCCGGGATTGACGATGACATTGCCGCCGATCCACACGGAATGGCCGATCGTGATCGGCTTGCCATACTCCAATCCGGTATCCCGGACCTCCGCGCTCAGCGGATGCGCCGCGGTATACAGGCATACCCGCGGTCCCAGCATGACATGATCGCCGATTTTAATGGAACACACATCGAGAAACAGACAGTCATAATTCGCGAAAAAATGATCGCCAATTTCAATCTGCGTACCATAATCACATCGAAACGGCGGCATGATCACCACGTCTTCGCCGACACTGCCCAACAGCTCCTGCATCAGCGCCTCGCGTTCTTCTGTCTGATCCTCCTCCGTCATGTTATAACGCCGGGTTAAGCGCAGCGCACGCCGGTGTTCTTCGGCTAACTGCGGATCCTGCGCCGTATACAGCTTTCCCGCCAACATTTTCGCTTGTTCATTCATCGTTGTTTTACCCTTTCTTCACTTTCCTTGTAAGCTTATTGTAACGAAAGACTCCGTTGAAGAAAAGTGCCAAGATTATCTTATTTCCCTAGGTTTTCCTTTTTGTCGCCGGGTGAGTATCCTGACTTCAAGTAAGAAACAACGTTCTATTCGAGTGGATCCTCCCCTTGAACACGTTCATTTTAAAAGTCAGTGTTGGAGAAATCATCCTCCTCGTCCAGCATGACATGCGATTCCTCGTTGATCTTCTGCATCGCCAGGGCCAGCCGCCGCATAAACGGTTCGCGGTCTTCATCTTCAAAGGCTTCCGCCATCACGGCCGCAAAATGCATGATGATCGCATCCGCCTCTCCGCAGACTCGCCGGCCATAAGGCGTCGTCTTTAAATGCAGGCTGCGGCGATCCTTCTGTTCGACCTCCCGCTCAACAAAATCATTGCGCACAAAATAGCTGACAATCTTCGTGACGTTCGATTTCGACATCCGGAAAACCGCGGCCAGCTCGCTTGGCTTTACGCCTTCATGCTTTCGAATATATTCCAGCACCTTTAAATAATGAGGGTTAATCCACTTTGCGATCTGTTGATCGATCGACTGCGTATATGTCGTGCATAACGCAGAAAGCAGCACATAATATTGTCTTTCTTTCGCTTCCATCCGCAGGCCCCTTTCCTTTCTCTCATTGTACCGCACATCCGAAAAAAGGAAAATCCCCCTTGTATGAATCCCTGGGATTTCCCCTTCCTTTTCCATGTTTCTGTTTTTACTCTTGAACAGCGTCCTCACCGGCTAACGTTGCCGGTTGAAAGGCGTACACAATCTGGTTGCGGCCTTTTTCCTTCGCTTGATACAAGGCCTTATCCGCTTGTTGATAAAGCGTCTCAAACGTACTGTCCGCGCTGGCGCCCGCGCAGCCGGCGCTGATGCTCAGCCGTTCGGCCGCCGACAGCCGGATATCCTGAATCCGCCGGCGCAGATCTTCGCAGCGCTGCCGGACATTCTCCGGTTCGCTCTGACGGATATACACGAGGAATTCATCGCCGCCCGGCCGTCCGACAATTTCGCCGCTGAACACTTCCTGCAGAAGCTGGGCCACCTGCCCCAGCACCTGATCGCCCGCCCAGTGGCCGTAGGTATCGTTTACCTCTTTAAAATGATCGATGTCCAATAAAATCAACGCGCCGGCCTGCGGCCTGGCTTCCAATTCCGCTTCCACTTGTTTGCGCGAGGTTTCGGCATTGAGAATATGCGTCAGGCTGTCGCGCTCCGCCTTTAACCGCAGCCGCTCTTTTTCTTTGACCTGTTCGTCAATGTTGTTCAGCCGGCCGATCACATAAACGCAGCGTCCGCTCTCATCCGTGATCGTCTGCATCGCGATGCGGAACCAGTGCGGCTGTTGCTGAGGGTCGTTCAGCGTGATCTCCCGGATCGCTTTGCCGCCGCTTTCCATCTTTAACAGCCGGGCGATTTCCTGCTTGATCTTTGTGCATCGGAAATCCTGCTGAGGCAGCTCACGCACCTGCGCCGCTTCTCCCTTTTGTCCCGCCGCGGGATCAAAGATCATCAGCTTTTGCGTTTTAATATCAAATTCAAAAAACATATCGTTGACCAACTGATACACCTGGAGATGTTTTTTCAGTTCCAGCGAGATCTCACGATTCATTTTGGACCGCTGATGTCCGGCATAAGCCAGCACAGCGATAATAAACAGACCGACGCCGCTGATCAGCGTGACGGCGGTCAGCGAATTCTCGCGGATAAAATCAGTCAGCGTCATCGTGTGATGGAACACGGTGTTTTTGTAAATCAGCGACTGAGCTTCCTCATCGCTGGTCGCCAGGATAACCTTATTTAAAATCGTCAGCAGTTCCTGATTGCCGCGGTTGGCGACGCCGAAACAGATCTCATGCGTCTGCGCGGTCAGCGGAATCAGCCGCAGATTGTTATATTTCGGCTGGTTCAGATAATACTGCGCCGCATACCCGTCGGCAATGGTATAATCCGTTTTCCCATCATAAACACTTTCCATGCAATCCTGCATAGAAGCATACGCCCGGGTCAGACTGGTGTCTTCACTGCCTGTAAACCAGCTGTTTTCGCTGATCGCCATCACCTTGCCGCTCAAATCCGTTTCGTCGATGTATCGGTTTAAGACCGCGACATATTGAGAATTCAAGTAAACCCGCGTCATTCCCAGATTTCGCTGCTGGGCGGAATCATAGTCGTAGGTCATCCCGGCGATCATTTCCACTTCGCCCGCGGCCGCCATTTGATCCAGCTGCGCCGTCGAGTCCGCCGGAACAAACTCAAACGCCAGCCCGGTTTTCTCGCTGATCGACCGCAGATAATCGACGGCGATTCCAGCCGGCTGACCCTGATCCTCAAATTCCAGCGGCGGATAATCGCGCAGATAGCCCACGCGCACGCTCTGCGTCTTATCAATATACGCTTTCTCACTGTCGGACAGCACAAGCCGGTTGGTTAAATTTCCGAAATACTTTTCTTCCAGTCGCGTTGAAAAGTAAGGATCGGATTGTTCAATGCTTTGCAAGGCGTAGTTCAATTCTTTGATCAGCCCGCTGTCGTCCTTCTTGGAAGCGATAAAATAATACGGTTTAGGCGCAAAGCGGGCGATTGTCCGCAAGCCTTCAACCCGGTCGGCGCTCGTTTTCAGCACCGCGTCGGCTTCGTTGTTCTGCAGCAGTGCCCGCACGTCGGCGTAGTCGGTGTAATAAACAAATCGGGGATTCACCTTGTTAATTTCGCAGAATTCCAGAAACTCATTTTTCCGGGCCACCGAATTTTCATGAACAGCGACTGTCAGATCTTGTTCGATCCGCGAATCAATCACGATATCCCGCGTATCTTCCGCCGAAACCTGCAGCACGGTTTCCACCATGCCGTAGCTGTAGGCCGAGTAATCATACCGTTCTTTCATGGATTCGGAATACATCATGCCGCCCATTAAGTCGATCGATCCCTCCGCCACCTGATCCATCAGCGCCAGAAGATCCTCATCGCGGTTGGAGCCGATTACAAATTCATATTCCCATCCCGTATACTGCGCGATTTCCTGTAAATATTCGTAGGTATAACCGCTCATTTTGCCATCTTCATCAATTTGCGTCAGACCCGCCTGAATCGGATAGGCAATCCGGACGACACGTTTTTTCTGAGCCTGCACGGCAGGAAAATCCCACATAAAAAGAAGCAGAAGAATCATTCCGATTTTTCCCCAGAAATAAATCTGTTTTCTCCCCGTTGTCCTCACCGGTTTCATTCCTTCACTCCTTGCCCGCGAATTCAGTATTTCTTATTCTGCGATTTAAAATCATATTCCAGACTTTTCCAAACCGGCTTATCAGCCCGTTTATGATAGTTATAATTTTTTATCCTTAATAACTTTTAGTATAACAAATTTTTCGTATTCCGACAATCCATACCGGGATCCCCCGCTCTCGTTTTAAGTAAAAACAGCGGTGTTTCAGTGTTTTAAGGAATTCCTTATATTTTACCCTGTCCGCCGTTCTCCGAATCAAGCCTCTCTGCCGCAAAAATCACAGGGGATCCGAACAATTTCCGCAAAGGCTCCCCCCTTCCGGGTTATTCCCCCTCGCTGCTTCCCTGTTAAAAACGGTTTGGTTTTATCAAGCTTCGGCGTCAGTTTGAGCATTCCTGCTTCCTCTTTCATTTTTCCAGAACTCCCGCTGCCAATAGCTTCAAGTCATGGTGGCAACGTCCATGCCCGATATTGTAAAGGAAGCTTCATAATTTAAGATAGGTCGCGGTGTATTTTATTGATATAATAAGGCCAGACCTGACCACGATGACCGCCTGGCGGTTGAAAATGCATGCGAAAGGAGACTTATGAAAACTCGTTTACGCCGTCTGATGACGCTTTGTTTATGCCTTGTCCTGATGGGGACAAGCGCCGCTTTCCCTCAAAAGCTTCTGGCTGAATCCCCCTCCGCTTCCGATGTCATGAACGCCGTTTTTGACACACCCTACCGCCACACGCTGCAATCCGATTACGCTTCGATCCGCCGTTCCACGCTCAGCGAATGGACAGACACCGTGTGGCAAAACGATGTATTGGACGCGAAAGTCACTGTAGGGGCTGGCAGTCAGCCCCTGGAACAAGCCGCAATCCGCAGCAGTGATTTCATCAATGGCAAACACCGCATCAGCGCCGAAAATATCGATATCCGCTGGCTGCAGGAAACACTCGCCAATATCGGCAGCGCTCATCCGGAAGCGCCGGTTGCCGCGTATCCTGACGTTATCCACCGAAGCGGAACAACGCGCATTGAAGCCGGACAGCTGAAATCCGCCTGGGTTTCACTGACGATTCCCAAGGATGCCGTCTGTGGCGTCTATACGGGAACGCTGGAGGTCACTGCCGCCGGGCAGCCCCCAACAACGCTGACGCTAACGTTTGAGGTTTTGGATCTGGCCGCCCCGGATCCGCAGGAAGGCGCGACCCAGGTTGAGCTGTGGCAGCATCCCTACACGACTGCCCGCTACTATGCGGTAACCCCGTTTAGCGAGGAACATAAAAACTATCTGCTCGATCAGCTGTCAGAATACGCCAAAATGGGCGGCCGGGGCGTCATCGCCACGATCGTGGAAGAAGCCTGGAATCACCAGTCGTATGACAGCGACCCGTCGATGATTCACTGGACAAAAACCGCGGACGGCTCTTTCAGCTTCGATTATACCGACTTTGATCAGTGGATCGAGCTGGCAATCCAGGCCGGCGTCCTCGATCCGCAGACCGGCCGGGGACAGATCAAAGCTTACAGCATCGCGCCCTGGGGCAACATTGTGACGGTTTATGACGAAACCAGCGGCACGTCCCAGCGTCTGACATTAACGCCGGGCAGCGAGGAATGGCGGACCGCCTGGACAGCATTCCTGGAAGATTTTATGCGTCATACGCTTGAGAAAGGCTGGTTCGATCTCACCTACATCGCCATGGATGAGCGGGAAATGGAAGTGCTGCAGCCTTGCGTGGATCTGATTGAAGGGATCCGCAGCGAAGCTGGGAAATCCTTTAAAATCTCCTCAGCGATGAATTATTCCAGCGGCGATGATTATGCGTTTCTGGATCGAATCGACGACATCTCTGTCAGTCTGATCAATGTCAACGAGAAATCGGACGCGATGCGCAATCTGGCCCGGCATCGTCAGGAACAGGGCTTGTTGACGACGATTTACACCTGTACCGGACAATATCCCAGCGCTTATACTATCTCCGACATGGCCGATACCGCCTGGACGATGTGGTACACCATGAAACAGGGAACCGATGGTTTCTTGAGATGGTCCTGGGATGGTTGGAATGAAGATCCGCTGACCGACGTCTCCTACCGCACATTTGAGCCGGGCGATCCGTGGCTGATCTATCCTGCGGAACGAGATTCAGCCGATGAAAGCTTTTATGAGTCGCCGCGCTATAAAATGTTAAAACAGGGGATCCGGGATATCAACAAAGCCAAATTTCTTCAAAGCTTATCTGAGGAATCCGAAACAGCCGTAACGCAGCTGGTTCAGTCGCTGAAGCGGCCCAAGATGAAAATCAACCGCTACGGCAGCGCGACCTACGCCCGCAGCTCCGACCGCGAGCTTGTGCAAAGCGAAGTGCTGCGGATGCGAGAAGGACTGAACGACATTGCGAGATCATATATACAATCAAGAGTAATCCCGGTCACTGCCATCCAGCTGAAAACGAAGAACATCTCGCTGCGCAGTGGGAAAAGCACACCGATTCTGCTTGAACCGGTTCCCCATAACGCCAATCCCGTGACTTGGATTTATAGCAGCAGCGAGGAGACCGTCGCGCAGGTCGATGAGACGGGCACCATAACTGCCAGTCAGTCAGGAACAGCCGTCATTACCGTCCGGTGTCCGCAGAACGATCAGCTTGAAGCAAAAATTACTGTCACCGTTTTGGATCCCGCACAGGCGCCGCGTAAACGAGCCGCCGCGTCATCGGATTTATCGGTTTTAAAACAAAAACTTGCAGAGCTCTTTTCGCTGGACGAATTTCATCATTTCTGACCCGATTGGAATTTACAACCGTAAGACATCTCTGATTTTAAAGTGCAGCCCCGGCGGTTGCCAAAAGACAGGGGCTGTGACAAATCAGGAAAATAAGAAGAAGCGATAAGCTCACAGCCATT
>NZ_QRUP01000014.1:405-113602 GCF_003459085.1 Holdemania filiformis | reverse complement strand
GAATTGACGTTGTATTTGTGCTTTTCTTCCTGTTTAGTTTTCAAAGATCGATGTGCTTGACTCTCACCGAGTCAGCTTAGTCATTATATCCCGTAGGCAAGCATTTGGCAAGAGTTTTTTTAAATTTTTTTCTTTTTTTTCGCAGCATTTTCTTTTCCCCCTTTAACTAAAGGGTTTTTGCATTATTGAACGATGTTTTTCGCCCCTGTTTGTTAACACAACTATAAATGAAATTTGAATTTTCTTCATTTTTCATGCGAGAACTCAGTATTCTTTCACCTGCATTCGGCGACAGAAGATATAAATTAATTGAATTATTCACCATTGCTTCAATCCCTTTCTACTTTACCTGCCATCTCAACTATCTTAGGATTATCCTCATCGCTGCTCTGACAGTCCACAAATGCCTGACAAAGCTGTCCTCCGCTTTAGAAGAAAGAGGGTTTTACCTATATTGAACAGCCATGATTATAAACATCATTTTTCTTCACGCTGGCGAAAAAAAAGTGAATCAGCACAAAGGCTGACTCACAGCGACAGATCACGCCGGCGGAAAATCCAGACCGCGGCCAGATAAAAAATAACTCCAAGCCCTGCCAGAACCGCGGCCATCAACAAAGCTTCATTCCTGCCCGCTGCCAACTCTTTAGCCTGAAACAAGGTCAGCGGCGTTAACAGCTTCAATCCGTCAAGCTGATCGGAGACCTGGGAAAGCATCTGGATCAGCAAAAAAGCGATCAGACAGCCGCCGGCACAGCCGTAAGCTTTTTTCTGTTCTGAGAACAGACACGAGAAGAAGAAACACAAACCGCCAAGGAACAGATGCAGACACAACAGCCCGACATTCATCCGCAGGTAATTGAACACATCCAATTCACCGGGAAATAACAAATGACTGGCAATCAGACCCAAAGCCGTGGCATAGCCAACAAGGAAAAACGTACACAGAAGAATAAAAAACAGTTGTGTTATAACAATCGTACTGCGGGTATTGGGCGTTGCCAGCAGATAGGCCATTGAACCTTGATCAACATAGCGCGCGACCAGACGCACCGCGATCAGAACCAGGCACAGCATTGGAATTGCGATCAGGATGAATCCATATAAATAATTAGCGACAAAATCCAGCATGGTTGCCCCAGCATTCGTCATCCCAAACGCTGCGAACAATTCCGGCATGCTTTCTGCCATCAGATCCAGACTCGCTCCCAGCTTGGGATCATACATGGCGATAATCACCGTGCTGTACAGGGTAATCACCGCCAGAAACAACAAAATCATTTTATAATTGGCGCGCAGTTCGCGGCGCAGTAACGGCAGACTCATACAGCTTGCTCCTTCCCATAATAATGCAGAAATAATTCCTCCAGCGTTTGCCGCCGGATTTCCAGATCAACGATTTCATAGCGCGCGGCCAGTTTCAATAGGGGATCCAGAGCGCCGGCCGTTTGCAGCGTAACCTGGTTGTCATGCAGCGCGGCTTTTTTTAACCGCGACGCAAAATCCGCAGCTTCCGCGGGATAACGGAAAGTCAGCGTCAGTGTCCGCTGATGATTTTGATTCAGCACATCCATCTTTTCCACCGCAATCTGACGGCCTTCCTTAATGATGACAACACGGTCGCAGGTCTGTTCGACTTCTTCAAACAAATGGGACGACATCAAAATCGTTGTTCCTTTTTGTTTTTCTTCCTTGATTTTGTCAATAAACTTTTTTTGCATCAGCGGATCAAGACCGCTGGTCGGTTCGTCTAAAATCAGGATCTCCGGCTCATTCATCAACGCGCAGACCAGACCGATCTTCTGTTTCATGCCCTTGGACATTTTCTTAATCCGGCCCTTGGGCTCCAACTCAAAATAGTCCAATAGTTCCTGGGCTTTCCTTAGATTCGACATTTTTTTCATCGCGGCGATGAATTTGATAAACTCCATGCCGTCCATATCATCCATAAACGCGATCTCGCCCGGCAGATAGCCGACATCTTTCTGGATCTGCGCGGCATTACGGAAACAATCATGGCCTTTTATACTGACACGCCCGCGATCGGGTTGAATAAACCCCATTAATGTGCGGATTGTCGTTGTCTTCCCAGCGCCGTTCGGGCCGAGAAAGCCCATGACTTCGCCTGCTTCCACATTGAAGCTCAGATCGAACACGCCGCGTTGATGGCCGTAGTCCTTGGTTATATTTTTAACCTTCATCATCGTTTTCATCGTCTTCCTCCTTATATGCGATTTTACGGAACATTTCCTGCCAGGAATGAAAATCCTGCATCAATTCGTCGATATTCAACGTTTCTGATTGCCTCAGCTTATCCTGGATATACCCTTCCGCCATCCACGTCAGCATCTGCAGCAGCTGCTGGGGATCCACATTGGGTTTAAACCGGGAAAAATCAATATTTTTGAAATACACTGTATAGATTTCACCCAGGGGTGACGCAATCCGGGTTTTCATCGCCTCGCTGACTTCTTCACGGCGTGAATAATATGCTTTCATCACAAAGTTCATCATATAAGGATATTGCAGGATAACCGAATATTTGATCCGCGCAGCATATTCCATCAGGTCAAAGAAATCGGTGATCTTTATGAAATCCTCAGTGACTACCTGCGAGCGGAAGAATTCGCAGCAGTAATCAAACAGAAACAGATAGAATTCCTTCTTATTTTTAAAGTAATAGAATAGTAACCCCTTGGAGATCTCAGCCTTAGCCGTAATATCATCCGTCGATGCCTGCGGATAATCATGAGCGCCGAATACTTCCAATCCAGCGTTGATAATCCGCTGCTGCTTTTCCGGCGGCAGTTCATAGAACTTCTCGTTCATGAGAATTCCTCCTGACTGACCAGGTCAGTCTACAATTTTTATTATAGGGGATTGACTCAGCATTACAACCCCCAGGAAATCATCAGATGAACATGAATTTCTTGCCAAAGAAGCAGCGCATCTTAACATTGCTGCGGCATTTCTATTCTTATCCATCGAGTAATCCCTAATCGGACTCAAATTCGCCCGTAAACAGCCTCTAAGAGCGATTTCACAGCATTTGGGACAACTTGGCAGCCGCGAGTTTTTCAATCAGGCAGGTGTATTCCCTGCAGTTCAGAAGAAAAAGAAAAAAGCACAGCCGGAGCCATGCTTCTCATTCAATAATTAAACCAGTTCGATGATTGCCATCGGTGCGCTGTCACCGCGACGGAAGCCGGTCTTTAAGACGCGGGTATATCCGCCGTTGCGGTCGGCATATTTCGGACCGATTTCGTCAAACAGCTTCTTCAGTACTGTTTCGCCTGTCTTTTCGTCCGCAACAACGTTACGGATGTAAGCGGCAGCCTGACGGCGGGCATGCAGATCCCCGCGCTTAGCCAACGTGATCAGTTCGTCGACAACGGAGCGCAGTTCTTTCGCCTTCATTTCAGTTGTTTCAATTTTGCCGTTCAGGATCAGGCTGGTAGCCATATTGCGAAGCATCGCTTTCCGGTGGTCAGCAGTGCGTCCTAATTTACGATTCCACATAGGGGGTTCCTCCTTTACTTGCGATTAGTCGTATGATTTGAAGCTCAGACCCAATTCGTAAATCTTGTCTTTGACTTCTTTTAACGATTTTTTACCCAGATTCCGGACTCTCATCATTTCTTCTTCAGAACGCTGAGTCAGTTCTTCGACCGTCTGGATACCGGCCCGTTTCAAACAGTTGTAAGAACGGACAGACAGATCCAGATCTTCGATCGCCATGGACTGCATGTTCTTCGGCGATTCGCCGTTGACATCCTTCATGACGGATTCCATATCCGCTACGGATTCATTGACATGGGTCAAGAGATCGAGATGATCGATCAGAATCTTGGAGCCCAGCGCCAGCGACATCTGCGGCGTAATCGAACCGTTCGTCCAGATTTCAAAAATCAGGCGGTCGTATTTCGCATCCTGGCCGACACGGGTCGGTTCCACATTGTACGAAATACGGTCGATCGGGGTATAGATGGAATCGGTATATACCGTTCCAATCCCCTGAGAAGATCCCTGGTACAAGGCTTTGTTGCCATCAGCGCTGATGTAGCCGCGGCCATTGCGGGCCTTAAGCTCCATTTCCAGCGTGGCGCCTTCTTCCAGGTGCGCGATTTCCAGATCTTTGTTCAATACTTCCACACCCGTCGGGCAGATAATATCGCCCGCGGTCACGGTCATTGGGCCTTTTGCGGCAATTCTTAAGGTATAGGATTCATCATCATCAATCTTCATGATCAGATTCTTGATGTTCAGAATCATCATCGTGACGTCTTCTTCAACGCCAGGAATGGATGTAAACTCATGGTAAACACCTTCGACCTTAATCGAGTAAACCGCAGCTCCCGGTAAAGAGGAGAGTAAAACACGTCTGAGGGCATTACCAAGGGTAGTGCCGAACCCTCTTTCAAGAGGTTCTACAACGAATTTTCCATAATGGTCAGATTCAACATATTCTTTGACTTCAAACTTTGCGCGTTCAAATTTTTGCATAACCATTTCCCTCCTCAATTAGGTTATTAACCACGTGGCCGCTTCGGTGGACGGCATCCATTGTGCGGAATCGGAGTAACGTCGTTGATGACTGTGATTTCCAAGCCAGCCGTCTGTAAAGAACGGACAGCCGCTTCACGTCCAGGTCCCGGACCCTTAACGTTAACTTCGACAACCTTCATGCCGTGATCGACAGCAGCCTTGCCGGCAGCTTCGCCTGCCATCTGAGCGGCAAACGGTGTAGATTTACGAGAACCCTTGAAGCCTAATGCGCCAGCACTGGACCATGCGATGGCATTTCCGCTTTCATCAGTAATCGTTACGATTGTATTGTTAAATGTTGAATGAATATGTGCAACGCCCCGAGCGACATTCTTGCGGACACGACGCTTGCGGCTTGTCTGTTTCACTTTTGCCATTGACTACTATCCTCCCGCTTATTTCTTCTTATTCGCTACTGTACGACGCGGTCCTTTGCGTGTACGTGCGTTGGTCTTGGTGCGCTGTCCGCGGACAGGCAGTCCTTTACGATGACGAACACCGCGGTAGCAGCCGATTTCCATCAAACGCTTGATGTTCAGCTGGGTTTCACGGCGCAGATCGCCTTCAACTTTAATCTGGTCAACTTCCTGACGGATTGCGTTGACCTGTTCGTCAGTCAGATCTTTAACACGGATATCTTCGCTGATTCCGCATTTCTTCAGAATGGTCTTCGCTGTGGAGCTGCCGATTCCGTAGATATAAGTTAAGGATACCACGACGTGCTTGTCACGTGGGATATCGATTCCTGCAATACGAGCCATATCTCTCTAATTCCTCCTAGTTTCCTTGACGCTGCTTGTGCTTAGGGTTTTCACAAATAACCATAACGCGGCCTTTGCGCTTGATGATGCGGCACTTATCGCATATTGGTTTGACAGATGGTCTTACTTTCATGCGTTTTTCCTCCTGTAGACTATTTGTGTCTAAATGTAATACGCCCACGTGTTAAATCATACGGTGAAATTTCAACGGTAACCCGATCTCCCGGTAAAATGCGAATGTAATGCATACGGATTTTACCAGAAACGTGAGCTAAAATGGTGTGACCGTTGGCGAGCTTCACCTTAAACATCGCATTGGGAAGTGTGTCTTCTACTATCCCGTCAATTTCAATGACATCCTGTTTGCCCATAAACTGAATCTTCCTCCTCATCTGGATTGATTGTCAGAATTTCATACCCGTCATGCGTGATGACAATGGTATGTTCGTAATGTGCTGCCAGAGAGCCGTCTTTGGTAACGACTGTCCAGTCATCAGCCAACACCCGTGTGTGCGGCTTGCCTGCGTGAACCATCGGTTCGATTGCGAACGTCATGCCTTCCTTTAACAGAATGCCTTTGCCCGGCGAACCAAAATTCGGAATCGCAGGTTCTTCGTGCAGGTGCGTGCCGATTCCATGACCTGTATAATCGATTGGCACTGAATATCCGTGCGCTTCGACAAAATCGCCGATCGCGTGCGAAATATCACTTAAACGATTCCCAGGTTTTGCCTGTTCTAAACCTATAAAAAGAGATTGGCGCGTAACTTCCATCAATCGCACCGCTTCCTCGCTGACGCGGCCGACGGCGAACGTCCACGCGGCGTCCCCATGATAGCCTTTATAACAAGCTCCGATGTCAATGGAAATGAGATCTCCGTCTTTCAACGCAGTCTGATCCGGAATCCCATGAACCAGCACTGAATTGATCGAAGTACAGATAGACGCAGGAAAGCCCCCGTACCCTTTAAAGGACGGTGAGGCTCCCTGTTGCCGGATCACCCGTTCGGCGATCCTGTCCAGCTGTTTAGTAGTTACTCCCGGAGCGATCGCAGCCGCCACAGCCGCGCGGGCCAGCGCTACGATCTTTCCGGCTTGCTTCATCGTTGCGATTTCTCGCGGCGACTTGGCAGAGATCATTTCACGTTCTCCAATGCCGCGGCGACATCGTTCCACACTTCGTCAATCGAGCGCGTGGCATTGATGTCGACGACCAGTCCTTTTTCACGGTAGTAATCAAGAACCGGCTTGGTATTCTTTTCATGCTCGTCAAGACGAACACGAAGTTGTTCCTCTGTATCATCAGCACGCTGAATGAGCGGAGAACCGCAGACATCACAAATACCGTCCACCTGACTTGGGTGGTTGCGGACATGATAGATCGCACCGCAGTTCTTACACATGCGGCGGCCCGTGATGCGATCGGCCAGAGCTTCAAACTCCACTACTAAGTTTATAACAACTTCCACCGGTTTGGCAATTTCTTTTGATAAATTTTCGAAAAATTTTGCCTGAACCAGCGTTCTTGGATAGCCATCCAACAGATATCCAGCTTGACAGTCCGGCTGTTTCAGCCGATCTGCGACCATTGCGACCGTAATTTCATCCGGTACGAGCTTGCCGGCATTCATGTATTCCTGCGCTTTTTTACCCAGCTCTGTGCCTTCTTTGATGTTGGCGCGGAACATATCTCCGGTGGAGATATGCGGAATATTGAAGCTTTCAAGAATTTTTGCCGACATTGTCCCCTTGCCGCTTCCGGCAGGTCCCATGATCAGAATGTTCATTCTCACTCACCTCTTATTTTTGAATAAAACCGCGGTACGATTTCTGGGTCAGCTGACCTTTCAGCTGGCTCATCGTTTCCATGGCAACGCCGACGACGATGATGATTCCGGTTCCGCCCATTGAAACCGAGGACGGCAGGCTTGTCACCATCGGCAGCACATACGGAAGCAGCGCGATAAACACGAGGAAGATCGCGCCCAGCACCGTGATCCGGTTCAGCACCTTGGATAAGTACTCCTTGGTTTCTGTACCCGGGCGGATGCCAGGAATATACGTTCCGGACTTGCCGAGATTTTCTGCAATCTTCTCCGGATCCACCTGTAAATTGGTGTAGAAGAAGGTAAACAGAACGATCAATACCGCATAGATGCAAAGGCCTAACGGCTTCTGCAGCGAAAGGATGTTATTCAGAGTGGTTGTGAAGCTGTTGGCTTCAAAGAAGCTCATGATCGTCAGCGGCGCCGTCATGATCGCCGAAGCGAAGATAACCGGGATAACGCTGGCGGAGTTGATTTTCAACGGTAAGTAGGTCATATCGTTGCGGCCTTTGGTCATGGAACTGGATGTGTACTGTACCGGGATCTTCCGTGTTGCCAGCTGCATGAAGACAACCAGCACGATGATCAAGAGATACATTAATACATACAGCATGAACGTCAGGATGCCGTTGAACATCGCCGTGTTGTTCGTCGTGTCAACCAGGGTGTTGAAGACCTGGATGAACTGGAACGGAATGTTCGCGACGATCCCCGCGAAGATGATGATGGAAACGCCGTTTCCAATGCCCTTCGTTGAGATCTGGTCGCCGACCCACAACAGGAACATGGTGCCCGCCGTCAGCACCGTCGCCACATACAAGTAAGTGGAAACGCCGGCGCCGGAGAGGATTCCATAGCTCTTGTCAAACGCGTAGACCATCGTAAAGGCCTGAATAAACGCTAAGACCACACCCATATATCGTGTGATCTTATCCATTTTCATGCGACCCTGCTGACCGGATTTCGCCATTTCCGTCAGTGCCGGAATGACGTCCATCGACATCAGCTGGATGATGATCGAAGCGGTGATGTACGGGGTAACGCCCAAGGCGAAGACCGACAGACGCTGTAACGCGCCGCCGCCCAGCAGGTTCATCATTCCCAGAATGGAATTATCAGCGATGCCGGCGGTCAGCGCCGTCGCATCTACGCCCGGAACCGGAATGCCGGATCCGAGTCGGTAGATGAACAGCATGGCCAGAGTAAAGATAATCTTAGACCGGATTTCTTTATTCTTGAACAGGCTGGTAAAGGTCTGGATCATGTTAGATCACCTCTACTTTTCCGCCTGCTTTTTCAATTGCTTCTACTGCTGATTTGGAAAATTTATTGGCTTTGACCGTCAGCTTCTTTTCGAGTTCGCCGACGCCCAGGATCTTCACGCCGTCCAGTTCCTTGCGGACTAAACCCGCCTGCTTTAACAGTTCCGGAGTAATCTCTGCGCCGTCCTCGAACCGGTTCAGCAGTTCGACGTTGACGATCGAGTATTCCTTACGGGTGAAGTTGGTGAATCCACGCTTCGGCAGACGACGCCAGATCGGTGTCTGACCGCCTTCAAAGCCCAGTGCGACTCCGCCGCCGGAACGAGCGTTCTGGCCCTTGGAACCCTTACCTGCAGTTTTGCCCCATCCGGAGCCATGGCCGCGGCCGATTCTCTTGGAGTTACGACGTGCACCTTCTGTGTATTTCAGTTCGTTTAATTTCATTTAAGCTGCCTCCCGTCTAACTTAGCGAATTTCCTGCGGCTTCTTCTCACGCAGTTTGCTAACGCTTTCGATCGTTTTCAGTTCTTTCAGACCGGCAACTGTGGCATGAACCATGTTGATCGGAGTGCGGGAACCGATGCACTTGGACAGAACGTCGCTGACGCCTGCCAGTTCCAGAACCGCACGGACAGCGCCGCCGGCGATAACGCCGGTACCTTCTGCAGCCGGTTTCAGGAACACTTCACCTGCGCCGTAAACGCCGGTGACAGCATGTGGGATCGTGGAGCCATTGTTTACCAGAGGAACTCTGAACAGATTCTTCTTGGCATTTTCACTGGCCTTCTTAATTGCATCAGGAACTTCGTTAGCCTTTCCTGTGCCGTAGCCTACGCGGCCTTTTTTGTCACCAATGACAACCAGGGCGGCAAAGCGGAAACGACGTCCACCTTTAACAACCTTGGTTACACGGTTGATGACAACAACGCGTTCTTCAAATTCTTTATCGCGTTCAACTCTTCTTGGTTTACGTTCCATTCAGCGAGCCCTCCTAGAATTTCAGTCCGGCCTCTCTGGCAGCTTCGGCCAGGGCCTGGACACGTCCGTGATAAACATAACCTCCACGGTCAAATACAACATTAGTGATGTTCTTAGCTAAAGCGCGCTTTGCCAGTTCAGTTCCGACAGTTTTTGCGGCTTCGATATTTCCGCCGTTTTCCAGCTTCAGATCCACGCTGCTGCAGGCAACCAACGTCGTGCCGTTAACATCGTCGATGATCTGGCAGTGGATGTGGCTGTTAGAACGGAAGACGTTCAGGCGTGGGCGTTCCGGAGTTCCGCTGATCTTTGTACGGACACGAATGTGACGACGAATTCTTTCATCATTTTTAGATACTTTCTTAAGCATTGTTCACTCTCTCCTTTCCCACTATTTCTTACCAGCCGTCTTGCCTTCTTTACGACGGACATGTTCGCCTTTATAGCGAATACCTTTACCCTTGTAAGGTTCAGGTTTCTTTGTTGCCCGGACGACCGCAGCGAATTCGCCGACGCGCTGCTTGTCGATGCCGGAAACTTTAATTTCAGTTGCGGACGGGCACTCAACTTTCAGGCCTTCCTCAACCTCGAATTCAACCGGGTGAGAGAAGCCGACGTTCAGTGTCAGCTTGTTGCCGCTGACAGCGGCACGGAAGCCGATACCGACAACTTCCAGTTCACGGGTGAAGCCCTCAGAAACGCCGACGACCATGTTGTGCAGCAGCGCACGGGTTGTGCCGTGCAGCTGTTTGATATGCTTCTCATCGTTCGGACGAACGACTTTGATTTCATTGCCGTTGACATCGATCTGCATGTTTTCGTTAAACTGACGTGTTAAAGTACCCTTAGGTCCTTTGACCGTCACCTCATTGCCAGCCGCAACCGTGACTTCAACACCGGCTGGAATGGTAATCGTTTTATTACCGATACGTGACATTGTTTTCTATTCCTTTCTCTAACACGCTTACCATACGTAGGCGATAACTTCGCCGCCTGTATGCTTCGCTCTTGCTTCTTTGTCGGTCATCAATCCCTGAGAGGTAGAGATGATCGCGATGCCTAAACCGTTCAGGACACGTGGGATCGAGCCGCTCTTGGCGTATACCCGTAAGCCTGGCTTCGAGATACGCTTGATGCCGCTGATAACCTTTTCGTTATTCGGGCCGTATTTCAAAGTGACTGTGATCTTCTTTTCTGCAGCGGTTTCACCTGTGACTGCGTAATTCAGGATAAATCCTTCGTTCTTCAGGATCTTCGCAATTTCAACCTTCTGCTTGCTTGCCGGAATTTCAACGGCTTCGTGGCGTGCCTGAACACCGTTACGGATTCTGGTCAGCATATCTGCGATAGGATCAGTCATATTCATCATTGCTTTTTCCTCCTTCCGTATCCTTACCAGCTTGCCTTCTTGACTCCCGGAATCTGGCCCTTATAGGCTAATTCGCGGAAGCAGATACGGCAGACTTTGTACTTGCTTAAGACAGAGTGCGGACGTCCACAACGTTCGCAGCGCGTATACTCTCTGACTTTGTACTTCTGAGGACGCTGCTGCTTAATTTTCATTGATGTCTTTGCCATGGTTGTTGTCCTCCTTATTTCGCAAACGGCATGCCCATACCTGCCAGCAATGCCTTTGCTTCTTCATCAGTATTGGCCGTCGTTACGATAACGATGTCCATACCGCGTACTTTGCTTACTTTATCAAAGTTGATTTCCGGGAAAATGATCTGTTCCTTCACGCCCAGCGTGTAGTTGCCGCGACCGTCGAACGCCGTTGTGCTGACGCCGCGGAAGTCGCGGACACGCGGCAGGGAAATGTTGAACAGCTTGTCCAGGAATTCATACATGTGTTCACCGCGCAGGGTGACCTTGCAGCCGATCGGCATGCCTTCACGCAGTTTGAAGTTCGCAATGGACTTCTTCGCCTTCGTGATGACCGGCTTCTGGCCTGCCAGCTGAGTCAGTTCGGCAACCGCTTCGTCCAGCGCCTTCGGGTTGGCGATCGCATCGCCGACACCCATGTTGATGACGACTTTCTCGATCTTCGGGCACTGCATGACAGAGCTGTAATTGAACTGCTTCATCAGAGATTCAATGACTGTCTTCTGGTATTTTTCAACAAGACGGTTCATTATTTCTTACCTCCCTTGACGACGTTGCCGGATTTCTTAAATACGCGGACCTTTTCGCCCTTTTCGACCTTAAAGCCGATCCGGCTGGCTGTTTTGGCTTTGGAATCATACGCCATGACATTGGATACATGAATCGGAGCTTCCTTTTCAATGATACCTCCGTCCGGGTTAGCCTGAGTCGGCTTCAGGTGCTTCTTCATCAGATTGACACCCTCAACGATGACTTTGTTCTCTTTCGGCATAACGGCCAGAACTTCGCCGATCGTTCCCTTGTAATGTCCTGTGATGACTTTTACTTTATCGCCTTTTTTAATTTTCATCTCAAGCCACCTCCTATAAAACTTCTGGTGCCAAAGAAACAATCTTCATGAAGTCTTTGTCACGCAGTTCTCTTGCAACAGGCCCGAAAATACGGGTTCCCTTTGGTGTGTTGTCGTCCTTGATGATAACGGCTGCATTGTCATCAAACTTGATGTAGCTGCCGTTCTCACGACGGATGCCGTAACGAGTCCGGACGATGACCGCCTTAACGACGTCGCCCTTCTTTACAGTTCCGCCAGGAGCTGCTGTCTTGACCGAGCAGACGATGATATCGCCGATGTTCGCTCTTTTGCGCTTGCTGCCGCCCAGGCAACGGATGACTAATAATTCCTTAGCACCGGTGTTGTCCGCGACATTTAATCTACTTTCATTCGTAATCATTGTCAGTTCCTCCTTGTGCTATTAAAGAATTACAGCCTTTTCGATGATCTTAACCAGGCGGAAACGCTTGGTCGCGGATAACGGACGAGTTTCCATGATTTCTACGATATCACCGAGCTTCGCCTCATTGTTCTCATCATGTGCTTTGAATTTCTTTGAATATTTAATACGCTTCGAATAAAGCGGATGACTCTTGCTGGTTGCTACCTCAACCGTAATGGTCTTGTCCATCTTATCAGAAACGACTTTTCCGCGTAATACTTTACGGTTTGATCTTTCCATGACCAGTTATCCTCCTTATTTCGCCTCACTGAGTTCGCGCTCAGTGATGACAGTTTTGATGCGAGCGATCGTCTTGCGAATTTCCTTCATGCGGGAAGGATTCTCCAGCTGGCCGGTAGCTTGCTGGAAACGCAGGTTGAACAGCTCTTCTTTTAAAGATTCAATTTCCTGAAGTAATTCAGTATTGCTCTTATCACGAATTTCCTTAACGTTCATTTCCTATTCCTCCTCGCCTCGGCGCACGAATTTGCACTTGACCGGCAGCTTGTGGGCTGCTAAGCGCAGGGCTTCACGCGCGGTTTCTTCATCGACGCCGCCGACTTCAAACAGGACGCGGCCTGGCTGAACTACGGCTACCCATCCTTCAGGTGCGCCTTTACCGGAACCCATTCGGACTTCCAGCGGTTTCTTCGTAATTGCCAGATGTGGGAAGATTTTGATCCAAACCTGGCCGCCACGCTTCATGTAACGAGTCATGGCGACACGCGCCGCCTCGATCTGACGGTTGCTGACGTATGCACCGGAGTAAGCAATTAATCCGTATTCACCGAATACGATCTCACGTCCGGCCTTAGAGCGACCTTCGTAACTCTGACGATGAGGTCTTCTATATTTTGTTCGATTAGGCATTAACATGATTACTTACCTCCTTCAACGGTTCCTTCCGCCTTTGGCGCAGCTGCTTTAGCTTCGGCATTGCGGCTGTTGTTATTGTTGTTCCGGTTGCCGCGGCGGTCATTCCGTCCGCCACGCCGGCGATCGCGGCCCTGCGGCATCTTCGGTGCTTCCGGTTCCTGAACCATCTGGCCCGGCAGAACCTCACCGCGGCAGATCCAGACTTTAACGCCCAGCTTGCCGTAGGTCGTCATCGCTTCAACAATCGCGAAGTCGATGTCCGAACGCAGCGTATGCAGAGGAACGACGCCCTCGGAATAGCCTTCGCTGCGCGCGATATCCGCACCGCCTAAACGGCCGGAAACCAGGGTACGGATACCCTTGGCGCCTGCCCGCATCGTCTTCTGAATCTGACGCTTCTGGCAGGTTCTGAACGAAGCACGCTGTTCCAGCTGCTCAGCGATAGCGCGGGCAACTAGGTGTGCATCCAGATCCGGATTGGCAACTTCGACCACTTTGATGTGGATCTGCTTGCCAGCGCACATTTTCTGCAGCTTCTTCTTTAAGATTTCAATGCTTTCACCGTTGCTTCCGATGATCACGCCCGGGCGAGCGGCACGGATGATGATCTCAACACGGTTCTTAGAGCGTTCGATTTCGATTCTGGAAACGTAAGCCGCATGCAGTTCCTTCAACAGGAATTCACGGATTTTGACGTCTTCCATCAACAGGGTGCCGTAATCTTTTTCAGCATACCATCTGGATTCCCAGTCGCGGATGACGCCGACACGCATTCCAATTGGACTAACTTTCTGACCCATGAGAGTACCTCCTACCGTTCTTCAACCACAACAGTAATGTGGCTGGTGCGCTTTAAAATCTGAGCGGCGTTGCCCTTTGCCCGAGGCATGAAACGCTTCATGGTGATTCCCTCGTTGGCATAGCACGCTTTGACATACAATTTTGATTCATCCAGCTGATGATTGTTGACCGCATTGGCAACCGCTGATTTCAGCACTTTTCCAACTGCTTCGGCAGCGTGGTTCGGTGTGAACTTCAGGATCGCTTCTGCTTCCTTCGCATCTTTGCCTCTGACTAAATCCAGAACAAGTCTGACTTTGCGAGGGGCGATGCGGACAGTTTTCGCTGTTGCTTTGACTTCCATTGTGGCACCTCCTACGCTTTCTTGTCGTCGCCATGACCGCCGAATTTGCGGGTTGGGACGAATTCGCCAAGTTTATGGCCGACCATATCTTCTGTGACATAGACAGGGACATGTTCCTTACCGTTGTAAACCGCGAACGTATGTTCAACGAACTGCGGGAAAATAGTGGAACGGCGAGACCATGTTTTGATGACTTCTTTCTTGCCTGACGCGTTCAGCTTTTCCACTTTTTTCATTAAATGGTCATCACAGAACGGTCCTTTTTTCAAACTACGACTCATTTTAGCTTCCTTCCTTTCGTTTACTTACCGTTGCGGCGGCGTGTGATCAATTTCGTCGAGGCCTTCTTGGCTTTGCGGGTCTTAACGCCCATCGCCTTCTTGCCCCATGGCGTCATTGGTGATTTACGGCCAACCGGAGTTCTGCCTTCACCGCCGCCATGCGGGTGATCGTTCGGGTTCATAACAGAACCGCGGACTGTCGGACGAATGCCCATCCAGCGGGAACGTCCAGCTTTGCCTAAGTTAACCAAGCTGTGATCTTCATTGCCGACCGTGCCGATGGTGGCGCGGCAGTTGCTCAGAACCTTGCGGACTTCGCCGGACGCCAGACGCAGAATCGTGTAGCGGCCTTCGGAACCCAGGATCTGTGCGGAAACGCCAGCGGAACGTGCCAGCTGGCCGCCCTTGCCCGGCTTCAGTTCAACGTTGTGAACGAAAGTACCTTCAGGGATGTTGCGCAGCTCCATCGCGTTGCCGACCTTGATGTCGACCGCTTCGCCGGAAACGATGGTCTGTCCGACCTGCATTCCCTTCGGAGCCAGGATATAGCGCTTTTCACCGTCTGCATAATTCAGCAGCGCGATGTTGGCGGAACGGTTCGGATCGTACTCGATCGTCGCGACCTTCGCCGGGATGTTGTCTTTATTACGCTTGAAGTCGATCACGCGGTACTGACGCTTGTGTCCACCGCCCTGATGACGGGTTGTGATCCGACCGGTGTTGTTGCGGCCGCCCTTTTTGGACAGCGGTTCAAGCAGCGAGCGTTCTGGAGAAGTCGATGTGATTTCTTCGAAGCTCAGGCTTGACATACCGCGACGACCTGGAGTCGTTGGTTTATATTTCTTAATCGCCATTGGATTTAGTCCTCCTTACGCATTTTTCCGGAAATAGCGTGTTCTTCCGATATGTTGATCAGCTTATTCCGAGAATAAGTTGATATCCTGTCCTTCCGGCAGCTTGACAACTGCTTTGCGGACAGCGCTCGTCTTGCCGACGTATTTGCCCATTCTCTTCGTCTTCGGCTTGCAGTTCAGGATGTTGACCTGTTCAACCTTGACGCCGAAAATTTCTTCAACAGCCAGACGGACCTGCGTTTTGTTCGCGCCCTTAGCGACCGCGAAAGTGATCTTGTTGTCAGTGTCCATCAGCTTCATCGTCTTTTCAGTGATGATCGGGCGGATAATGATATCTCTTGCGTTACTCATTATGCGAATACCTCCCCAGCTTTGTTGGCAGCCGCTTCCGTCATAACCAGCTTCTGAGCGTTGGCGATGTCGAAGGCGTTCAGTTCTTCAACTGTCAATAAGGCAGCGTTCGGAATGTTGCGCAGGGACATGAAGGCATTGTCGAAGTCCTCGGCGATATCCGCTACAAACAGCGTCTTGCCTTCAAACTTGAACGCATCCATAACCTTGACAAATTCCTTTGTCTTGATCGCGTCGAACTTCAGCGCATCGACGACAACCAGATTGTTTTCAATGACCTTTTCAGAAAGCAGCGATCTCAGAGCCAGCCGGCGGACCTTGCGGTTCAGACGGTAAGCATAGCTGCGCGGCGTCGGACCGAAAGCGATGCCGCCGCCTCTCCACTGCGGAGCGCGGATGGAACCCTGACGGGCACGGCCTGTGCCCTTCTGACGCCAAGGCTTCTTGCCGCCGCCGCTGACTTCATGACGGCTCTTGGTGTCATGCGTTCCCTGACGCATATTCGCGCGCTGCATGATGAGCGCGTCAAACATGACCTGCTGATTAGGTTCAATGCCGAATACAGCCTCAGCCAGTTCGATTTCACGAATCTCTTTAGCTTCCAGGTTATATACATTTAACTTTGGCATCTGTTATTCCTCCTCTTTTGCTTCTTCGGAATAGCTGATCAGATCCTTGGCCGAAACAGCAGCTGTTCCTTTGACGGATGATTTAACAACAACCAGTCCGCGCTTCGGTCCCGGAACGTTGCCCTTGATCAGCATATAGTTGTTTTCAACATCAACCTTGATGATTTCCAAATTCTGTGTCGTTGTGGTATATCCACCTTCCTGGCCAGCGCCAGCCGTTCCCTTTTCGATCCGGCCGTTGTTACGTCCGGTCGTTGCCAGAGAACCGATATGCCGCATGTTCTTGGATCCGCCATGCGTCTTCGGGCCCATCGTCGCGTTGTTTCTGACGATCGTGCCGTTGTAGCCGCGACCCTTGCTGGTGCCGGTTACGTCGACGATTTCGCCGGCGGCGAACAGATCAACCTTGACTTCGTTGCCGACTTCCAGGTTTGTCATTTCCGTACCGCGGATTTCGCGGACGAAACGCTTCGCTGCGGTCGATGCCTTGGCAGCATGACCCTTTTCAGCTTTATTGGAACCCTTTTCGCTCAGATCTTCAAATCCCAGCTGAACAGCTTCGTAGCCATCGTTTTCCAGGGTTTTCTTCTGCAGCACTACGTTCGGCAGTGCTTCAACGACTGTGACAGGAATCAATACGCCATCCGTAGTGAATACCTGCGTCATGCCAAGTTTACGTCCTAAAATACCTTTCATGATGTCACCTCCACTGTCCTTACAGCTTGATCTCGATGTCGACGCCGCTCGGCAGTTCCAGACGGCTCAATGCGTCAATGGTTTCTGCGGTCGGTCCGACGATCTCGATCAAACGCTTATGTGTTCTGATTTCAAACTGTTCACGCGAGTCCTTGTACTTGTGGACAGCTCTTAAAACGGTTACCACCTGACGTTCTGTCGGCAGGGGTACAGGTCCGACGACTTTCTTTGCGCCGTGTTCCTGAGCAGCCTTAACGATCTTTTCGCTGGCTGTGTCCAGGATTCTGTGTTCGTAAGCTTTTAAACGAATTCTTACGCTGTTTTTTGCCATGAAATCTTCCTCCTTCATTTCATCCGCCTTTTCGGCAGATTCGCTCGGTGTGAATTCCCCGGTCTTCACGCTTAGCTGGCGCTATCGTGACAACGCCGATCAGCGTGCCGGCAACCTCCCACGTCCATGCGAATGCTTCGCTATTATAGCACTCAAAAACAGGCAATGCAACACTTTTTTAAAAAAAGTTAAATACTTAGAAAAACGGCTTCAGATCAAGCTCTTTTCAAGTTTTGAAAATCAATGATTTTGCTTGAACCAAAACAACGCAGATCAGTGGGTCATTGAGAGTATTCCTCTCCTTTTTCCTCCTGTTTCTCCTTGTTTTTCACACTGTTTTTCGCGTTTTTTTGATCATTTTCTCGATATTCGCCGGTTGTTACCGCTTACATTTGCCGAAATCCGCCGTTCTTTTCTATTTTTAATCAGGAAACCTTCCCCCGGACGACTTGTTTTATATTATAATAAGGATATTTCCAGGAGGTGAGCCCATGTTTGAATTTCTAAAATCAAAAAAACAGGAACGCCGATGCGTTGTCGTGGCGTTGCACGGGTTCGGCCGGCGGCGGACGGACGAATTTCTGCCGCTGAAGAATTTCCTTGCCGCCAAGAAAATTGAGCTGATCCTGCCGGAATTATTTAATCCGCGCAATCCGCAGGACGTTGATCCGCAGAAATGGATTCAGCGGGCCGAGGAAGTCGTCGACGAACTGACAGCTCAGAATGCCGACGTGATTCTGATCGGCTTCTCAATGGGCGGCGTCATCGCCGCGCACCTGGCCGCTGTCAAACCCGTGAAGAAGCTGATCCTGTTAGCCCCGGCGTTCAATTATATCAATGTCGGCAACGCCGCAGACTACATCACCGGCTGGTTCAGCAGCCCGAATAAAAAAGAACAGCCGGAAGCCTATCCGCCGCTGCCCGCTGATTTTACTTCGGTGTTCATGAACGTCGTCGATCTGTTAAAGCAGGACGCGGCGATGGTGGAATGTCCGGTGCTGATTCTGCACGGCACGGAGGACGATACGATTGCCGTTTCCTCCAGCCGCAGGATCTACAAGAAAATCCCTGCCGCGCAAAAGGGATTGATCCTGCTGGAAGGCGTCGGCCATGCGATTCTGGACGATCCGGTCTATGCTTCATTGGCCTTGAATACGATCGCCGCGTTCATCGAGGATCAGATTCATTTCTAATTCCGCAATTCCCATTCTATCTGAAATACAAAAGGCTGCCACGCAGTAAATCCGTTTGCGCCGCAGCCTTTTTATGTTTTGCTTTATGTCCTGCTTTTTCCGCTTTCCTGACTATCGCTTCGCGCTGCGCCAGTAAGCGAATGCCGCAGCCGCCGAAAGAACGAACGCCCCGGCGCTCAGCATAAACGGAAACAACATATTCAGATCGTAGACGATCCCCGCGGCCAGCGATCCGAGCACGTTGCCCATCGACTTGATCGCGTTGAACAGCCCGGTGATGACGCCGACCTCGCTGTTTTTCCGGCCTTCCACGGATAAAGCCTGAGTGATCGGCTGATAAACGGCGTTGGCGGTGAAGAACGCCAGGTTCATTGCGATAAACAGCGTCAGATTGCCAGGAATCAGCGCTCCGGCCGCGCTCAGCGCGCACAGCGCCAGCACGACGATCAGCGATTTCTTCGCGTCTGTGCGGCGGATAATCCACAGATTGATGGAGAAATTGGCGATCAGTCCGACAAGACCAATGACCGCTTTGATCAAACCGTTATAGACCGGTTTAAAGTCCAGCTCAGCCTTTAAGAAATAGTTGAACGCGTTTTCGTGGCAGTTGCTGGCGAACCCGGTCAGAAAGACGACGATCAGAAACAGAACCATGACCGTGCTCATCAGACTGCGGGCGCTGGCAAAGGAATTAAACGGATTCACGGCTTTCAACAGCTCGCGCGGGCGAACCGTCTGCGGATCGACAATCGAATCTTCGGCAAAGAACGCCGTGCCGATGCCCAGTGCGATCATCCAGACCGCCTGGACGTTAAACGCCAGCTGAAAGTGAATCGTTCCCAGAACACCGCCCAGCAGATACCCTGCCGCCAGCGACACCGACTGCATCGCCGTATAGACCGCCAGATTCGCGGCGCGCTTTGGAGGTTCGCTGACGTCGATCACATACGCCATCGTCGCAACCCCCGCGCCGCCCGCAAAAGCACCCGCGGCCCCGCGCGAGATCAGCACCATCAGCTCGCTCGATGAAAACCCCAGACTCAGCTGCGCCAGCCCGTAACAAACGCAGGAAATTGTAAAGACCTTCACCCGGCCGATATGATTGCTGAACTCGCCCCAGAATACAGACGTCAGAAATGAAAAGAAGCACATCACCGCCATCGACGTTCCGAAAATCCGCGACGGCAGTCCCATCGCCGTATATAAAGTCGGCGTTACCGGATGATGGAAATTCATACCGATTCCCAACAAGACCGTGATCACCAGCATCCTGAACACTGATTTCTTTTTTGTCATGCTTGCATCCCCCTTATGACTTCTCTATAATACAAGTTAAACCCAGGTTGAAGTCAAGCCGAAAAGGAGAAATGGTATGGATTATTCGATCAAAGAAATTTCTGAGCGGCTCCGCATCCCCGCCTCCACGCTGCGGTATTATGAAAAGCGCGGATTAATCGGTCCGCTGCGGCGCAGCACGGGCCAGGTTCGCGTCTTCTCTGAAGAGGATCTCAAACTGCTGCAGATCATCCAATGTTTAAAACGAACCGGTATGCCGGTCGAAGAAATCCGTGAGTTCGTCGGCCTGATCCGTCAGGGCGACGCGACGTTGGAACAGCGGACAGCCTTGTTTGAGCATCACAAAGCTCAAATCGAACATCAGATTGAACAGCTGCAGGAAAATCTGGCGGTGCTGGAACGCAAGATGAAGTTGTTCAACACGCCGGCCAAATAAACGAATCCCGCCTGTCGCAGAGGACAAGCGGGATCTTTTTTTATTGAACAGAGCGCGGGTGATCCTTACGGTAATCGCACAACGCCTGCTTTGCCTGGCAGCTGCCTGCTTGATAGCTGGCGCACGCCGCACAGCCGCGGTTCTTTTTGGAGCGCAGCCGGATCAGGCAATACGCCGTCCAGCCGCCAATGATTAGAATGACTAGCCCCGTCGCCATCGTCCTTCCCGCCTTTCTTTTCCTTATTATATCAGGATTTTAACAGGGGATGAATGGAAATGACCGGAAGGTTGGACGCTGCGTGATCGTTTTCCAATTTCCGCAGCCACGCTCTGACGCTGAATCGCCGCCGGAAAATCAGCCAGGATAACGCGGCGATTGCCCCGGAGGATGATCGTGCCGGTAAGCGCTGAGCAGCGGGTTCTGCGATCCCTCGCTGTGACAGATTCCCTTCATGCCGCAGCCCGCACAGCCGCCGGCGCAGGCGGAGCCTTTTTGACGATGTTGCCGCCGCAGACTGCGGATTGCCAACAGGCAGGCGCCGATCACCATCAACAATACAGCGACTTCGCCAAAATAACTTTGAATAGCAGCGAGCATTCGTTCTCCTTTCCGCCGATTCCGGCTTTTAAACTTTTGCCGTTTCCTTCAGTTCAACTTCCAGCGTCCGGCTTTCTTTATATGGCCGGATTAACAGATAAACTAAAGCCGCAAGCAGTACCATCGCAATCACCGTGAAGATCGTAAACGGTGTTTCACCCGTGATCAGACCGCCGATCTGGTAGACGATCATGGCAATGACGTAAGCGAAGCCGCACATGTAGCCGATCGCCCCGAGTGTCCATTTCGAATTGTTCATCTCTCGTTTGATCGCGCCCATCGCCGCGAAGCATGGCGCGCACAGCAGGTTGAAGATCATGAAGCTGTACGCCGAGAGAGCCGTGAAATCCGCCGCGATCAGCGTCCAAATCTCATTGCCTGCTTCGCTCAGTTCCCCGCTGTAATGGTAAAGAACACCGAAGGTATTGACAACTTCTTCCTTGGCGATCAGGCCGGTTACCGTCGCTACCGTCGCTTTCCACGCCATATCGCCGATCCAGCCCAGCGGATAGAAGATCCAGGACACCGCGTTGCCGATCAGGGCCAGCAGCGAGCTGTTGTTATCCTCAACCGCCTGGAAGACGCCGTCCACAAAGCCATAGCCCTGTAAGAACCACAAGACAATCGAGCTTAACAGAATGATCGTACCGGCCCGTTTGATAAACGACCAGCCGCGTTCCCACGTTCCCCGCAGCACATTGGATGCCGAGGGAATATGGTAGGCCGGCAGCTCCATGACAAATGGCGCCGGATCACCCGCAAACATCTTAAATTTTTTCAGGATAATTCCGCTTACAATCACCGCGGCCACGCCAATGAAATACGCTGATGTCGCAACCCAGGCGGAATTGTTGAACAGCGCCCCGGCGAACAGACCGATGATCGGCATTTTCGCACCGCAGGGAATGAAACCAGTCGTCATAATTGTCATTTTCCGGTCGCGGTCCTGTTCGATCGTGCGCGAAGCCATAATCCCCGGCACCCCGCAGCCGGTCGCCACCAGCATCGGGATAAAGCTCTTGCCGCTTAAACCGAACCGACGAAAGATCCGGTCCATAATGAACGCGATCCGTGCCATGTAGCCGATATCCTCAAGAATGCAAAGCAGGAAGAACAGCACAAGCATCTGCGGCACAAAGCCTAAGACCGCCCCGACGCCCGCAACCATTCCGTCCTGAATCAGACTGGCCAGCCAGCCGCCGACGCCCATCGTCTGTAAGAAAGCGTCAACGGCGCCCGGCACCCACTCGCCGAACAACACATCGTTGGCCCAGTCTGTGCCCAGCGTGCCGATTGAGATTGACCAGCCGCCCATCGAAATCGCGTAGACCAGCGCCATGACAAGGATGAAAATCGGCAGCGCCAGCCAGCGGTTGGTCACGATGGAGTCAATTTTATCGGAAACCGACATCCGGGATTGATTTTTCTTCGTATAGCATTGATGAATGATCGAACCGATATAATTATATCGTTCATTGGTGATGATGCTCTCCGCGTCGTCGTCCAGCTCATCTTCCGCTTTTTGAATCAGCGCTCCGACATCCGGAACAGTGTTCATCTTTGCCGTGATCTTATCATCACGCTCAAACAGCTTGATCGCGTAGAACCGCTGCATTTCCGAAGGAATTTCTGCAGGCAGCTGGGAGAGGATTGCGTCGAGCACCTTTTCCACTTTCGGGCTGAAACGATGCGCCGGCGGCAAGGCTTGCCCTTGCTTCGCCAATTTAACGGCCAGCGCCGCGGCTTCCTGAATTCCTGTTTGTTTCAGTGCCGAAATCGTGACGACCTCACAGCCCAGCGCCTTGGCGAGCTGCTGCGTGTCGATCAGATCACCGTTCTTGTTGACAACGTCGATCATATTAACGGCAACGACAACCGGAATGCCCAGCTCCAGCAGCTGCGTGGTTAAGTACAGATTGCGTTCCAGATTGGTACCGTCAACGATGTTCAGAATCGCTTCAGGACGTTCGTGAATCAGATAATTCCGGGCGACGACTTCTTCCAGCGTATACGGGGAAAGGGAATAAATCCCCGGCAGATCGGTGATCATGACGTCCTTTTGATCCTTCAGCCTGCCTTCCTTCTTTTCGACCGTAACCCCCGGCCAGTTGCCCACAAATTGATTGGAACCCGTCAGAGCGTTGAATAGTGTTGTTTTTCCGCTGTTCGGATTGCCGGCCAGCGCAATTTTAACTGCCATGTTCTATCCCTCCTAAAATTAGCTTAAGCTAACTATGTGCCTAAAAAAGACAGGCCCTCCGGCCTTTATTCCACTTCGATCATTTGGGCGTCGGCTTTGCGCAGCGATAATTCATAACCGCGGACGTTGATCTCCACCGGATCGCCCAGCGGCGCAACCTTACGCACATAGACTTCGACTCCCTTCGTAATGCCCATGTCCATGATCCGGCGCTTAACCGCGCCTTCGCCATGAAGCTTCTTGACGGAAACGGTGTCTCCGACCCGGATATCCTTTAACGTTTTCATTCTGTTCCCCCCTTTTTATATCATGATCTTGCTGGCCATTTCCTTACTGATGGCCACGCGGGACTCCTTCACCTTGACGATGACATTGCCCTGATTCTGCGAAACGAGCATGACCTCGCTGCCCTCGATAAAACCGAGTGAATTTAAGAAGCGCCGAACTTCTTCCTTCCCGCCGATTCGTTTTACGGCGTTGATCTGACCAGCCTGTGCCAAGGTTAACGGCATCAACCTCACTCCTCCTTTAAGTAAAAAGCTCTGTTTAATTAGCTTCAGCTAACTTACAATCTATATGTTATCTTAGTCTAACAACTATGTCAATCTTTTTTTGAAGGATTTTCCTTTTTTCCGAGCATTCAGCTTGACAAATACTTTTTACTTCACGGTCTGAGCTGGGATTCAGCTCTCCGGCATTCCCCCCCAAAAAAAAGAAAAAGGCCAGGTTCCAGCCTTGATTCTTGTAATCCGAATCCGCTTTCTCCCGCCTGTTTTATTCAAGTCCTCGGCTTATAACAGATCGAGCAATTCCTCAATCCGGTAAATCCGCGGCAGATCTGCCTGGCATTGCTGGCCGGGATTCGCGAAAATCCAGATGGGCTGCATGCCTGCCCGATAAGCGCCGATGATATCGGTAAAGAACGTATCGCCGACAAACGCGATTTCCTCCGGCGGCAGCTCCAGCTGGCGCGCCCCTTCCAGAAAGATTTCCACATCCGGCTTATGGGCCTTGAATTCGCCGGAAATGACGATCACCTCAAACAAATCCGCCAGGCCGCACAATTCCAGCTTACGCCGCTGCATGTGTGAATTGCCGTTGGTGACAATGCCCACCTTGTATTTTTTCTTCAGCTGCTCCACGACTCTGCGCGCCTGCGGAAACACGACGGTGTAATCGCCAAACGTATCGTACCAATCCTGGCACAGCGCGTCGACCTGTTCCTGGCTGAGACCGTATTCCTTTGCCAGCATCGAATACATGTGAATCTTTGGAATTGAACCATATTCATCCCAGGTCAACAGCTTCTGAACAATATTTTCCCGCTCCACCGGTTCATCCCGCAGCTGTGGAAACAGCTCGTCCACTAATTTTCTGACCTTGGCGTCAGCGGCTGCCTGCCGGTCGATCAGCGTGTTGTCCAAATCAAACAAAATCCCTTTAATCCCAGTTCTCATGCGTTCCTCCATAATATTGATTACGCACTTCCAGATAGCACTCCGCATCCGTCTGGTTGATATAAGGCCGGATGAAATACGTGCCGATATTAAACGTAACCGCCCCTAATAAATACCATAAAAAGAAGGAAAGATCCAGCACAAACAGATCCAGCTTGATCCCCTGCGTCATTTCCTGGGAAAGCGCCAGAATCTGCTGCGGATCAAGATCCGGTTCATCCTCAGTCAAATACGGCACAAACCGATAGCTGTACGATTTAACAATCCCTGGAATAACAAACAACAGCGAGTACAGAAACACGATCAGATCCCGCCAGAAACCGGTCAGCGCCACCCGTTTCAAATCTTCCCATTGATTGAAGCAGCGGAACACGTCGTTGGCGTTTTCCTCATCTGTGGACGCCTTTTTCATATAATTCATCAAACCGAAGCTCAGCGGATTCAGCACGATCAGCCGGATCAGCGCCGCAACGGCCGCCGAAAGCAGCGTATACATCAGAACCAGCGGACCAAACAGCGTCATTAAGGAACTCAACCCGGAATAGGTCTTGCCAAACAAAGTGATCGTCATGGCGTCCAGCCACTGCGCCGTCGGTCCGCTGAAATTGAAGTTGATCTGAAAGATCTTAAAATTTCCAATTCCATTCCCCAGCCAATACAAAAGCAAACAGGCGACAAACAGTTTTAAATATTTCCGGCTCAATACCTCTTTCGCCCGGCGTTTCAATTCTGCGCGTACAAACATATAAATCTCCCCCATTCTGATTTCATTTTACACGAAGACTGAGAAAAATCCTAGGATTGCGGCAGATTTCGAGTATTTTCGAAAAAAAAGATCAGGATTGCTCCTGATCCGGTTTGAGAATGACGGCTTATGCCTGCTTTGATGCCTTCGTTTCTTCCTCATCCTCGTCTTCGTCTTCATTTCCGGCAATTTTACGTTTCCGGAAAATCCGGCACAGCCAGATGCTCAGCTGATACAGCAGCAGCATCGGCAGGGCGATCATGATCTGCGACACGACATCCGGCGGCGTAATGATCGCAGCGACAATGAAGATGACGACGATCACTACCGAGCGGCCCTTGATCATCCATTCCGGCCGCATCAGCCCCAGCTGGGTCAGAATCACCGTCACAACCGGCATTTCAAACACCGCGCCGAAGGTGATAAAAATCGTCATGATGAAGCTGAGATAGCTCTCGATTGAGATCGACGCGATGATCGATGTCGAGGCGTTGACATGAATGAAGAAATACAACATGAACGGCAGCGCGATCTTGTAAGCAAACCCGGCGCCGAGAACAAAGAAAAACAAACCGGCGACCATCGCGAAGAAGAACACGAAGTTTTCCTTGCGTTCCAGGCCCGGACGAATAAACGCCCAGATTTCATACAGGATCACCGGCGAACCGAGGCAGACCGCGCCGATCAGTGCAACCTTGATATACTGCATGAACAGCGCCTGCGGCGAAAGGTAAACGAACTGATAGCCCAGCTCCGTTCCCTGTTCCGTCAACAGGTTGACAATCGGCCCCGCGTAGTTGAAACAGATCAGTAAGCCAGCGAACAGAACCGCGATCACGATCAGAATCCGGTTGCGCAGTTCCTTCAGATGTCCGGTCAGCGACATGACCGCTTCTTCATTCTCTTGTTCCTGTTTCTGTTTATGCTTCGCCATACTGCTTATTCTTCGTCGTCAGACTTGTCGGAATCCTTATTATCGGACATGCCTTCCTTAAAGTTCTTAATCGTCTTGCCAAACATTTTGCTCAGCTTCGGCAGCTGCTTCGGACCAAAAATAACAATGACGATCACTAAGATGACTAATAATTCTGTGGTTCCCAATTTTCCAAGCATGATTTTTCCCTCCTGATTTTTAATAAATTACGCGTTATGCGAGCGGCGGCCCGCGGTTTTCGCAGCTGGACGCTGACGGCGCGGTGCTTTGCGGCCGGTATACGTTTCCGCTAACGACGGCGTTTCTTCAGCCGTTTCCGCAGCGGACTGTGTTTCAACTTCCGCGGCTGCGGTTTCGGTCACTTCCGCTTCGATAACCTCCGGCTTGGCTTCTTCTTTCTTCGCCGGCTTGCCAATCGACTTGAACGATTTCGTCACGTCGTCAATCGACTTGTTGACGTCCTCTTTCAGCGACACGATCGGTTCAATCGCTTCCTTTAACGGCGCGCTCGCTTCATCGAGCGGTTCGACGATATTCTCGCGGATGTCCTTGGACAGATCGCCCGTCACTTTCTTGACTTCTTTCAGCGACGCCCCCAGCTTTTTCGCATAGATCGGAAGCTTCTCCGGTCCTAAGGCCACCAACGCGATCACGCAGATCACGATGATCTCGGCAATTCCTATCTTCATACCCCGTTTCTCCTTTGTGAGATTATTATAACAAGTCGTCCGGAATTTGTATAGCGAATATTTATATTTTTATGATTTTATTTTTTGATATATTGACCATTCACGTTAAAACGCAGACTGCCTTACAGGTTGGCAGCTTCTTTTGCAGCCAGCCGCAGAGCTTTTCGGCCTGATCCAATTCCCGCTCAGAACGGCAGGCCAGCTCAAATTTCCAGTTTTTCGTGACCCGGGTTCCCAGCCGGGCGTAGACCTGGGCGATCAATTCTTCAAACTCCTGCTGATCCTGCGGTTCAAGCAGACAATCCATCCGCAGTTGCAGCGTCACGCTCAGCTGGCGCTGGCGGACGATATTCATCAACAGGTCGAAGCCATACCACGTCAGAACCCGCTGCTGCCCGAGCATCAGGACATTATCAGGATGATACAGATCAAGCTTCAGCTCCAGCGCCGCCGCTTTTGTTTCAGGCCCTTCGCGCAGCCACAGATACTGCTGGTACAGGCGGGTATCTGTTTTCACATAATCCAACTGACGCTGCTGAACCGCGACGCAGCGCAGGCCTTCCTGCAACGGCAGCCTTTCCTCGTCCAGACAGCGGCCTTGGGTCCACCGGCTTTTCCACTGACTCGGCGTCATCTCGAATTCCTGCTGGAAATTGCGGTAAAAGTATTTGGAGTCGGAAAAACCGCACGCCTTGCAGATCCCGGCGTTGCTTTCCGCCGTAAACAACAGGCGGCGCTCCGCTTCCCGCAGCCGGCAGCGGCTGACGCATTCTAGAAACGTCATGTTGTCATTCTGTTTCCACAGCTGGGCAAAATAACTTTTCTGCATTTTCTCGGCGTCCGCGGCCTGCTGCAGCGATAGCTTCTCCTCCAGATGCGTTACAATATAATCCATTATCCGGTAATACCGCACAAATTTATCTTCGCTGACCGCCCGAAACTGCCGGTTGACTTCATTTTGAACATTATATTCCATAACCAGCGTCAGACCTAGCTTTTCTTCCATTAACGGCCGCTGACTTGCTTTTTCTTTCTGATTGAACAAAGCATAGGTTTCCAAAATGTCCTTTAAGAAAATACAGTCGCGGTAAACCAGCGATACCTCGCGGGTCTGATCGGGATCGACTAGCGAATCCACCAGCTGAACACGGTCGGCATAGGGATAGCTGACCTGCGGCAGCAGCGCGGTTTCAATCTCTACGCACAGTGCCGTACAGCCTTCGCGCGACGTCATGGCCCACACTTCCCCGGCATTCACAAAAAAAACATCCCCGGCGCTCATTTCACTCAGACGGCTGAACCGCTTCACCTGGGCGCGGCCTTCCAAAATCGCGACAACGTTCAAGGCTGAAGCGGAATACCGCAGCGCCGTCTGATGAAAACGCAGAACTTGAGAAGTAATGTAATCATGTCGGAATGGTTTCATACGGGTTTTCTCCTGTTTTTTATTATACCATTGCCGTTTCTCAAACGCAAAAAGAGATCCGCAAGGGATCTCTTTTCAGGATTTTTTAACGATAACCGAAACTTATTTAATGATTTCGATAACGTTTCCGGAACCAACGGTACGGCCGCCTTCACGGATAGAGAACTTTGTTCCCTGTTCAACAGCGATCGGAGCGATCAGTTCAACCGTCATTTCAACGTTGTCGCCCGGCATGCACATTTCAACGCCTTCCGGCAGCTGAATGACACCTGTAACGTCCGTTGTACGGAAGTAGAACTGAGGACGATAGTTGGAAACGAACGGTGTATGACGTCCGCCTTCTTCCTTTGTCAGAACATAGACCTGAGCCTTGAACTGAGTATGAGGATGAACGCTTCCCGGCTTCGCCAGGACCTGTCCACGCTGTACTTCGTCACGGTTAACGCCACGCAGCAGTGCGCCGATGTTATCGCCCGCTTCAGCGAAGTCCAGCAGTTTACGGAACATTTCGATACCGGTAACAACCGTCTTCTTGGAATCATGGATACCGACGATTTCAACTTCTTCGCCCAGCTTCAGGATACCACGTTCAACACGGCCTGTCGCAACAGTACCACGGCCTGTGATCGTGAAGACGTCTTCGACAGCCATCAGGAACGGCTTGTCAGCGTCACGTTCCGGAGTCGGTACGTAGCTGTCAACCGCAGCCATCAGTTCGTCGATCTTGCCTTCCCAAGCCGGATCGCCTTCCAGAGCCTTTAAAGCGGAACCGCGGATAACCGGAGCGTTTTCGCCGTCAAAGCCGTATTCGCTCAGCAGTTCGCGAACTTCCATTTCAACCAGGTCAACCAGTTCTTCATCGTCGACCATGTCGCACTTGTTCAGGAATACAACGATTGCAGGAACGCCTACCTGGCGAGCCAGCAGGATGTGTTCACGTGTCTGAGGCATCGGTCCGTCAGTTGCCGCAACAACCAGGATCGCGCCGTCCATCTGAGCCGCACCTGTGATCATGTTCTTGATGTAGTCAGCGTGGCCCGGGCAGTCAACGTGAGCGTAGTGGCGAGTTTCAGTCTGGTATTCAACGTGAGCTGTGTTGATTGTAATACCGCGCTGCTTCTCTTCCGGTGCGCCGTCGATCTGGTCGTAAGCTTTCGCTTCCGCCATACCGTTCTTTGCCAGGTGGTTTGTAATAGCGGCTGTCAGTGTAGTTTTACCATGGTCAACGTGACCGATGGTGCCGATATTGACATGCTCTTTAGATCTGTCAAATTTTGCTTTTGCCATTTTGCAAATTCCTCCTAATTTTCCATTCAATTAGCCAAGTCTATTTTAAGATAAACGTCCGAAGAAATCAAGGTCAGATTACTCAGCGGAAGCGTTTTTCTTGGCGATTTTTTCAGCAATGCTCTTCGGGACTTCTGAATAGTGGTCCATCTGCATTACATAGTTGCCGCGGCCCTGGGTAAACGAACGCAGGTCCGTGGAATAGCCGAACATTTCAGACAGCGGTACGAAAGCCCGGACAACGATTGCGTTGGCGCGTTCTTCCTGATCGCGGATCTGACCGCGGCGCTTGGTGATGTCGCCCATCACGCTGCCGAGGTATTCGTTTGGTGCTGTAACTTCAACCGACATGATTGGTTCCAGCAGAACCGGCTTACATTTCTTAGCCGCTTCTTTCAAGGCCATTGAAGCCGCGATCTTAAACGCCATTTCAGACGAGTCGACTTCATGGTAAGAACCGTCGAACAGCGTAGCCTTGATATCGACAACCGGGTAACCGGCGACTAAACCGTTGTTCAGGGCAGCTTCCAGGCCTTCCTGAGTCGGCTTAATGTATTCGCGCGGAACGGTGCCGCCGACGATGCCGTCGACAAACTCAAAGCCCTTGCCTTCTTCGTTCGGGGCAAACCGGATCCAGACGTGACCATACTGGCCGCGGCCGCCGGACTGACGAACAAACTTACCTTCACATTCAGCTTCCTGACGGATGGTTTCACGGTAAGCAACCTGCGGCGCACCGACGTTGCAGTCAACCTTGAATTCACGGCGCATCCGGTCGACGATGATGTCGAGGTGCAGCTCGCCCATACCGGCGATGATCGTCTGGCCGGTTTCTTCATCCGTATACGTCTTGAACGTCGGATCTTCTTCCGCCAGCTTCGCTAACGCCAGGCCCATCTTGTCGGAGTCCGCTTTGGTCTTCGGTTCGACAGACATCTGGATAACCGGTTCCGGGAACACCATGGATTCCAGAATGATCGGCGCTTTTTCATCGCACAGCGTATCGCCGGTCGTTGTGGCCTTTAAGCCAACTGCCGCCGCGATGTCGCCCGCGTAAACTTCCGTGATTTCCGCACGGTGGTTCGCGTGCATCTGAACGATACGGCCGAAACGTTCACGGGTATCCTTCGTCGCGTTGAGGACATAGGAACCTGCGGTTGCCATACCCGAATAAACGCGGAAGTAAGTCAGACGGCCGACGAACGGGTCCGTCGCGACCTTGAAGGCCAGCGCCGAGAATGGTTCTTTATCGTCTGCGTGACGAGCTTCCTGCGTGCCGTCTTCCAGGTGACCCTGGATCGCCGGGATATCCAGCGGGGAAGGCAGGTAATCGATAACCGCATCCAGCATCAGCTGTACGCCCTTGTTCTTGTAAGCGGAACCGCACAGAACCGGGAAGAATTCCGAGGAGCAGACACCCTTACGGATCGCCGCTTTGATTTCAGGAATCGTCGGCTCTTCGCCTTCCAATACCTTCATCATCAGTTCATCATCGTAATCCGCTGCTTTTTCGATCAGTTCAGCCCGCAGCTGCTGCGCCTGTTCCAGCATATCCGCCGGGATTTCCTTGACTTCCATCTTGGTTCCCAGATCATCCGCATAGAAGATCGCGTTCATTTCCAGCAGGTCGATGATGCCGCGGAATGTGTTTTCCGCACCGATCGGCAATTGGATCGCCGCCGCTTTCGCGCCTAAACGATCGCTGATGCTGCGAACCGACATCATGAAGTCTGCGCCGGTCGCATCCATTTTATTACAGAAGACGATCCGCGGGACCTTGTAGTTCGACGCCTGACGCCAAACGGTTTCCGTCTGCGGCTCGACGCCTGCTTTCGCATCCAGAACTGTAACCGCGCCGTCTAAGACACGCAGGGAACGTTCAACTTCAACCGTGAAGTCGACGTGACCCGGAGTATCGATGATGTTGATGCGGTGACCTTTCCAGGAAGCGGTGGTGGCGGCGGAAGTGATCGTGATGCCACGTTCCTGTTCCTGCGCCATCCAGTCCATCTGAGATGCGCCGTCATGGGTTTCTCCCAGTTTATGAGTTTTTCCGGTGTAATAAAGGATACGTTCCGTTGTGGTGGTCTTGCCAGCATCAATGTGAGCCATGATTCCGATATTACGGGTATTTTCTAGCGAAAATTCACGAGCCATAAATTTCTCCTTTCGTAACTCTGCAGATTCTGCAGCCGCTTACCAGCGGTAATGAGCGAAGGCCTTGTTGGCTTCGGCCATCTTGTGGGTATCTTCCTTCTTCTTGACGGAAGCCCCAGTGCCGTTGGCCGCATCCATGATTTCCGCAGCCAGGCGCTGTTCCATGGTCTTTTCATGGCGCAGACGGCTGTAGTTAACCAGCCAGCGCAGACCCAGCGTCAGTCTTCTTTCAGAAGAAACTTCGATTGGTACCTGATAGTTGGCGCCGCCGACACGACGAACCTTCAGTTCCAGCAGCGGCATGATGTTGGACAGAGCCTGTTCAAAGACTTCCATCGGCTGACGTCCCGTCTTCGCTTCGACGATATCGAAAGCGTTGTACAGGATATCCTGAGCGACGTTCTTCTTGCCGTCCAGCATCAGCTTGTTGATTAAGCGAGTGACCAGTTTCGAATTGTAAATTGGATCAACCAATACATCTCTCTTCGCAATATAACCTTTTCTTGGCATGTGTTATTCCCTCCTTATTTCTTAGCTTTCGGCTTCTTTGCCCCGTACAGAGAACGGCTCTGATTCCGGTTGGCAACGCCGGCGCAGTCCAGAGTTCCGCGGATGATGTGGTAACGGACACCTGGGAGGTCCTTAACACGGCCGCCGCGGATCAGAACAACACTGTGCTCCTGCAGGTTGTGACCGATTCCTGGGATATAAGCTGTAACTTCCATTCCGTTGCTGAGACGAACACGCGCGTATTTACGCAGAGCCGAGTTCGGCTTTTTCGGTGTCATAGTACCGACACGGGTGCAGACGCCTCTCTTCTGTGGAGATGCGATGGTGGTGGCCTGACGCTGCAGGCTGTTGTAACCTCTGTTTAAAGCCGGGGACTTCGATTTCCAAACCTTGTTCTCACGGCCCTTGCGGACTAACTGATTAATCGTTGGCATGGTTTTTCTCCTTTCGATCTTTTCAAGCACACACTTCCAAGCGTGCCATTCCTTGGCATAAATATAAGTTTCCGCATAGGAAACCCTTATTCGTAGCTAAGCGAGGTTAATTCTAGCGGATAATCGGTGAATTGTCAACGAGAAAAGAACAACCTTTTTAGAAATTACGCATTTCTTTTCCATTTTCTCCGCAATCCACTGATTCAGGCGTTGCATTTGTTGATTTTCTTCGTTTTCCAGCTCTTTTTTATATACCCCGCACTGCCGTGTTTATTCCTCAGCCGGCAAAAAAATAACGGAAAAGCTTCCTGCCCCCATCCTTCCTTTATCTAATACAACATCGACGGTTGGTTCTTCCTCCTCTGGAAACAGGTCTTTTAATAAGATGACGGCTTCAGCCACTCCTGCAGCTGCTCAACAGTGCAGCTGGAAAACAAACTGCAGCTAAAGGTATAAACCAGAAACAGATCAGAATTCAGACCTTGCCCTAACTCAAATTTCCCGTGCAGCGTTGTCTTCAGCCGTTCGACCAGCGGAAGCGGCGCGGGATCTTCCTGAATGTTCTTCAATATCGCTTCCAGCCGGTGCATGCACAATGTGAAACGATCGCTGAACTCCATCATCAGGCCCAGCAGCGCACTCTGATAAAATTCCAGAGTTGGACGCAGGATCAGCTCATACAGCAGCACCCAGACCGCCTGAAGCTGTTCGTCTTCGCCCAGAAGCCGGCATTGATTTAAAAGCTCCGCTTTAAAAGGCTCCAGCGAGTCACCCTGGGACAGCCTCAGAAACAGCGCATACTGCGCCTCCGTCGACCGCTGGATCTGCTGCGCGCTCAGATGATAAATCAGCTGCTGCAGAACAGTCAGATTCTCTTTAAACTGCAGTCTCAGCTCAGACGAAATCCGATCCCACAAAAATTGCCGGTACGGATCCACTTCAATATCCAAAAAAGGCGCTAGCAATAAAATCGCGATCATCCGCGCATCCGAAACTACGCCCAGCGAATCTGCCAGATGGTTGGGGGGCAGCGGATCAAAGTGCTGGCGCGGCAGCTTCAAAAGCAGATCCGGCGTCGCGTTGCAGGGAATGCGTTCGAGAATATACCGGATCACTTCCAGCTGCGCCGCCATTTCATTGATTTTCTGTTTACGCTGGTAGACGTGGCGATGAAGGAAGAAATTCAATGAGATCGGATAGCGAAACGCCTCATGGATGACTTCGATGGGAAGATCCAGCTGCCGCAGCCGCTGAATAATTTCCAAAGTTTTCACGTCCGCCTCGCTTAAATCATAATAACCATTCTGATTCTTGGCGGGTCTGACCAATCCTTCCTGAATATAAAAATGAACGGCTTTGCGGCTTAATCCTGTTATCTTGCATACTTCCTGAACGCGCATGAAAATCACCCCAGCCAAAGCATACCCGTACAGGACAGATTTTTCAAGAAAGAATGTGAAAATAATAATTAAATGTTCAGAAATGCGAAAAAACAAGATCACAAAGGCGGAAAAAGGGAAGAAAAATCCGGCTTGACTGTCCCGGTAACGGATGTTGTATTCTGAAATCAGAAAGAAAGACTCATCAATGATGAGTTAAAAGAGGAAAAAGAGATGAAACTGAAAAAGATCTTCTTACCCCTTCTGGCAGCCCTTCTTTTTGCCGGATGCAGCGCCGCGCCGGAAGCGCAGGCTCCGTCTGGTAAATTTGACGCGGAAGTTGACTACCTGATCGTAGGCGGCGGAGCGGCGGGTATCGCCAGCGCGGTTGAAGCCGCGGATCAAGGGATTGAAAACATCATGATCGTTGAAAAAACAGGAATGCTGGGCGGCGCCGCCGTTTACTCCGGGGGCATTTTCGGCGGTGTGGAAACTGAAGTCACCAAAGCATTGGATCTGCATGTCGACGTCGAGGACGTCATTGCGGAGCAGCAGCGGGAAAAGCACTACATTCTGGACGAAGAATTAACACGTTTAACGATTGAAAGCGCAGGCAAAACGATCGACTGGATGATCGACACTCTGGGCGTTCAATTCCAGCCGGAAGTCATCGTCAAAGACGGTTACGGAACGCTCCAGACTATTCATCTGGTGGAAGGCGAAGGTTCCGGCTTACGCGAACCGTTTGAAAAAGCCATTGCGGACCGCGCCATCGACGTGCGGCTGAATACGGAAGCCACTGCTTTAATTATGGAAGACGGCCGCGTCATCGGTGCGGAATGTGTGAACGAAAATGGCGAACCAATCCGGATTAAAGCCAAGGCGACGCTCATGGCGACCGGCGGATACAGCGCCAACGGGGATTTAATGGCAGCGGTTGCCGAACAAAACCGCTATTTTCAGACGTCGAATTTAGCTTACCAAACCGGCGATGGCCTGGTCATGGCGACCGCGGCGGGCGCCGGCGTTCAGAATCTTGATCAGGTTCAGGTCTATCTGCGCGAAGTGGAAAACCGCACGAGCCAGTTCCCGTATATGTTTACGATTTTTGTCGGTCAGGATGGCCGCCGCTTTATGGATGAGAAAAGAACGGCGCAGACCTGGAATCAGGAAATCAAGGATGACGTCGTCGATCTTTACGGAAGAACCGGCGTTGATTATTTCTGGAGTCTGGCCGATGAGGCGTCGCTGCAAATGATGCAGATCGCGGATGCGGCCAAGGATCATGAAGGGGTTGTCGTCGCGGATACGCTCGATGAGCTGGCACAGAAAACCGGAATCGACGCGGAAACCTTAAAAGCGACTGTGGATCGCTGGAATTCCTTCGCGGCGAAGATGGAAGACGAAGACTACGGCCGCACGACACAGTTCTGGTTCCCGATCTCGACAGGTCCTTACTACGCGTTAAAGACAACGTTCTTCTCGAGCGTTTGTCATGGCGGTATCACCAAAAACCAAAACGCTCAGGTTACGCGGATTGACGGCAGCGTCATCGACGGCTTGTATGCCGCCGGCGAAGTCACAACCGTTACCAATTCCAACGGCTATACCATTTCCAACGCGATGACCTTTGGAAGAATCGCGGCGCAGCACGTCGCGGCTTCCATTCAAGCAACGAAATAAACTTCCAAGCCGTCCTCACAATTCGATCTGTTACCGGAAAGTGATGAGGGCATAAGTAAAATCAAGGATCGCGATCACAAGAAATACTTTATTCAAAAACGCCGCAGAAAAATTACGGCGTTTTTTTATGCGAACTCTTTGTTTTAAGCAACAGAAAAGCGGCGCTGAGCCGCTTCCTTCCGTTATTGACTTGATTTCTGTTCGCTGCGTTCCAGAGCTTCGGTTAAGAAAATCCGCAGTTTATCCATGGTTTCATCGCTGACGCAGTGTTCCATGTGACAAGCGTCTTCCTCTGCCGTCGCCTCGTCGATCTCAAGCACTTCCGTCAAAAACCGCTTGAACAAGACATGCCGGCTGTAAACCTTTTCCGCATATTGCCGGCCGGCCTCGGTTAAATGGATCGTACCGTAAACTTCCTGATGAATATATCCGGCATCCTTCAGGACGCCCATCGCCTTATTGACACTGGGCTTGCTGACATGAAGCATGGCGGCGATATCGCTCATTCTGACGCTCGGGTTGCGCTGTTCCAGAATCAATATGCTTTCCAGATAATTTTCTGATGATTCATTAATGCGTTCCATAATGATCCGGTCCTCGCTTTCTGAAGTTAATTATAACAAATCCTTTAAGCTTGGACAACTAAACCGCTTTCTTTCTCCGCAAATTCGGCTGGCAAAATCCATCGCCGCAACTTTGGATCTTCTCCGGCAGCTTTTCATTCTTTAATATCATTTACTTTCCTATATAAATAAGGAAACGACATGGTACACGACAAACGAAACGCAATACGCCACGCTGATCTGAAAGCCCATCGACTTGAGCGTGTATTTCCAGCTGCCCGCTTCTGAGTGAATCGCGGAAATCGCCGCGACGCACGGCGCATAAAGCAGCACGAATGTCATAAACGCGATCGCCGAGGCCGGCGTGAAGACGCTGGTTAGAACGCCGGAAAGCTGCGAAACATTGCCGACGTTATACATGACCGCCATCGACGATACGACGCTTTCCTTCGCAATCAGCCCGGATATCAGCGCGATTGCCGACTGCCAGTGGCCAAAGCCCAGTGGAATCAGCAGCGGCGCAATCAGGCGTCCGACAGTCCCCAATATACTGGAAGTGGGATCCGTTACCGGCTGCAAGGTGAAGCTGAAATTCGTCAGCACCCACAACAGCACCGTCATCGAAAAGATGATCGTTCCCGCTTTGATCAAAAATCCTTTGGCTTTCTGCCACATGTGGATCATCGTGACCTGAAACGACGGAATCCGATACGGCGGCAGCTCTAAAATAAACGTGGATTCATTGTCTTTAAACACCGTGTGACGCAACAGGAAACCGCAGCCGACAGCGACCAGAATTCCCAATACATACATGCTGAAGATCGCGATGCCGGAATGCTCCGGGAAGAAGATCCCGGCAAACAGGGCATAGACCGGCAGCTTCGCGCCGCAGGACATAAATGGAATCAACAGAATCGTCATCTTGCGGTCTTGTTCATGTTCCAGCACCCGCGAGGCCATGACCGCCGGCACCGTACAGCCAAAGCCCATCAGCATCGGAATGAACGCTTTGCCGTTCAGCCCGATCTTGCGCAGCATTCCATCCATCAGAAACGCGGCCCGGGACATATATCCGCTGTCTTCCAGCACCGATAGGAACAAAAACAGAAGCATGATCTGGGGCATGAACGACAGCACGCTGCCTCCCCCGCCGATCACCGTGTTGACCAGATCCAGCGCCCACGGCGCTACGGACATCGAAGCCAGCGCCGCTAACAGATTTTCCGCCAGCACGTCGTTGATCAACATTTCAACCCAGCCCTTCAGCCCTTCGCCGATCGGGCCAAAGGTCACGATGAACATCAGAAATAAGATCAGAAAGAAAACCGGAATCCCAAGATATTTATTCGTGACGATCATGTCGATGCGGTCGGAAACCGAGGTTTCGCTTTCGCGTTTTTTTACGCACTGCTTCATCATCGCTTCAATTAACGAATAACGCATATCCGCGACCGCCATGTCGATTTCCTGTTGACCGCGCTGATCGCAGAACTGCTTCTGCAGGGCGTGCAGCTCGTCTAACTGGGCGTCGGACATCCGCAGATCGCGGACGATTGCCTCATCGTTTTCCAGCATTTTCATCGCGTAGAACTTGTCGTGCACATGATCGTGCTGACAAGCTTCACGGATCACGCTGATCTGTTTTAAAATGGTTTCCGTCGCCGGATCATAGTCCAGCACCGAACTATGTGTGTTGTGAACCAGCTCATGGATCAGCTCGGCCATGCCGCTGCCGTTTTTTGCGCTGATCGCGACGACCGGCGTGTCTAACAGCGCCGACAGCTGTTTTAAATCAATCGTAATGCCTTTGCCTTTCAGCTCGTCGAGCATGTTCACCGCGATGACCATCGGGATGCCCAGTTCTTTCAGCTGTAAGCTCAGGTACAGGTTGCGCTCGATGTTGGTACCGTCGACAATGTTTAAAATCAAATCCGGATGTTCGTCCATGATGAAATCGCGCGCGACGATTTCCTCCATACTGTAAACGGACATCGAATAAATCCCCGGCAGATCGACCAGCGTGATTTCATGCTCCTCAATCTGAAAGGAACCTTCTTTTTTCTCAATCGTAACGCCCGGCCAGTTGCCGACATGCTGCTTGGAACCGGTCAGCCGGTTAAACAGCGTCGTTTTTCCGGAATTGGGATTGCCTGCGAGGGCGACTTTAAAGTTCATCAGCCGACCCTCCTGACTTCAATCGTTTTGGCTTCATCTTTGCGCAGCGATAATTCATAACCGCGGCAGCGAATCTCGATCGGATCGCCCATCGGTGCTACTTTTCTGATAAACAGGACAGTGCCTGTGGTAATTCCCATATCGATCAGACGTTTGCGGATCGCCCGTTCCCCGCTGACGCCGAGAACCTCCGCCTTTTCGCCGACCTGACAATCAAATAAGGTCATGCCACTCCCTCTTTCTAACTATATCAGTACAATTTTAGCATGGTCCCCCGGCATGTCAACGGATTTTGTTAAGATTAACTAACTTTATTAGCGTAAGGCAACATTATGACCGCGACTTCCCGCAGGCAACCGTTGGAGAAAGAAAAAAGGCTCTCCGCTGCCAGCGTGGAAAAGCCTTGTTCCGATCATCCTGATTGAATTTTAATTGGGGAAATAGTTAGGAAATACAGAGGTTAGGATGATCCGTTCGTGGAAGCTGCGGAATTTTCATCCTGTCCAGCAGGAGTGAAAACCCGGGACCGCAGCCCTCTTGTTCAGTATCGCAGGAAAGAGGAGATTAAATCTGCGATTAAGTTAGCATTATCTAACTTACGATAGAATGTTACCACAGGATAACTGGCCTGTCAACCACAAACTATAAAAAAGAGTACCGGCAATTCAATCCGGCGCTCCTGTTTTGTGGAAAATTGATTATTTGCTTTGACGAATCGCGTCCTCGACTGCTTCTTTGATCGCCTCCGAGGTGATCGTTGCGCTCGCTACATTATCAACTTCGGTAGAATTCGCAGAAACAATGGCCGCCGGCAGAGCCTCGATCGCCTTCGTACCAATCCCGTCGGTTTCCTGGTGAGAGATCACTTCCACCGCGGAAATCTTATCGTTGTCAAGCGTGACTTTGACCTTTAAAGCTCCGCCTACACCGGTACCTGTGCCGATATACTCATTCTCACCGGCAACGGCATCCTTCTTTGAATCCTCCGCATACGCGGTATTGGGGAGTGGTTCCTCATTATAAGTGCCGTCCCAGATCGTATACCGGGCTGGCCGGGCATGATTCGTCGCAAAGCTGACGGAATCGACTTCATCCGCAAGCGGCTTGCCTAAAACGACGGCGCAGGTCAGTACATAATTGCCGCGAATCGGCGTTGCGTAATCACTGTTCAGCTCGTCATCCGGCGTTCCGTAGGTATCCCAATATCCATTGTGTCCCATCGCGTCGCTTTCAACAAATTGACTCATCGACTGCCATTTGCCTCCGCCCAGGTCAAACGGAGCGTTTTCGCCGACATTGCTGCCCCAGACGTGGCCATAATAACCCATGGTCGCCGCGGTGGCAAGCATCGTTCCGACAACGGTCCCGGCGTCCAGGAATGCGAAATTATAATTTTTGTTGTTCACTGTCGTATCCGGAGCCTTTTCATTTAAGCGTCCTTCTTCATTGGACAGGATGCTGTCGGCCAAAACCAGGATCGTAACCGTTCCCGGCGTGGAAGAATCTTCAACCGGGCAATACTTTTCACCGATGATCGACCGCTGGGCCTCGACATCCTTGACGGCGACCAGATAAACAGATGTACCTCCGCCGGCGCTTTCCGGGAGCGTCGCGGCTTGCATGACTTTTAACAGTTCTTCATCGGTCATCTGATCGGCGGGATCATCGGACCAATGACCGTTATCGACGGTCATCCAGGTTTTGCTGCTGATAAACCAATCCTCGAATCCTTCCGGAGTAAAAGCGGCTGCGGTTTGGGAATCAGGATTGCCCTGATTGTCCTGGCTGGGCTGATCTGCGCAGGAACAGAGTCCGACAAGCATCGTTAAAGCCAGGATGAGAGAGATCGTTCTTTTCATTTCCATTTCCTCCCTTACAATTGGTGTTTTTGCCCGGTTCTGCGCGGGCTTGTTTTTATTTTAATGATTTGCTAGAATGGTATCAACTTACAGACGGAAGCCGATTTGTTCAGTCCATGACAGTTCAACCCTGATTTGTAATGAGGTGATTTCCATGAAGGTGGAGAAGCAGATTAAAAATACAAAAACAGCCTTTTTAAAAGCCTACGCCGTCCTGAGCCAACGCAAAGCAGCGGACAAGATTACCGTGAGCGACCTTTGTCAGGAAGCGGAATTCAGCCGCAACACCTTTTATGCCTATTATAAGAACATAGAAGATTTCCTCACAAAATCCGATGTGATGATTCTGGAAGACGTGATGAGCGAAATTGGCAAGTATCGGTTTGACATGGACTTTTCTCATTCGATCGAGTTTTATACCTATATAAAAGAAAATGCGGATGTGATTTTTTCAGTCTTGGAACGTCCCGGCGGACCGGGTCTTTCCGGGATTTACGAGGCGGAAAAAGAGTATTGCCTGGCTGGGTGGAGCACAGAAACACAGCTGCCGCCTGAGCAGTTGGAATTGATCTTCGCGCATCATTTCGGAGGGATGTATTCCATGCTTCGGGCATGGTGGAAATCCGGATTCCTTGTCGAAACGGAAACCTTTAAAGAACTTTTGGAGAATTCAGGCATGTTTGGCCTCTATCATTTCGTTTATACTGTCTGAATAAGGCTTATCCCATCGCGCCTGTTTTAAAAGCGTTGCCGCATAACTATCTCGTTAAATTCTTTGCTTCTATCTTTGCAGTGCTTTTCAGCACTTTTTTTATTGGATTTTCCCAATAAAAAAGGCAGATTCATTTCTGCCGTTCTCTATTTATTGAGGATTTCATTCAGCCAGATCGTCTGATCCTGATTCAGAAACCTTTCGATCTCCGCTTCATAAAACGGATCAAGCTTGCTTAACCGCCCCTGGTTCAATACCAGCGGATCAATCCAACGCCGTTTCGCTTTGACCTGCAGCCAGCCATCCTCCACCCCTGGCGCAGCCGCCCGGCGCAGCTGATGCAGCTGGCAATAGGCATCCCATGCCTGAGCGCTTGGAGCCTCCTGTTTCAGCTTGGCGATGACCTGCGGTTCACTCGTCATTAAGTCCTCCAACGTCAACACGCGGCGATGCAGTGCGGATCGGATTAAATCCGCCAGCCGCTGCATGGCATAGCGATCCTCATCCGCGACGTAAATCCAGGAGTTGATCAAAGCCAGCCGCGCGAATTCCCGTGCCCGATCGAAGGAGCGAAACACCAGTTCCGGCTGACCGTGTTCGTCATGAGCGACGATCAGATCCGCGTAGATCGCCCGCAGCCGATCCAGAGGATAGGCCTGAAAAGCCAGTGCGTTGCCCAGCGTATATTCCAACCGGTCCGCCGACAGCTGCGGCGAATCGTTATCCGCAATCGGATACTGGTGATAATCGCAAACCTGTCCGACGCTTAAACCCGATTCCTTTAACAACTGCCGTAATTCCGGCGACTGCTCGATCAACAGGCGCGTCGGCCCTTCCGTCGATTCCTGCGTCAGATGATCCTCATTGAGGAAGTCGATCACATGCGCGAACACCGGCGTGCTGAGATCGTGAAGCAGCGCCGCAATCGTCTGAGCCTGATCCTGCGTGAAATGCCAGACGATCAACGCAGTTCCGACGCTGTGTTCATATCGGGAATAGGGTTTTGTCAGATGGCGATAGATCGGATACCGGGTATATTCCAGACCGCAGTTCATGCCGATTTCTTTCAGCCGCTGCATTGCGGGGATTGCCGTCCACGGACGCAGCCATGGCGGAAAAGAACTGACATACACGGGATAAAGCGAACCTTCTTTGATCATCCGCCGACCTTCTGATTATGCCGGTACAACAGCACCGCAACGGCAATGATCAGCGCGTAGCCGACAAACGACAGCGCGTCCGGGATCTGACCAAAGACAATCCAGCCCAGGATCGCCGAGAAGACGACCTGGGAATAATCGAACACCGAAATTTCCTTGGCCGGAGCGTAACTGTACGCCGCCGTCACGCTGAACTGCGCACAGGCCGCGGCCACGCCCGCTAACAACAGCGAAATCAGCTGAAGCAACGTCATCGGCGCAAAGCTGAATAACAGATAAGGCAGCGTCACCAGACAGGAAAAAGCGGAAAAGAAGAAGACGATCAGCGGTCCGCGCTCGCCGCGCTGACTTAAACCGCGCACACAGGTATAGGCGCTGCCGGCCGCCATCGCTCCCGCAAAACCGACCAGCGACGGCACGATCTGTTCGATCCGCAAGCCGGGTTTAATGATAAACAGACTGCCGATAAACGCCGCCACAACGCTCAGCTTCTGTACGTTATCCGCTTTTTCCTTCAGGAACAGCGCCGAGAAGATGATCACGAAAAACGGCGAGAGCTTGCTTAACATCGACGCGTCGGACATCACCAGATGATCAACCGCGTAGAAATTGCACAGAATGCCAATCGTACCAAGCGTCGAACGCAGGATCAGCAGCGGCAGATTCTTTTTCTGGAAACCGAATCCCTGATGACTGCGGATCAAGATTACCGCCGCAACGCCGGCCGCCACCAGATTGCGGAAAAAGCTTTTCTGGACCGACGGCAGGTCGCCGGATAATTTGACGAACAAATTCATGACCGCAAAGAAAAACGCGGACAATAAAATAAACTGAACCCCTTTGTTTTTCATTTCTGTTCCCCTTCCTCAAACACCCAGACTTCCGCGGTGGAAAGCTCCGGTTGGTAACGATAGCCCTCCACGTCCAGCGAACGCACGTCCGCGCGCTTTATGATTCGCCGATCCACAATTTGACGCGCCATTCTGCCGCGCAGCTTCTTCGCTTCCATCGACGGCGACTTGCGGCCGTTCTTCACAAACTGCACGGTCACCGTGTCGGAAACGTCGACCATCCGGGCATACTCCTGCGACGCCAGGATCAGGATCTCCCCGCCGTCTAACGCCTGCCTTAAAATCGGTTTCCATAGGTTTAACGGCGTCAGCGCACCGGCTTTATCCAACGGATCCAGCCGGTACGGCTGAATAAAATCCAGCGGTCTTAACAAACCGTAATACGCGGACAGAATCCGCAGGTGTTCCTCGCAATAGCGCCAGTCCTCCGCGCTCAAGGTTTCCGCCTGGAAATTGCGGAAGGCTTCCCCATGGAAGGCTGCCAGCGCGGCCATCGCCGGCTGCGGCTGATTCATCCGCGCTCTGTTTTCCAGTGCTGCCTTTTCCGAAAGCTTAAACTGCGTCTGCCATTGATCGACAGTCAGTTTTTTCAGCTCCGTGCGAAGCTGTTCCGTCGTTTCCATGTACTGCGGGGTTTGTCCGGCAGGCACATCCGGCAGCGGCTGTTTGCGGAAGGTTTTGGCCGGCGATAACAGAATCTTCATACTAACGCGGCATAGGCCTCGGCCCAATAGCCGACCAGCACCTGATTTTCCTTAATTAACAGCGGACGTTTGACAAGCATCCCGTCGCTGGCCAACAGCGTGATCATCTCACGCTCGCTCATCGTTGGCAGTTTTTCCTTCAGCTGCAGCGACTGATACAGCCGGCCGGACGTATTGAAGAATTTCTTTACCGGCAGACCGCTGAGCGCGATCCACCGTTCCAGTTCTTCCGCGGTCGGATTTTCCCGGGAAATATCCCGTTCTTCAAACGCCAATCCCAGCTGATTCAGATGTTTCTTTGCTTTCATACATGTGCTGCATTTCGGATAACATACAAATATCATGGCTTTCCTCCTGTGTTCTTCATTGAAATCAATGTCTTTATTGTATCGGAAAGGCAGGTTGATTTTCAATGCTAACGATCTATTTCATTGCCAGCGCGCTGCGCGCGGCGATCCGGCCGAATGTCACGGTATCGGGAATCGAACAGGAGCCTAAACGGTTCGCGCCATGAATCCCGCCCGTCACTTCCCCTGCCGCATACAGGCCCGGGATCGGGTGACCTTCGGTATCGATCACGCGGGCATCCGGATCAATCTGCACGCCGCCCATCGTATGATGCACAGACACGACGGCGGAGAACATCATATACGGACCTTCGCCTAACGGCTGGAGCTGATCGGTCCGGCCGAAATCCGGATCCCGACCGGCTTCGGCATACTGATTATAGCGATCCACCGTTGCTTTCAGCGTCTTAACCGGAATGTCGAAGAACGCCGCGCATTCGTCCAGTGTTCCCATCGCCAGTACGCCCTGATCATAACAGCGCTGCACCTCCGCTTCAATCGTTTCGTCCAGCTGCATCTCGTCGACAACCGACTGTTCGATCAGCTCGTAGATCATCGCGCCGGTTTGATTCAGCGCGGCCTCCGATAGATTATCGCGCGTTTCTTTCTCATCAACAAACCGCAATCCTTCCTTATTGACTAACAGCGCGTTGGCGGTCAGGCGGGCGTAATCGAGAAAATAATAATTGCCGGTAGCCGGATTGTTAACCGGATAGAGCTGAATGTATTCCATTCCCACCAGATTCGCACCGATCGCTTCCGCCATCCGCAGCCCGTCCCCGGTGATCGCCGGGGAGTTGGTCGTCGGAATGCTCGCGTCAAGCTTGTTCCAATGTGTGTCATACTGCATCCGCATTTCCACGTTCGCGCCGAAGCCGCCGGTCGTCAGGATAACGCCTTTGCGCGCATAAAAGCGCAGCGGACGGCCGCCGCGGGTGGCTTCCACACCGATCACCCGGCCTGTTTCATCCTGCAGGAAACGCTCAGCGCGAGTGTTGTACTCCACATTTACGCCTAACGATTCCGCCTTGCGGATCAAGGTTTCCACATACTGCGGACCATCGCCAACCGGCCACAGCGTGCGCGCCACGGTATGCCCGCCATACCACGACTGATGATCGCGGTACTGCACGCCGACGGTATCGCGCAGCCACTCGGCGTTGCTTAAGGCGTTGTCCGCCAGAATCCGCACCAGCTCCGGATTGCCGAGATTTTTTCCACCCTTCATTAAATCCTCATAAAACAATTCGGGACTGTCGTTGTCGATGCCCTCCTGAAGCTGCACCCAGTTGCCCGGCGCGGCGAATTCCCCGCCCGACATCCGCGTATTGCCGCCGCCAAAGGACATTTTTTCCACAATAGTAACTTCATCGTCGCTTTGCGTCAGGGCTTCAATCGCTGCCGCAAATCCCGCGCCCCCGCCGCCGACGATCAGCACGTCGCATTCAATTTCCTGTTCCTCGTTTTCCTCATCGCTCCAGCCCAGCTGATCCTCGCGGATCCCGGCCTGATCGAGCGCGTCCTGTACGGCTTCCAGAAAGCCTTTCGATGTATAGGTTGCGCCGCTGACGGCCTCAACCTGAAGCGAGTTCTTCGACAGGATTTCGTCGCTCATCTGCACCATGGCCGTATCGAAACCCGGAATTTCGTTATGCGAGAGAATCTCAATGTGCTGGATCTGGTTGTGGTCGATCATCACGTCGACCTTGATCTCGCCCTGCTTTCCCTGCCCCGTACCGGTAAACGTCCCGCTGACCCGGCCCTGTTCATCCGTCTGTTTATTCGCGGAGGAGGACGGAACACAGCCGGACAACGCTAAGCACAAGGCCAGCGCGGCTATGATCCGCTTCATTCCGGCTCTCCCTTCAAGACCTCAGCACGGTATTCTTTAGGTGAAAGGCCGGTTTGCTTCTTAAAAATCCGGGAGAAATAAAACTGATCGCTGTACCCGCAGCGTCCTGCGATTTCCTTGACCGGCAGTTCCTTCTGTGCCAACAGCTTCTGCGCCAGCTCCATCCGCAGGTCGGTGATCAATTCGACCAGCGTCTTGCCCGTGGCGGTTTTCACGAGTTTGAACAGTGTCGAATGGCTGATCGAAAATTGTTCCTGCAGCTTCTCGGCGTTAAGATCCGGATCGGTAAAGTGTTCATATAAATAACGGATCAGGGACGCCGGTTCCGGCTCGGCTTCCTTTGCCTGGCGGATCAGCTTGCGTTGTTCCATGCGCTGCTGGAAACGGACCGCGGACTGGCGCAGCGCGTCCTCCAGTTCCTCATCCTCCACCGGCTTCAACAAATAGAAATCAACATGATGCTGGATCGCTTTCTGGGCATAGCTGAAATGATCGTAGCCGGAAAGGATCAGAATCACACAGTCGGGATCCTGAGCGCGGATCTGTTCGATGCACTCCAGTCCGCTCATCAGCGGCATGTTGATATCCAGAATTAACAGATCCGGCGTCATCTTCTCATAGTATTCCATGACCTGGCGGCCATTTTCCGCGGCGGCGACCACCTGGATCCCCAGATCCAGCGATTCGATCTGACGGATTAAACCGTTGCGGATATTTTCTTCGTCGTCCCCGACCAAGGCGCGGATCATACCGATTCCTCCTTTCCGCCAACGGGCAGCGTCAGCGTCACACAGGTGCCGACGCCCAGCGTGCTGTCGATGCTCAGACAAGCTTTTTCGCCGTATTCAATCCGGCAGCGGCGCAAGACATTCTGCAGCCCGTAATGCCCTTCCATCTGTTCTTTCTGCAGCGCTTCGCGCAGCGCCGCCAGCGTGGCCTCATCCATCCCCACGCCGTCGTCCCGCACCTGAATTTCCAGCCGATCCCCGATCAAGCGGGCGCTGACCTGAATCGTTCCGCCGTTCTCCTTGGGTTTTAAGCCATGATTGATCGCATTTTCCACCAGCGGCTGAATCAGAATTTTCAGCATTGGCAAATCGCGTGCATCCTCCGCCAGCTCCAGCGTGGAATTCAGCTTCTGACCGTAGCGGATTTTCTGCATCGTCAAATAAGCCTCGGTATGTCTAAATTCCTGAGCCAGCGTAATCTTTTCCTGACCGTTGCTTAAAAAGATCCGGAAATAGGTTGACAGCGAGGTGATCGCTTTGGCCACCTCGTCAGCGCCCTGAGCCTTCGCCATCCATTTGAGATTATCCAGCGTGTTGTAGAGGAAATGCGGCTTGATCTGGGCCTGCAGCACCTTCAGCTCAGCCTGGCGTTTTTCCGCCTGTTCCTGATAGATCTTGTCAATCAGCGAGATGATCTCGTCGAGCATCGCGTTGTAGGATTGGCCCAGCGAGTCGATTTCATCATGGGTACCGGGCAGCGTGTAGTAGGCGTCCAGCGTGCCTTCCTCGACCTTTTTCATCCGTCCCTGCAAAGCACGGATCGGCTTGAGCACCCACTGTACCAGCGAAGCCCCCATCACGATGTTGATCAACAACAGCACACAGAACAGAATCAGCACGCCGATTAAAATCTGATGGGTGGAGCGGCCGATCACTGAATCCTGCACCAACGTACAGAACACCCAGTCATCGTATTCCGTCACGGGTGAAACAAACAGCGTCGCCTGTTTTCCCTGGGCATCGCGAACACGGAACTGGTCGGAGCTGGTGATCGAGCGCATATCAAGCTCATCCAGCGTAGGGCGGGAGAGAACATTTTCAACAAAGTATTCCTCGTCGGTCGTGATCAGGTCTTTATTGCGCGTCATGACCCAGCTGCGGCCTTCGTAAATCTGGACCGGATTGACGATTTCCTTTAAGCGCACCGTCGGGATCGCCGCGCAGATCAGCGCTTCCTTGATCCCCGTGCTGCCTAAGATCGGATAGTAAAACAACATCACCTGCCGGTGTTCAGGATTGGTCACCGGCAGCGACAGAATAAATTCACGGTCATTCTGATAGGCTTGTTGGTAGTCGGTGTGATCCATCAGATTTTCCACGGCGCTGGAATTGATCCAGCAGAAGCCATTTTTCCCGATATAAGAGAAGGTTTCCATCGTTTCCCCATTCTTCTTGTAAAGCTCTGTGAAACGGTCGATCAGCGGCGTAATCTCGCGCACATCCATTGAACTGAACGCCGGAATTGCGGCGATCGTGCGGTATTCCACCGCCATGCGCTTCACCCACATGCTGACTTCATTGGCCTTCGATTCGACCATCTGACTGATCGCGAAGCGGGTCTGCGTCATCGTCCGGGGCCGGACCGCAAAGCCGATATACGCGCCCAACGCGGAAAAGACCAGCAGGCTGGCCAGCGAAAAAAAGAAAATGATTTTATGCCGGATGCTGAACTTCATCGCGCTTCCCGTCCCCTTCATTTTCTTTATTTTACCATAAACCGGCAGCCGCACGGCAGGAATTGCGTAAACTTGAACGGCTTTTTGTCTGATGAGCGGGATGACTGCGCGGCAATTTCAGCTTTCAAAAAGCGGCGCTTTGCGGCAGCCGCTCTGGATGTTTATTTCTTTTCCTGCGTCTTGTTCAAATAAGCGTCGATCTTCTTTTTCTGATCCTCCGGAATCGTCCGTTCAATTGGGAAGACGGCGCTTTGATCGAGCTGATCCAGAAAGTTCAGCACCAGCTTTGTCGTTTTTTCCAGACTTTCAGGGCTGAGATAGCGCAGGACGTCGTGACGGTTGTGGATATAATTCGCACCCCGCTCGCCGAAACGCATGAAGCTGACCGACGGGATGCCCTGATCGGAAAACGGCACTTCGTCGCTGGAATATACGTCGCTTTTGACTTCCAGCTGGATACCGTTGTGGGCGGCATAGGTTTGCACCATCGCTTCCAACGACTGCGGGCCTAAGCACCAGGCGCTGTCATGACCCAGAATTGCGCCGGCCACGTCGACGTTCAGATTGAAGCGGATCGCTTTTAAATCTTCCTCATGGGTGTCGACATAAGCATGCGAGCCTAACAGCCCGCGTTCCTCACTGCCGCACCAGATAAAGCGCAGCGTGCGGTTAGGATGATGGTCATGGTAGTGCTGAAGCAGCTCCATCAGAATCACGCTGCCTGCCCCGTTGTCGTACACGCCGGTGCTGTATTCGACCGAATCATAATGCGCCGTCAGCACGATCACATCCTCCGGCCGGGTTAAGCCCTGGATTTCCGCGATGACATTTTGTGAAACGGCGTTGGCCGCTTCCTGCTGAACGACAAGCGTGATCATCTTCGGGTTTTCCTGAACCAGCCGCATCGCGTCGTGAATCGTCATGTTGACCCCCGGCAGTTTTCCCAGTTCCGCCAGCTTTTCCCGCAGCTCACGATGAGCGATATCGGTCGTTTCCTCGCTGTCGCGCGCTTCGCCGTTATAGGTGATGAACCCCACCGCACCGCTGTCGATCAGCGATTGATACAGCTTATAATTCAGATAGCCGTTGACCAGTACGATCTTGCCGCTGGCCTGCTGGAGACTGACCGGCCCCGGAACTTCCATATAATAGAACGGCGCGGTCAGGCCGGTTTCATCGGTTTCTCCGCAATTGCCGTAAGCCGTGACCGGATAGCTGGTTTTCTCGGTAGCGCAGCTGACCTTCTTGATGACCTGGCCGGCGACCTCAAACATTTCCAGCCGGGCTTTTTCCCCGCGGGCTTCCACTTCCTCACGCAGAATCTCCGCCGCCTGTTTCTCCTCCGCGCTGCCGCTGACTCTTACAAACCCGATTTTTTGAAGTAATTCCCATTGATTTGTGCTCATTTTTTATCTAACCTCTTTTCATAAGCAACCCTTAGACTCAGGTCGCGATGCAGCTGGATCACGCCGCAATAGTGATAATTCTGTTTTTCCAACAGCCGCCGCATCGAGGTGTTATCCTGATGCGTGTCGATTTTCAGGCTTTCAACCCCGCGCTGTCTGCACAAGTGTTCCGCCTGTTCCAGAATCCAGCCGGCGATCCCCCGGCCTTTGAGTTTGTCATCGACGGCGATCCGATGGATCACGGCGTAGGGTCTGTCGGTCAGCCATTGGCCGCTGACCATCGTCGTATAGTTTTCATCCGGCGTAAAAGCAATTGTCGCGCAGGCGGCCACGATGCCATCCAGTTCGACAAGATAGGCTGTGCCGTTCTGGATATCCTGACGGATCGTTGCCTCGTCGGGATAGCCGTCCTGCCATTGATCGATGCCCTGCGCTTTGAAATACGCCTGTGCCTGATGCAGGATTTCCATTACCGCAGGCAGATCGCGTTCTTCCGTCGTTCTGATTTTCATAGAAATTCCCCCCTTCGTTTCTTATTTTTGTGATCATTTCTGTCATTCCGGCTGTCAAATGAGAGTCCTTCGCCTTTTTTCAGCGCGGCAAATCCAACGGCGCTGAATCTCTGTTCGTTCGCCTTACTCCACGAACCGGCAGGTTCCCAGAGACCGGCCGAGGAAGGTCTGAAGCTGGGCCATTTCCGTTTGAACCTGGAACCGTTTTTCCTCGTCCAGAGTTTCAAACAGCGTGAACTGGACCGCCGTCTTCTCCCGCTGAACACGGGCATTCCAGAAGCCAATAATCTGTGTGTCCCGGATCACTACGCCGGGACTGCCGACCGTTCGCCAGACCTTCTTCTGCGCTGATTTATCCGGCAGAATCCAGCCGCGCTGAGGCAGATCGAGGAATGGATCGTGTGGGCCGAGCAGCTGAATTGACGGACTTTCCGGCGGCAGACTTTCCAGCAAGGGCAGATCGGCTTCCAGCATCCATCCGCGCTTTCCTTCCACTTCGATTTCCACCCGATCCGCTTCGGTCAAAGCCCATAGCCGTTTAGCCTGAGGCAGACCGCATCCGCTCCAACGGGCAAAATCCTGAACCGTCGCCGGCCCGTAACAATGCAGAAATTTCTCCACAATTTGCCGCGGCGGCGCTGACCTATCCAGCGGGTGATCAAACCAGACCGCAGGGCTGGTAAACGCAGGCTGATTTCCCTGCCGTTCCCCCATCATCACGCGGCCTTCCAGCGCGCACTGACGAAGTAAATAGGATACGGCCGCTTCCAGCAGCGTTTGATTTTCCGCCACCAGCGACGGTTCGTCGGCATGGTCGCGGACCGTCTTGGGTAAAAACGGCTTCATCGCTTCCGCTAAATCATGGTCAAGCTGAGCTTTCCCGACAATGGTCTTGTGCTCCAGCACGGCGCAGGCCTGACGCAGCGCTTCCAGCAGTTCATGGCGATGAGCCGCTAACGCCTGAGCGGTATAGGACAACGGCTGAGCATAAATCGGCACTTCGTCCGGCTGAGCCGCCAGCGCGTTTAAAAACGTACCGGCTTCCGCGGTGGGAAAGATCGTCGGCGCACCGCGCAGACTCCATGTCTGCATCAGGCTTTTCGTTTCGATCAAATCACTCCGCAGATCATCCCGGGTCAGGGCCGCAACCCGGACCGCCATCGCCAGCTCCCAGCTGCCGGGCGGACTGTTGACAAGCCCACAGGCGGAAACGGCTTCCAGTCTTTGTTTTCGCGGCAGTTTCTTATCTAAATGATGAGCGTGGCGCTGACAGCGCAGCACTTGTTCCTTCGTCAACGTGCGCATGGCTTTCCCCTCCGTCCATGCTTTCAGTGTATCACAAAATAACGCAGGCCGACACCATAAGAAAAGCGAAGATTTACTGCGCCAGCAGGATCTTCGCCCGTTGCTTTCCTTCTTCAATTGCCGCTTCCGCCGGGGCGCCCTCAAATACAAAGCCTTCGCCGCACAGCAGGCCGCCCGTCAAACGTGTCCGTTCTTCCCACGGCTTCATGTACGCTCCTGCACCCCAGCCGTATGAGCCGAACAACAAGACCGGTTTTCCCCGTAAATACGGTTCAATCTGTTCCAAGGCCGGTAAAAACTCGCCGCCGTCCAGTTCCTCAACGCCATGCGCCGAGCAGCCCAGCGCCCAGTGCGTGATCGTCGGCAGCTCCGCCTTCGGCAGCGCGGATGCCGGACACAGCACCACTTCCGCACCTTCTTTTCGCGCTTGTTCCGCAATTGCCGCGGCCATCTGTTCCGTATTTCCGGTTGATGAAACGTACATCACCATACATTTTTTCATTCTGATCTGTCCTCCTGATTTCAGGATGGATCACTTTCTTTATTTTTAAACCTTGATTTCAAAAACCCCGATAGAATTCCGGACTTCTGTCGGCGATCTCTTCATGCGGAAGTCAACAAAAAAACGGAAGTTCAGCGCTCCCGTTTTTGACCTTGGATTACAGTTTCAGGAATTTTTCGACGTCCAGCACGAAGATTGTTGCCCCTCCGACCTGAACTTCAACCGGGAATGAGGCGTAACGCCCAATATCGTAAGAAGCGGTGGACGGTACGATTTCCGTTCTGCGCTTGCTTTCATTGCCGATAATTTCGATCGCCTGATCCACCTTGTCATCATCTGTACCGACGATCATCGTTGTATTGCCTGCCCGCAGGAATCCGCCGGTCGTCGCCAGCCGGGTCACCTGGAAATTGGCTTTGGTTAAAGCAGAAGAAACACTGGAACTATCATCATTCGATACAATGGCTAAGATCAGTTTCATAATCAAGGCCTCCTTTTATGTATCTCTATTTTACCATATTTTGCCCGCCTTGAAATCCCTTTTCAAAGATTTTCATAGAATCTTCATTTCTTCTTTCATTGTCCGCCGCCCATCCCTTTTCGAGTTAAGAATTACAATCATCAAGAATATTGGGATCCCGGCCCAGCATCAAGAATCAAAGTTTATGTTGTCCGCAGCCGGGAAGAATTGCCTTTGCGAAGTTTTACTAAAACATAAAAGTAATGTTAACTTTTTTAATTTTCACAGGGGCTTTTTTGAATTTTGCGCAATATTAAAGATGTAGGGTCTTTGATAAGGCGGTTGCCCGTCCTGGATGGATCACCTTTTGATTCATTTGTTTTTCGAGCTTGTTTTCTCAGCTCTGGAAAGGAGGGGCTTTCTATGAAATTTTTCATGGAACTTTTGTCTTCTTTAACGATAAGGGACATTCTGGCGGTTGCCCAGCTCTTGACAACCAGCCTGGACTGCATCTTAAAAATTATAGAACTCAGAAGAAAAAGCGCTGCGTCATCTCACCCAGAAGCCCAGCGCTTATCTGTCCACCACTTCTCAAATAAGAGATAGTGTCTGACGGGTATCGCTTTCTCAAGCGTCCCTACACCCATAGTATATTCCATTCTTGAGTTATTTCAAGCGTTTTTTATAAATTTTATCGCGCTCAGGGTTCGTAATTTTACCCGTCGGGGAGGAAGGAGAGAAGAGAAAAACAGCTCCGATAAAAACTGCCGGCGGCCTCTGAAATCCGTCTAAAATCAGGTATTCTCAAAGTCTTCCTAGGTAAGGTATTCTGTTGGATCGCAGTTGTTTGCGGCTCGTTGAACATCATCCGCTTGGATTTCCTGGTTAATCCTCTGGATCATAGTTCTTCTTGACAAAGGAAATATCGTTAAGCGGAAATGACGCAAATTCCTTCTCCTTATGAGTTTCCTGCATCCTTTGCGTTCCTTACTATTTTCAGGGTGTAAAAGATCATAATTCTTTTTGTCCGAAGTGATCGTCACACGCTTTTCCTTGAATTCTGTTATACTGAATTCAAGGAAGTGAACGGTATGCAGAACGAGCTTTTTCAATATTCAATTCAACCTGATTCCTTGGGGCAGCGATTATATCATTACCGGCTGAAAGCCTTCCGTGTCGGCCGCATTCTAGCCAAGGCAGAGGAAAATCCGCAGTCTTATGTTCATTTATTCCGCATTAATTACGTCGTGCGCGGCGAAGCCTTGTTCCTGATCGACGATCAGGCGTTTCCCGTCCATGCCGGCCATGCTGTGATGATTCCCCCGCGGGGAATTCTGACGCAAGCCAATCCGGAAGAAGAAGTGGAAACCTATTTTATCAACTTTGATGTCAGCAATCTGACAATGCGGGATGAATTTATGATGCGGTTACTGGAGTGGTTTCCCTTCTATCAGGTGCGCGATAACGATCGGCAGATCCTCCGCTATTTATTTGAGCGAATCTTCGACGAAGCCTCGCAGCCGCAGCTGGGTTCCAGTCTGATCGTTCAAAATCTGTTTTGTTCGCTGCTGATCAAAATGGTGCGGATGGCTCAGCAAGGGGAAGCCGTGCGAGATTTGCAGCCGGTCACCCTTTCCTCGACCCGCTATCTGATCAGCCGGGCCGTCAGCTATGTCTATCAGCACATCGGCGATCATTTGACCGTCAAAGAAGTGGCGGACAGTTTGAACATCAGTGAAATCTATCTGTATAAGCTGTTCAAAGAACACACCTCGCAATCGCCGCAAAACTTCATTTTGGAATACCGCCTGCATTTAGCGCAGGAATACTTAAGCAATCCAGATTTCCCGATCAAGGTGATCGCTCAGCAGCTGGGCTTTGCGAACGCTGATTACTTTTCAGCCTGCTTCCATAAATATGCCGGATGTTCCCCTTCCGTCTACCGGCAAAGGCTGTTAAGCTCCAACGGCATGCGATTGAATCCGGAATAAACGCTGACATCAACAAGCGACCCGCGATACCTGGAGTATTTCCCGGCGAAGACAAAATGAAACCCACCTTAAGAGTGGGTTTTTACGTTATTCATCGTCGGTGTCAGACTGCCGCGGCCCGTTCCCGGCAGCCCTGCGGCTGATCGAGTTCCGCCTGCAGCACCTGATCGAAATCCGCCAGCGGCATGGGTTTGAAATAGACGTAGCCCTGCACGATATCGCAGCCGGCAGCCTTCAGAAATTCCACCTGCTCCGCCGTTTCCACGCCTTCCGCTATCGTTTTCATCTGCAGCTCGTGCGCCATTGTCAGAATATTGCGGATAATAATGCGTTCGCGGGCGATATCCACGGATTTGCGGAAAAACAGAATGTCGAGCTTCAGCACCTGAATCGGCAGATTTTTCAAGATGTTCAGTGAGGAATAACCGCTGCCGAAATCATCGAGCGAACAAATAAATCCCCGCTTCCGCAGTTCTTCCACGATCTGCAGAAAGATCTGGTCATCTTTCAACATGACGCTTTCGGTGAATTCCAGTTCCAGCAGACCGTCAGGAATCGCATAACGCCGCTTCACTGCCGTATACCAGTCGAGGAAATCGTCCTGGAACAAATCCAGCCGCGATACGTTGACCGCCAGGTTGATCGGCGGGCGTCCTGCTTCCAGATAATCGTGCAGCCACGCGCAGGCCTTTTCAAACATCAGCCGGTCAAGCTGGGTGATCATGCCGTTATGCTCAAACAGCGGAATGAACTGATCGGGCGGAATCAAGCCTTTTTCCGGATGAATCCAGCGGGCCAGACATTCGCCGCCGACAATCCGGCAGTTCTGCTGAATATTGACCTTGCCCTGCACGTACACTTCAAATTCTCCGCGCGCCAGTGCTTTTTTCGCCTGGGCTTCCAGCTCGGATTCCCGCAGCGTCTGCGCCCTGAGCTGCGGCGTAAAGAACGCGAACTGATCGCCTGGCTGGTCTTTGACGGAACGATGGGCAATGTTGGCGCGGTTGACCATTTCGTTGACCGACAGGTTCAATTCTTCTTCCCTGACCGGGAAAAAGCCCATGCACAGCTCCAGATGGACAAGCGCCGAGTGCTCGTTCATCTGTTGATCAAGCTGTGCCAGCAGCTGATTGAACCAGCCCGCCAGTCGCTGAGGGTCCGCGGTTTGACGCAAACCGGCAAAATTATCGCCGGACACCCGGCAGAACAGCTCGTCATCCTTCAGCGACGCTTTCACGACAGTGGAGAAATCGCGCAGCAGGGCGTCGCCCTGTTCATAGCCGAACAAATCGTTGAAATATTTAAATTTTTTGATATCGCAGTACCAGACCGTGCAGCCGCTTTTGATCAGTGCCGGCACCTCTTTCTGGAACGAAGCAAAATTGCGGTCTCCCGTCAGCGGATCCTGATACGCCAACGTTTCCAGCGCGCGCTGGTTCGCCTGCATGCTGCGGCTCTGCCAGTTCATCAACATTAAAAAGATCAACGCAGCCAGGGTGATGATGATCGTCATGCCCAGCGACGTTTGCGCATAATTTTTATGCAGCGCCGCCGTCGGCACCGCGCTGAACAGATACCAGCGGTTCATCCCCAGCGGGATTAGCTGCGCGATGGCTTGTTCCCCGGCCAAAGAGCGATAACGCAAACTTCCGGAATGCCCGTTAGCCAGCCAGTTCTGCAGCGTATCCAGCGTTTTTTCCGTAAATTGCCCCAGCTCCGTCAGCGTCTGCTTCTCCGCCGGCAGCTCACGATGCGGACGCATCAGGACGGCGCCGGTTTCATCCACAAGCAGACTGTATCCCTCGCCGTTGAGCAGCGGAGCGTCAAGAATGGCACGATATACGTCGATCAGATTCTCCGCAATCAAAACCCCGATCGGCTCGCCGGCATTGTTTTTGATCAACATGCCGTAACTGCCGACCCATTCTTCTTCCTCATCCAGCTGCGGATCCGACAGACTGCGGCCTTCCGCCAGCGTCTGCTGAAAAAAAGGATCCTGACTTACCTGTTTTTTCAAATGGTGGTTGCTGCGGATATCGACCAGATCCGCGTTGCCGCTCAGATCGGCATACCCCATCCGAACGAACTGATTCTGATTATTAATGGTTTCCAGAATGTCGATCATCCTGTCGGCGTCGTCAATCCCCGTTTCGCCGATCACGATCGCCAGCGCTTCCAGGGTTTGAAAATCACCGTCGATCTGCTTGATCAGCGTGTTCTGCAGCTGCGTCGCGGCGTTGTTCAGATATTGAACACTGTCCTGCTCGCTCCGGGTGCGCATATAATGAACATAGCCCAGACTGCCCAATAAAAAGCACAGGCAAATTCCTATGATCGCAATTTTGGTTTTTTTCTGCGCTGTTTGTGGATTCATTTTTTATGTACCAACCTGTCAAGTTAATTTTACCATAGACCCTTGCCGCATGACAAGGAATAACCCGTTGTGTGCCGGGCAAAAACCGCCGGGATTGAACAATCTCGGCATATCGTTGCGATGCTTTCCATAATTTTCCTAACAGAACAGCTCATGACCGCAGATCAACACCCATAAAAAAATCCTGGAATCAACCAGGATGTTCGTTAGCTTCAGCGGCCAAACTTTCGCAGTCCGATCAGATGTTGAAACGGAAATGCATGACGTCGCCGTCCTGCACGATGTATTCCTTGCCTTCCAGCCGCAGCTTGCCGGCTTCTTTTAAAGCAGTTTCGCTCTTATACGTCATCAGATCTTCGTAGCTGTATGTTTCCGCACGGATAAAACCGCGCTGGAAATCGGTATGAATAATTCCGGCGCATTCCGGCGCAGTCATGCCCTCGCGGAAGGTCCAGGCGCGGACTTCCGGTTCGCCGGCGGTGAAGTATGTCTTCAGGCCTAATAAATGATAAGCAGACTTAATCACCCGGTCCAGACCGGATTCCGGAATCCCCAGTTCTTCTAAGAACGCCAGTTTTTCCTCTTTCTCCAACGACGACAGTTCTTCCTCAATCTGCACGCAGATCGCGATGACATCGTTGTTTTCCGCTTCGGCATAGGCTTTAACCAGTTTGTAATAAGCGTTATTTTCCGGATCGGCAATCTCGTCTTCGGACATGTTGGCAACGTAGATCATCGGCTTGGCCGTCAACAGCTGATAGCTTTTCGCCGTTAACGCTTCTTCCTTGGTCAATTCAACACTGCGGGCAGCTTTGCCTTCGCGCAGCGCTTCAACCAGCTTGCTTAACACTGCATACTCCGCGGCGGCTTCTTTATCTTTAGCCTGCGCTTTGCGTTCAACCTTGGTAAGCCGGTTTTCCACCGTCTGCAAGTCGGCCAGGGCCAGCTCCAGATTGATGATCTCGATGTCGCGGATCGGATCGACCGAGCCTTCGACATGGGTGATATCCGGGTTGTCAAAGCAGCGCACGACATGGCACACCGCGTCGACCTGACGGATGTGGCTTAAGAACTGGTTGCCCAGCCCCTCGCCCTTGGACGCGCCCTTGACCAGCCCGGCGATGTCTGTAAATTCAAATGTGGTGCGGATAATTTTCTTCGGGTTGAACAAAGCCGCAATGTTGTCGATGCGCTCATCCGGCACCTCAACGACGCCGACATTCGGCTGAATTGTTGCGAACGGATAGTTCGCCGCCTCGACCTGACTCTGGGTGATGGCGTTAAACAGGGTCGACTTGCCGACGTTCGGCAGTCCGACGATACCTGCGGTTAATGACATAATTTTTCATCCTTTCACTCACGCGGCTTCTAAAGCAAAGCTGGCCGCGGAAATCCTTTATTAGTTTACCTTTTTTCAGTTCGTTTCTCAAGATGCAACACAAGATACAAGTAAATATCTTGTAACTATTCGCCGAAAATCTGTCTCAACTTTGTCAACATTATGGTTTCCCTGCTTGAAATACCAAGAATAGAACAAATGGCAGCGCAATCATACAAATCTTATACACGACTTAACATAACGAAATAAACTCAAAAAAAGATCGAGATATAGCTTAGAATCCAATTTCATAGTGAGTTTTCCAAATCGAATTATCATTATTTTTGCTTTTTCGATGAAAAGCAACAACAGCTTACCAGCCTGCCGCATAAAACAAGAAAGACTGAAGGCGGAAGGTCAATTTCTCCAAGTCCTCAGTCTTTCTCATCCATTCTTGTTTTTCCTCGCATACTTCAAACTGATTTTGTTAATAGTTCGTGATATTCCGATAGTCGCTCCCCAGCCAGCTTCTGTCAATAGAATCCACATTGGTAATGACCCAGGAATAGCCGTCATATTCAGCCTCTACAGACAGCGCCGGATTATTAAAAACATATTCGTTGGTATACCGATTCCAGGCGTCGTTTTCCACGGAAACATAGAAGTCCGCATAGCCATACTTTCCTGAAAAATATACGGAATAACTATCCATATCCAACCAGATAGCCGTATTTTCAAAAATATAGTCAGCGTTGTTGTTATAGATTCGCTCAGCTTGTTTTTGCCTCAGCGCTTCTGTACAGTGATCGATCCAGTCGCTGTTTTTTTCATTGGACGCATTAATATAACTCTGATAATAATATCGGAAGGTCGATGCGACATCCGCAAAAATTTCTTCATCACTCTTAACCGGCGTATTCACAACCGGATCTTTCACTTCATTTTTCCAGGATTGATTGCCAGAATATGAACTACTCTTATTTAAAGAGCTGTTCAGATTCATCGCCAACATCAGCCCCAACACCACCACAAACAAGCCAACAGCCATAACGGCTGCTTTTTTTGTAGAACTTTTTGTATTTTCTTCTGGTTCAAGATTAGCTGCAACGGTCATCGCGTGACCACAGTATTTGCAATAATTATTATTTCCATTTTCCTTGCCGCAATGTGGACAAATCATAGTTTAAGCCCCCTTCATAACGAATTCATTAAAATAGAAAATAAACGGATCGGACGATAGCGATTGAACAACAGCCTCGCCGATATTTAATCTGAGCAAATTCCAATCCTCGACGACATTCCCTTCTTTGACATTTTCAACGATGCCCTTCGTTTGAACTTTTGACATATATGTAATCATTTTCGTGTTTTGACCAATTCGGTTTTTGATATAATTTCTTGATTCAAAATCGTTTAAACGGAAAGCGATCGTTGTCGAAAAGCCGGATAAAATACTTAACGCCGCTTTTTCTCCATAAACATCAAAAACCTGCTCGATGTTTTGTGCTCCGATCAGAAACTTCGCTCCCAGGCTTCTTCCAAAGTTAACCCCGTTATCCATGTGCATTAACGGCGCCAACAGTCTGAACTCATCCAGAACAAAATATATACTGCCGGTTTTTTCTTTCCGGCACAAGGCTTCCTTAATCGCTAAATCAATAAGCAGAGAATAGATCGGGGATAAGGTTTTTCCAATGCCTAGATCAAATTCAATAAAAATTACTTTTTTTTCGCCTTTTCTTAATTGTTTGCGAATGGAAAAATCACCTTTTTCCTTAAAATTTCCGATTAAAATTTCACGGATTGTCTGCTGGAGTTCTGAAACGACACCCATGGCCTGACCGGAATCCGGATTCTCTATATAGCTTGTCATCCCCGTCAAGTCTTTGTGCTGCTTCAGCACAGCCTTCATTCCTTTTATCGAAAAAGAATTTATATAATTTCTTAATGATCGGTTATTTCTGTGACCTTTATATTTCTCACTTCGGGTCAAGTGTAGCATTAGCGCCGTCAACAAATCGCGGGCTGCGTTGGGAAAGAAAATCTGATTTGTTTTCTGACTTTTTTCTGCAAAGAGAAACCGCGTTATTTCCATAATGTTTTCTTCCCAGCGTTCATCTACCATTACTTCTTCAAAGATGTTCCAAGCGACATTGGAATGAGCGTCATTGCTGATAACAATATCGCCTTCTTTATAGAACTTTTCGAAATAATCACCTTTGGCGTCAAAAATGATCATGATATCGTTTTCTTTCATTGAATAGCGAAGTCCGCGGATTAAATGGTAGAACAAATTACTTTTGCCCGTTCCGATTCCTCCAAGCAAAAGCATATGCTTGCTCAGCAGGTTCTCATCTATCGGAATCATAGTTTTTTGATTATTCTGCAGGCCATTCAATACGAACTGCGGATTAGGACTTGTGATCGTTACTTGATCCTGCAGTTGCATCCCCTCAAAACACACTGACTTCTTCAAGTTATTCCCTCCTCGTTCAAAACTTTTTTAATCCATGCTCATTCCTTCATCAAAGCCTTCAGAAAGATCTTCACTTTCACCAACTTCATCCATAGATGATCCCAGACTTTCATCCTCAATCAAGGAATCCATCGTTTCATCCTCGTCGTTATCCAATTCTTCAGATTCTGAAGATGCTTCTTCTTCACCTGTATCCTCTGCCAGAGAATCCATCGTTTCATCCTCGTCGTTATCCAATTCTTCAGATTCTGAGGATGCTTCTTCTTCACCTGTATCCTCTGCCAGGGAATCCATCGTTTCATCCTCGTCGTTATCCAATTCTTCAGATTCTGAGGATGCTTCTTCTTCACCTGTATCCTCTGCCAGAGAATCCATTGTTTCATCCTCGTCGTTATCCAATTCTTTAGATTCTGAAGATGCTTCTTCTTCACCTGTATCCTCTGCCAGGGAATCCATCGTTTCATCCGTATTCTCTAATTCTTCAGGGCCGGATAAGTTCTGCATTTCAGACGGATTCTCTAAATCCGGTTCAGAATTTTGAACACCCTGTGTCTGTCTCTGAAACATCCGCTGAAAATTCTCTCTGGCTGACAGGTCAGAATCATAGTTTCCCCAGTAGTTATTCAAAAATTCCTGCTGTTTATCTTTCGGATAGTTTTCAATCGAATGCATGAGAGAGTCCAGATACTCCGCATCTTCATTGTTGGATTGATCTTCCACCGGCTTTGTATAGGTGCTTTTTCCCAATCCACGAGCTAAGATTTGCTCAACATTATCAGTTTCTCCCAGGATTGGATTGTTCGATAGCTGCACTTTTAATTCCTGTAATTTTTTAATATCATCATTTCTATCCATTTTATTCCAGGTTTCTTTTAATCTTTGTCCTTTCTCCCATATCTCATTTGACATTAAGTTCGAGTGATTTTCCTGCATACCAACTTTAATCTGATTTTCCTTTACATAGTCTGAAAATCGTTTATCAAGCTGTTCGTTGGTAATGTCAGGATCGCTTTTATAAAGCCCTTTACAAAAATCACTTTCCAGCTTGGCCGCTTCAAAGATACCCGCTTCTTTTTCCGCGTTATGAATTCCAACGGGGCCGACGTGGAGTGATTCAGGGATATAAACAGCCTGCCGTCCTTCTCCAATGTGGTGATGAACTAATTTTTGCCCTAAAAAATCTTTATACTGTGGAAAAACCTGAACGAATTGTTCATCGGCAACCATGCCCGGCTGAGTTTTATTTATTTCTGAAAATGCTTCGGGACATTGCTGAAGAAGTTCATTTTTATAGTAAACGCTGTCACGCTTCCAGCCTAATGACGAACTACTCTGTCCGGCCATTGCAAGCGGCATATCGACAACCAGCCGATTATCATGCTTTAATGACTGAGTATAAAGCATAGTAGCCGGATCTAAGTATTTCTTATTGTAGATCGCTCGAGTCCCATATTTTTCGTTTTCCTGTCTTACCGATGCAAACAGATATTTATAATCACCGACTTCATAATTCAATGCTAAATAAGCATTAACTTGCCTCAATTCTGTCCCACCTTCTTACCCCTAGATTCATCGATCTAAGATTTTCGACGACTTTCATTTCACCACTTTATTTCTTCCATTTTTCGATTGCATAATCTCCCAATGTTTGAACGTCGAGAATCAAGGCTCCGACCTCTTTCATCATCGCATCGGTTTCCGATGTCGGATTTGCCTGCAAGGACATTATTGCACCATTTCCTAATGTACTTGCCGGTCCTGCGCCGATGTTGATTGGCGACAAACTTGCTTTAGAAGAATACAAAGCTAAAATATAGGTTCTTTTTATCGCCAGATAAATCAATAAAATTCCGAGCATCAAAAAGATCAGTCCAATCAGCTTGGCACCATTATCATCCATTGTGGATAAACCAAAGAAAGATAAAATAATTCCGAATATCAGTTTTGTAATGCTGACGTTCATGCCATAATACGTATCAATACCAGAAATGGATTCCAAGGTTACTTCTTTTTCAATTCGGCTTTTGCTGCTGACACCGTTAAAGATTACACGTTTATTCGTTACCGTTAAATAACCATTGCAGAACTGCCATTTAATCGCCGCACAGTGATAAGTTTTAATCACGACTTCATCTTCACTTAGCACAAGTTCAGGACTTTTCGCATAACTACCGGTAGTAATTTGGATTATTTTTTTCTGCGCTGATTCATTGACATTGTTCACGGCTTCTGTCACTGCCCCTTTTAACAGTCTGATACTGTCGTTCAATTCCTTATTATTGATATTTACCGTTGATTTCGTCGATTTCTGTTTATCAATCTTAGCCCCGCAATTAGGACAGAAAACCGTTTCCTCATCGATCGCAAAACCGCAGTTCTCACATTTTAAATCGCTCATCGTATTCCCCTCCTATGATGAATTCATTTATAAAATTATATTATAATGCGGCTGCTTTTTTTATCCTTATGTAATGATATGCACGTTTTATGTAACGAACAGCAGTTCTGTTCTTTAATCAAAGTTTATTTATCTTTTCCTTATATTTCTTGTGTCAAAAGGACCGGACTTCTCGAAAATTTCGTTTTTAACGGATGGCGTTTTTCCTCTGCTCTGCCTAAAAAAGAGTCAGCGGAGATTTTTTCTTCAGCTGACCCTTTCCTATGTTTTATTTCTCGGACTTATCCGCTTTCTCAATCAGTTTTTTGCATTTCCGCTCAAATTCCGAGCGGGGAAACATGATCGCCGCGCCGCAGCCCAGACATTTAATCTTGATGTCGGCGCCCATGCGGATAATTTTCCAGTATTTTGACTTGTGGCAGGGATGTTCTTTTTTCATTTCCACAATGTCGTTTAAATCATAATCGGTAATCATTGGTTATTCCCCTTCATGTTGGCGATAAGCCTTCAGCGTGTTTTTCAGCAGCATCGTGATCGTCATCGGTCCGACGCCTTTCGGAACCGGTGTGATGAAACCAGCCTTCGGCTCGACCGACGCGAAGTCCACATCGCCGACCAGCTTGCCTTCCGCGCTGCGGTTGATGCCCACGTCGATCACCGCCGCACCTTCCTTCACGTAATCCGCCGTGACCATTTTAGCCCGGCCGACCGCGGCGATCAGGATATCCGCTTCCGCGCACACCTGCGGCAGATTTTCCGTCTTGGAATGGCAGATCGTAACAGTCGCGTTCTCGTTTAACAACAACCTTGCGACCGGTGCGCCGACCAGATTGCTCCGGCCCAGGACAACTGCGCGTTTGCCTGCCGGATTGATTCCCATCCGGTGAAGCAGCTCCATACATCCCAGCGGCGTACACGGCACAAAGCCGTCTTCTTTTAAGTGCAGCTTGCCGACGTTGATCGGATGGAAGCCGTCGACGTCCTTATCCGGCCGGATTTCGCGGATCACCTGCGCGCTGTCCAGCCCGTCCGGCAGCGGCAGCTGGCACAAAATCCCGTCGACGTTCGGATCCGCGTTCAGCCGCCGGACGACTGCCATCAGTTCTTCCTGCGAAGTCGAGGCCGGCAGCTTGATCAGCTCCGATTCCATACCGACCTGCGTGCAGGCTTTTTCCTTCCCTGTGACATACGAAAGCGAAGCCGGATTCTCTCCAACCAGGATCACCGCCAGCTTCGGCATCCGCCGGCCGGACGCGCGCAGCGCCGCGATCTGTTCGCTCAGTTCGCTGCGAATGTCCTTTGATACCTCTGAACCATAAATCACCTGTGCCATGGTTTCCCTCCTTCATCAGACTGACCGTCTGTTTCCTGCGTCTTTTTAAATCAAGCCCAAAATCCGGGCAAACTATTCGCTTAAAATAATTCGTTACTGTCCAGAATCAACGTCACCGGCCCGTCGTTAAGCAGCCGGACTTTCATCTCAGCCCCAAAAATTCCCGGTTTGACGACCAATCCCGTCTGACGCAGCGCGTCGTTGAAGGCGTCGTACAACGGACTGGCAATCTCCGGCCGGGCTGCCTGATCGAAGCTCGGACGCCGCCCTTTTTTACAATTGGCATACAGCGTAAACTGGGAAATCGACAGCACCTGCCCGCCGATTTGTTCGATGGATAAGTTCATTTTACCATTTTCATCCTCGAAAATCCGCAGATCATGGACTTTCGCGGCCATTTTTCCAACGATCTCCTGATCGTCGCCGTCAACGATCCCCACCAGTAAAAGATACCCTTGTTGAATTTCATTAAAGAGCTGTCCGTCGATCGTGACGGATGCTTCCGTTACCCGCTGTAAAACTACTCGCATAGCCTGACTTCCTCCCTGGTCAAGAAATCGCCTGATTTCTTTTTGTTTTCTTCTCTTTAATTATAACGGAAAACCGACCGGCCGCAAGAGCGGGAATTTCCGGATTCCGTTCAGATAGAAAAGGTCTCCCCAGCCGGCGGGAAGACTTTCATCAAGATTCAAATTTCTGATTCCGCTTGCGGCGCAGCTCGGCAAACGCCGGGAGTGTTAACGGCGGCGAATAGTAATAGCCCTGGATCAGATCGCAGCCGATCCGGCGCAGAAAATCAGCTTGTTCGCCCGACTCCACCCCTTCCGCAACGATTGTCAGTTTCAGATTTTTCGCCAGTGCGACGATCCCCTCGATCACGACCTGACTGCGCGGATCCAACGTCGCCGGGAAAAAGATCCGGTCAAGCTTAATCGCATCGATCTCAAACTCTTTCAACAGGCCCAACGAAGAATAGCCGGAACCGAAATCATCCAGCGAACACGTAAATCCGCTCTGATGAATCTGATGCACAATCGTTTTTACCCGTTCGATAGAGGACTCGTCAAAGAAGATCGATTCCGTAATTTCCAGCTCAATCCAACCGGGATCGACCCCATAATGTTCCGCAATCGACCGCAGCCGCCCAAGGAAATTCCGGTTTTTAAAATGATGCCGGGACAAATTGACGGAAATCGGCAGCGGTGCGATCCCGTCTTCCTGCCAGCGCTTTAAGAGTGCGCAGACTTGTTCAAACACAAACTCGTCCAGCTGCACGATCTGACCGCTGTTTTCAAGGATGGGAATAAACTGTCCCGGCGGGATCATCCCTTTTTCCGGATGCTTCCAGCGCACCAGCGCTTCCGCGCCTGCGACCCGGCCGCCGGCCGGATCCACCTTCGGCTGCAGAACGATCATGAACTGACCGTCGCGCAGCGCTCCCGGCAGCGCTGCGGTCATCGCATGTTCCTGATTCAGCGTATCGATCAGACGCTGATCATACTGGCAAAGCAGAAGCTCCTGCTTTTCAGCACTCCAACAAGCCGTTTTTGCGCGGCCAAGCATCACCTGAACGTCTTGCGACACTGAATAAATCGCATAGAAACCGGCGTTGAAGGCCAGGGTAAAATCAATCTGCTGAGCCGCCAAAGCCTGCTTAACCTGACCCTGCAGCCGCTGCAGCCGCGCAAGCAAACCGTCATACGCCTGACCACGAACCAGCAGTGCGAAGTGATCAGCCTCAATGCGTGCGGCCAGTTCACCTTGACCACAGGTTTGACGCAGGCATTCCATAAAAATTTTCAACACGATATCGCCGGTTTCACTGCGGTAATTTTCGTTGATCAATTTAAAATGTTTGAGGTTGATAAAAACAATCGACGACGGACTCAAGCCCGGCATATCCAGCTGCCGGCGACATAACAGCCAGAATCCGGAATCGTTCGGCGCCCGGGTCAAAGGATCCATAAATGCGATCTCGCCTAACCGCCGGCGATGTTTCCAGTTGCGGTACAGGCTGAGCATCAAAATCAGACCGCAGAAAATTAACAACAGGGCCAGTACGATGTAATTCCAGAAAGCATACAAATCGACCTCGCGCGACATCAGTGCCGCCGGCACCAGGGTCAGCAGCACCCATTGTCCGTTGTGAATCGGGATATACGAGAGCACCAGCTCCGTTTGATCGCGGGCGACAAACTGCAGTACGCCGCGTTCGCCGCTGCGCATCCGCGCCTGCATCTGTTCAATATCGGCAACCACCTGCGCGTCGCGCTTTTCCACAAAGATTTCATCGAGCTTCAAAAACGGCTCCAGCGACGTGGGCGAAATGATCACCCGGCCTTCGGCGTCGGAAATACAGGATAAACCCTGGCCGCCGAAGCTTTGGGACTGAATCATCCGCTGCATGCGCTGCTGCGATATGGATCCCGTCAGCTGCCGTCGTTCATCCAACGCCACCGTCACGTCGATCTGTTGATTTTCCCGGACAATGACGCCGGTTTCGCTGTCGTTGGCGTGAATGACCAGTGAATCAAAGCCTAACAATGCAGCGGTTTCCTGCAGAAAAATCGGCTGATGTGAGGGAAGTTCATCATTCACATGCGCTTTGACCAGTTCCAGATCCTGCTGCAGCACCTGCAGTTTTTCTTCAATCCGGTAAGCGTTCTGCAGCGCGACGTCGGTCACGTAGCTCTGCGTTTTGCGGTCAATGGCCAGCCGCAGCCGCTGAGTGAGCGTCATGACGACAAACAACGCCGTGATGAAAATAATAAGCTGAAGGACGATTTCCCATTTTTCGGCGGCATTGAAGCCGCGCTCATAATGATCCAAATTCCGCTTCTTGTTCATGGTTCAACCCTTTCTTTTTTCATTGTATAGTACCGCGAATTTTACAACAAGATCAAATCTATGCACATTAGCCTATAGGTTTCTTGAAATGTGCTATAATTCTTATCAGAGGTGATCGCCATGTTTTCTAATTCAACCAAGCCCGGGCAGCTGGCGCAGACCCTGCGTCAGGAGATCCAGACCGGCCGGCTGCAGCCGGGACAGCGGCTGATGTCGATTAACGATTTAAGCCAGGTTTATAAGGTCAGCGTGCGCACAGTGCGGGAAGCTCTGGCTTTGTTGGAACAGGATGGCTATCTTGCATGTTGCTCACGCCGCCGGGCTGTGATTTTAACCGGACCGCCGCAGCCGGAAGAAACCTTGATCCGCGCTACGTTGATTCAGCGCGGCGTCGTTCAGGATGCCTATCAGACCCTCCGAAGTTTGCTTCCGATCTTACTCTGGCAAAGCGGACGATTGATGAAGGAGGCGGATTTCGATCAGTTTTACCGGCTGAATAAGAAGATGATCCGGTTTAAAGGCGATCATTCCTGGATTCTGTCAGCTCAGCTGTTTCATGGGCTATTGAATTATTCCGGCAATCCTCTGTTTGACGATCTCTATCAAAACCTGGAACAGGCATGCCTGCTGCCCGTGATCCCCGGATATGAACACCCCTATGAAACCATGGCGCGTCATCCGCAGAGCCGTGACTTTTCCACCTTGCTTCAGGGTCTTCAAAGTCAGGCTCCGCTGGCGATTCTGAGCCGGATCCGGCGTATGATCGACCGAACTCAGAGCCATGTGGAAGCCTATATGCAGCAATTGTCCGGCCATTTTGATCTGCCGATGGAACCTGCCGGGATTTTTCAATGGCAAACCGGGCCGGAATTGAATCAGAATTCAAAAAGCCGGCAGATCGCCCGCTCGCTCATTCAGGCGATTCTCTCCGGTGAGCTGCCCCCGAATTCCTTTCTGCCCGCGGAAAAAACGATGGCTGAACAGTATGGTGTCTCGGTGGATACCCTGCGCCGGGCGCTGCGCTATCTGCGGCAGCTTCAGTTCATCCGCACGCTCAATGGCAAGGGATCGCAGATCTGCGATCCGGATCTTAACTGTTTCAATCCCTTGGCCAGTCCCGCCAGCAAGCGGAATTCCTTAACGTATCTGTGCGCCCTGCAGCTGCTCTGCCTGATCAGTTTTCCAGCGGCGGCGAGCGCTGGAAAACAACTGGATTTTCAACAGCGGAAAATCACCGCGGCCCGCATCCGGCAATCCCCGAATCCGCTGGGCGAATTGATCGATTGGCTGGCCGCAGCGCAAACCTCCTCCTCGATGAGCGTCATTGTGAATCAGATTTTCCAATTTCTCTATGCCGGCGGTCCCTACCTCTATCATGCCCGCAAGCTGCCGGCCGCCGGGCTGTCCCCCGCTTACCATTCGGATCTTGAACAAGTTTTGACGGCCATGGAACAGGGACAAATCAGTGAATTTGCGCATGCCGTTTATCACAGCTTCCAACGTCTGCTTGATTCGTCGCTGGACTATCTGATCCAACAAGGCGTTGGTGAAGCGAAGCGGCTGCGGCTGCCGGACGTCCTGCCCCGCGTCTTCTTGGAGGAGGAAAGCGAAAGTCACTCCCGCAGCGCTGAAGAATCATTTCCTATTTCCTTTCCAGATGGTAAAATAAGACGAAGGAGTTGATCGCATGAAACAACCATTAGCCTTTCGGATGCGGCCGGAAACCTTAGACGAGGTGATCGGGCAGCAGCATCTCATCGGTCCGGGACAGGTGATCCGGCGTTGCATCGAGCAGGGCCGGTTGTTTTCCATGATCTTTTACGGGCCGCCGGGGACGGGCAAAACGACGCTGGCCTCGGTGCTGGCCAACGAGCTGCATCTGCCTTATCGCCTGTTCAACGCCGTGACCGGGAATAAAAAGGAACTCGACACCATCTTTGAGGAAGCTAAATTTTACGATGGACTCGTCCTGATCATCGACGAAGTTCATCGTTTAAATAAGGATAAACAGGATTTGCTTCTGCCGCATGTGGAAAACGGACGAATCATCCTGATCGGTGCGACAACCTCCAATCCGACGATGGCGATCAATCCGGCAATCCGTTCCCGGTGTCATCTGTTCGCGATCAAGCCCTTGGAAACCGCGGATATTATTGCGGCGCTTAACCGCGCGGCCGCCAGTGAAAAAGGCTTAAACGGCCAGGTTCAGCTGGATCCCAAAGCGGCTGAGCTGATCGCCGGCTACTGCGGCGGAGATATCCGCTATGCCTTGAACGTCCTCGAGCTGTGCGCGATCGCCAGCGATGAACCGGTCATCAGTACGGAGCTGGTACAGCAGTATGTCCAGCGCCCGGTACGGGGAATCGACAAGGACGGCGACGGACATTACGACGCCGTCAGCGCGTTTCAGAAAGCAATCCGCGGCAGCGATGTGGACGCTTCCTTATATTATCTGGCTCGTCTGATTCAGGCCGGCGACATGGATTCCATCGAACGGCGGCTTCTGGTGATTGCCTACGAGGATATCGGGCTGGGCAATCCGGCCGCGGTAGCACGCACCATCTCGGCGATCGACGCTGCCAAGCGCGTAGGCTTCCCGGAAGGCATGATTCCTCTGGGCGTCGCGGTGATCGATCTGGCGCTGTCGCCGAAATCCAAGTCCGGCGAACTGGCGATCCAGGCCGCGATGGCGGAAGCGGAAGCCAGCGATCCGCCGGTACCGGCTTATCTGCGCTTCACCCCGGTCGGGATGAAGGAAGAAGACAAATATCCGTACGACCGTCCGGACTTGTGGCACAAAATCCAATACCTGCCCGACGCGATCCGGACTAAACGGTTTTACCAGCCGCAAGCGACTTCGGCGTATGAAAAACAGCTGGCCGCCAACTATGAATCCTTAAAACGCTATGCCCGTTCCAAAAATCTGGCTGAGCTGAAGCGGGGAAAATAACCCGCGCGCATTCCAACCTACCCATCCCCTTTACAAGTCTGGACGTCATGATGACGATCCAGGCTTGTTTTTTAGCATGTGTCCTGCGAACAATTTCCATCTCGGCACTTCTGATTTTTGCGGCACAGACAGAATTGCCCTGAATTTTCGAGTCCCAATATCTCCTTTTTCATCTTGATAATGCAAGCGGTGTCATTGGGAAAATTGAAGATTAATAAATAGAATAATTTTACCTATTTAGATCTCTCCCCACGCAGAAAACCAAAAAGAGAAACCTGACAAAAACGTCATTTTGTCTGTTCAACAACTCAAAAAAGCAGTGTTTTTTTAGTCATTTTTGAAGAAGTGTCTACGGAATTCTTAAATTTTTATGAATTTCTAAGAAAGAAAAACCAAGGAATTTTCTCCCATTTTTAACAAAAAGGCCTCCAAATGTGGGAATTTCATGTGAATTCTGTGAAAATTTCCTTATTCAATTTGCCATCGAAATTATTTCATTATACAATAATCATGGTCGTGAACCGAAGGAGGAAATTATGACTCAAAAACATAAAGCTCTTTCCAGTTCATTAACGATCGTTACCTTGCTTACATGCTTTACCACTGCGGCGATCACTTCTCCGATCCGAGCCGAGGGTGAATCCGAAGCAGACGTCAAGCCAACGATCCGTCTGGAAATTAACGACCTGAATGCCGCTGATAAAATTAAAACAGCGTTATTTCAGGAAGCCGCTGTCAGTGTCCCGGCCGAAGAAACGACATTGATGGCCCCGGCCGCTGATCTGACGAATGCCGAAATTAAAATCGATCAGTTAGACTTGAGCAAAATTGGACAACAGGACGTCATGGTTCATTTGACGCTGAACAACAACGCTGCGCAGAACAGTCTGCTGCAGACAACCTTGTCGCGCGAAGTGACCCTGGACATTCAGGATACAACCGCTCCGGTCATTGAATTAAAGTATCCGCACATCCGTCTTGAATACGAAGAGGAATGGAATCCGCTCGATTGGGTGAAATCTGTTTCTGACAACAGTCTGGAATCATTAGATATCCAGCAGCTGTGGGTTGAAAACTATGTCGACGCTTCTCAAAGCGGCGAATATGAAGTTTACTTCTCGATCGCTGACGCTTCCGGCAACGTGGGTTCCGCCACGCTGGGCGTTCAGGTCAAAGAAAAACCGAAACCGAAGTCCAGCGGCGTGGTCGCGGGCGACGCGATTACATCGATGTTGAATCTGATTAACAACGCCCGGGCTGACGCCGGATTGGATCCGCTGTCCCTGGGAGATGAAAGCGCGCAGGCGGCGATCGGTGTCCGTGCCTCGGAAGCGGCTGGTTATGTTTCCCACAAACGCCCGGATGGTTCCCATTATAAAACGGCGTTTGACGAATACGGAGTTTCTTACAGTCATCCGCTGGAAATTCTGACGTATGCCGGCAGCACCGTTCAGGACAAATTCAACTGGTGGATGAATTCTTCAGGCCATCGTTCGATCATCCTGAGTAGCAGCTCGACAAAAATCGCGATTGGCTACTCCGGCAAGATGTGGGCCGCCATCGCCTATCAGTAATCAGTCTGGAATCCGACGTTCTTCATTGCAGGAGAGCGCCGGTTTTTTTCATTTTGCGTTGAGAACGCGATATAATGAAAGCAGAAAAGGGGCGTGATCGGTATGAAAGTTTTAATGTTGAACGGCAGTCCGCATGCAAAGGGCTGCACCTATACGGCATTGCATGAAATGGAGAAGATCTTCCGCCAAGAAGGGATCAGCTGCGAATTGATTCAGGTGGGACAGGAAGCGGTCCGGGGCTGCATTGCCTGCGGCCAATGCCGGAAATTAGGACGCTGTGTCTTCACCACGGATTCCGTAAATCTGGTTTTGGAAAAATGGGAAAATGCCGATGCGCTGATCCTGGGATCGCCTGTCTATTACGCTTCCGCCAATGGAACGTTTACTGCGTTTCTCGACCGCCTGTTCTATGCCGCAGCGTTTGACAAACGGTACAAGCTGGGAGCCGCCGTCGTCAGCTGCCGGCGCGGCGGCGCGAGCGCCACGTTCGACCAGCTGAATAAATACTTTACGATTTCGTCGATGCCCATCGTCAGTTCCCAATATTGGAACAGCGTGCACGGCAACACGCCGGAAGAAGTCCTGCAGGATCAGGAAGGCTTGCAGACAATGCGGACGCTGGCCCGCAACATGAGCTATCTTCTGAAGTGCCTGGACCTGGGGAAGGCTCAGCTGCCGATGTCGGATAAGGAACCCAAGACCGCGACAAATTTCATCCGCTGACCGACAAAAAAAATCTGGAACCCCAGATTTTTTTATATTTGCTTTTTTCAGACAAGCTCAAGCTTTATCCCTTTATTTCCCGGGCTAAAGCCAAAGCCTGCGCCACCGTTGCGACGCTGTGGGAAGCCGCGGCCTGAATAGTGGGCGCCGCATGATCGATGCAATAGCTTGCCGGGATGACCCTGAACATTGACAAATCGTTTTCATTATCGCCGACTACCGCGATTTCATCCTTGTTCAGGCCCAGCGCCTGCGCCAGTTCCAGAATACCGCTGCCTTTATTGATTCCCACCGGACTTACGTCCAGCATATCTACATCGGAGGCCGCGATCTCAAACCGGCCGTCAAACTGTGCGTGCAAGAGCCGTGAAGCTTCGCTGTGCTGGCCAGGCTCCACAAACAAACTGATTTTTGAGCAGCGCCCTGACCGGTAAGCGAAATCGGCGAATTCCAAACGCCAGTTCTGGCGGATTGCCGGACTGCCGGGCGTTAAGCGCTGCGGATAGGTTTCCTCTCCGCCATAGCCGTAAGCGCCGTTATCGTCGCCGCGGGTGATCAGCGATCCGTTGATCTGATGTTTCTGAATGAATTCAACCAGCTCGGCAAAGTCGGCGAAGTCCATCCAATGCTCGCTGATTTTCTCCCCCTCTTCATCTAAGACAATAAATCCGTTCATGCCGATCGCCGCGACCGGTACTCCCAATAAGCCGCTGATCATCGTCTGGGCGTCTGGGCCCCGCGAGCTGGCAATCGCCACATGCCCGCCTTCTCTGACAAACCCAGTCAGCGCTTCGCGGTTTTCATCGCTAATCCCGGCGGACAGCTCGTTTCCAATTTTCAGCAAGGTTCCATCCAGATCGGTTACCAACAATTTCAGCATTTCCTGTCCCCTCTTACTCTTTCTGTTCCATTATCCTTCTCTTTGATGATCATTGTACCTGAATTTTCCAAAAAGAAAAAGAGGTTTTCCTCTTTCCCTGATTTATGAACGCCGGCGATTCATCCGGCCCAGGGCCGCGATCAAAAACAAGCCCATAAAGAGAACGAACACACCGACGCTGAACAGATCCAATCCCTTCTGAATGATCGGCCAGGTTGTCGCCTTAAAGCTGATATCGTTGACTTCCAGTTCCTTTTCCATCGCCTGCCGGGCAATCTCCGCCCCGTTTTTATTCAGAATGGCATAGGCCTGTACGGTATCCGGATCCTTCTCATTTTCAACGATCACGCTGGCGGTGTACTGACTTTCATCATCGTTGGTCTTCGCCAGAATCTTGAAGTCGTAGCTCATCTTAAACTTGGCCGTCGCCCACAGCTGGCCGCGTTTCTTGATTTCAATTGTCTTTTCTTCAAACGAAGAAGCCGGAATGGTAATCTGCTTGTAATTCGCAAAGCCATAATCAAACAGTGTCCGGGTATCGGTATAGCGAGCGTTCTTGCTGGAGTTTTTCAGTACGACCGCGATCAGATTTACGCCGTCCTTGGAAGCCGTGGTCACGATGGTATACCCGGCATCCTCCGTCCAGCCGATTTTACCGCCGGTGGCATATTCATAGAAGAACTCGCCCTTCTTCAGCATATCGTTGCCGGAAGCGAAATAGCGCACATCTTTCTGTTTGTTCGTCGGCTGCATTTCATATTTAACCGTGCCGAAGACCTCCGCAAATGCGGCGTTCTTCATCGCCATTCGCGTGATCATCGCCATATCATAGGCTGTCGTATAGTGATCCTCATCGGGCAGGCCGTGCGCGTTGGCAAAATGCGTGTTCTTCGCCCCGGCCGCCGCCGCGGCTTCGTTCATCAGCCCGGCAAATTCCTCCTGCGAGCCGCCGATCGCTTCTGCCAGAACGTTGCTCGCGTCGTTCGCGCTCGCCATAACCGCGGCGTAACAGGCGTCTTTCAGTGTTAATTCTTCGCCATAATCCAGCCAGATATGACTGGATTTGCGGTCGATATTATCAATCGCCGTATCGGTCGCCGTCAGCATCTGATCGGGATTGCCCTGGCTTAAGGCAAGATAGACCGTCATGATTTTTGTAATACTGGCGGGATAATGGCGGTCGTCCGCGTTTTTCTCATACAAGACCGCGCCGCTGTCGGCGTCGATCAGAACCGCCGATTCCCCGTCCAGATTTAATTCTTCTTCCGCTTTGATGGATAGGGCCGGCATCATGTTGATCGCCAGCGCCAGCGCCGCCAGTCCTTTAAACCATTTCCTCACGATCCTCCCACCTTCCGTTTCGTTTAAAATAGACTTCTTTATTTTACACCATAACCGCCTCTGTGGCGATACGAAAATAACCGCGAGCGCGGTTATTGGCAGAGCTGTTCAAATAAGCTTTCTGCTTGTGTTCCTTCGTTTTTGAGCACCCGGATAAACAATAACCGGTCGACGCCGGACGTGCCGGTCACAGTCAGCGCCAGATCCGATTCTTTTCCCTGTGGTTTTCCGGATTTCGCATCCGCCTGAATCCGCCCGGCATTCAGAAACCGCTGCACCTTGCGGATCTGCGTCCGCAGGATACTCAAGGTTTGTTCCCCCTCAATCAATAAGTCATTGTCTGTAATCGTCAGAACGGCGGTTTGCGAATTCATTTTTGAGTCGTCCATTACTTCGACGTAGAAGCGGCTGACCTCTCGGCTTGCGTTTTTCATTTTCTCCTCCTTTTTAGCGACGCGATTTTCATTTTCCCATTCAAACGTGTCTTTCCTCTATCTCTATTATTGCAGAAGAAAGACAAAAAGTGAAATTATTTATGGCTTAAACTTAATCCCTTTGATTTTTCCGATACTGTCATTGCCACAAACGTTCTTGAACGAAGCTCCAAATTGAAAAAAGCCGGCTTCTTCGCAGAAGTCAGCTTTCTCATTTAACCTGAGAGTTAGTTTTTCTGACTGCGGCCTAAGATCCGCAGAACATACAGGAAAATATTGATGAAGTCGAGATACAAATCCAATGCGGAATAGATGGAAATCTTATCCAGCATCGCCGGTTCTGATTCGCAGGCGTAGTACATCGCTCTCATCTTCTGCATGTCATAGGCGGTCAAGCCCAGGAAAATTCCGATCATGATATAGTTCATCACCATCGAAATGGCATCCAGATTGATGAACCAGCCGACAATCGTGATCACGATCATCGTGATCAGACCGGCCATCAGAATCGGGCCTAAACCGCTTAAATCTTTCTTCGTGGTCATGCCAATGACGGCCATGCTTCCAAACATCAGCGCGGTAAAGCCGAAAGCGATAAACATCGTGCCGAAGCCATAGGCCAGCGGCAGAATCGAGAACGTAATGCCCGTCAGCGCCGAATAGGCGAGAAACAACAGCTTCGCGGTGGACGGCTGCATTTTAGCCAGCTTGCCGGTCAGAAAAATAACCACGCCCAGCTGCGCGACTAACAACACAAGCGGCGCTAATGAAAATGAATAAATCGTCATCCACAGTCCGCTGAACAGCGTAAGAAAAGCGACAATCGCCGTGACGGCCAACCCGGCAGTCATCCATAAAAACGTATGGGTGAGGTGCTGAGAAAGGCTGACGCCGCCTAAGGACGAAACAACTTCCTGATGATCCATAATAAATCCTCCTTTATTTCATAGTGAGCGAAGACAACGCGGTCTCCGTTCCGTTGTTAATAGAATACCACTCAATGACGCCGCGATCAATATCCAATACCGCGCGGTATTTCGCCGAAGTCCGGTCCAGGCCTTCGTTTTCATCGTCATTCACATACTTCAAATCATTTTCGTCAAAGAACATCAGCTCTTCTGACGCGATCTGCGAAAGCACATTGGAATAATATTCCGCCATGCAGATTTCCTCCACATTGTCCTCGCTTAAGTCTTCCGACGCTAACAGAATATCAATCCAGCTGGAAGTCTCGTCACCATCATTCGTGTATTGATAACGAACAGAAGCAGCCGCATAACTCAGAGAATAGAATTCCATGGTTGTATACTCATAACCATCAGCCCCCGGTCCCACTGTGCCAATAGCCAAACAGTAATCATACGGTTTCGCCAATGGAATTTCTACGGTTCCTAATTTCTTGCCTTCCGCATCCCGAATAACCGCTTCGCCATAGAAGAAATAAGGCGTATCATTGTAAATAACAAATGATGTTTGATCCTCTTCTTCTGAAGCAACAAACCAGCTTAATTGATCTACATCGCCATCCGTTTCCACGATCAATCCTTGCGCGATCTGCTGGAACTGATCGTCGTTAATCGTTGCGATATACGCGTCAACCTGGCGGTCTTTGGACTTTGGCTTCGACGACTGACCCACGATATTCGGCGTCGTTTTCGGTGCCGAAGTGCGGGCTGGAAGCAGATTATAAATCACGGAGAACACGACGACCATCCCGACAACCCCTAAGATCGCCGCAATGGTTTTCTTACCATTCTGACCTTGTTCCTGCCGCAGAATCCGATCCCGGCGAGCCTGACGATCTTCTTCAGCCGGATCATAGGCTTTTTCACCCGCTTGATCTTCGGCCGCTGCCGGTGTATCTATTGGCGGGAACCATTGATCCAGCGCATCCGTAATCCGCTCGAAATCGCCCTTGCGGCTGCAGATAATCTTATACTTTTTCTTCGGTCCGACGAACAACAGAATCATCGGATAGGTGCGGCCCTTCTGATAATAGCTCGTTTCCTCAACATGGTCGATACTGCGGCGATGCAGCGCGAAATTAGAACCATACAGACCGCTGACGATCCAGTTCTTACTCATTGAAATCTCTTTGGTAACGAACTCGAAGTCTTCCTCTTCGTTTAACTCGATCCCCAGATCCTCACACTGACGCTTAACCATTTTGCCAACGCGCAGATACGGTACGCTGCCGATCAGCACGAAGATTAACAGAATAAAGCCGAACATCACGATCATGGTCACAGCCATAAGCAGCGCCTGCTTAACGCCTTCGCCCAACATAATCAGCCCGAAAACTACCGCGACACCGAAGAAGATCGCTGTCAGCAGGGCCAGCGTCCGCGCCATACCCCGGCGGGCCAGTTTCTTGATTTGCTTCATAAAATACCCCCTCAACGGTGGTATTATATCGAAATCTGTCGGTGTTGAGTACTTTTATTTCAGTAATTTCATCTTTCTTTCGTAAAATTTAATGATTCTGTAAAGGATGAAGCCGGATTATCCTGATTTCATTCAATTTTTACCGGATAAGTTAAAAGGATGGAATGTATTCTGTTCGCATTCCATCCTTATTCATGTGAATTAACGACGGTGATCAGTCATAACCCATCACCGTTTCTTTCCTTATTTTATAATCTTCAATCCTTCTTCTCGGACACTTTATTTTCCTCGATCAGCGCCTGAAACACCACCGAAGCGCAGGTCAGCCCGGCGGCGGCCGGCACAAAGATCGTGCTGGCCGGCGGATATTTCTGCTTCAAGGTCTGTCCTTCAGCATTGACCAGCTGATTCTGCGTGCGCGGCAGCTCCCTGGACCAGACAACCGGAATCTTCACGGTGAATCCCCGCTTGCGCACCATCTGGCGAAGGGCCCGGGCAAGCGGATCATTGCAGGTTTTATCCAGCGTCGTGACGGTCAGCTGGGTCGGATCAAAGCGATTTGCCATTCCCAGCGAGCTGATGCACGGCACAGAATGACGCTGCGCTATTTCAATCAGCGCCAGCTTGCTTGACAGCGTGTCGATCGCGTCGATCACGTAGTCGATCTTCTGATCGAACAGGCTCTCGCTCTGTTCGTTAAAGAACGCGTTCACTGCTTGGACTTCACATTCCGGGGCAAAGCTGCGGATGCGCGCGGCCATAACTTCGGTTTTCGACTGGTTCAGGGTCTCCAGCGTGGCGATGATCTGCCGGTTAAGATTGCTGGGGGCGACCGTGTCCGCGTCGACCAGAATCAATTTTCCAATCCCGCTGCGGCCCAGCGCCTCCGCGGCATACCCGCCGACTCCGCCGATGCCGACGATCAGCACGCACGCCTGCTTCAGCCGTTCGATCGCCGCCGGACCGACTAACAATTCCAGTCTTTGTAACGGTGTTTCCACGAGCATTCCTCCTTCAGCCAGTCGTCGATTTCCTCCACTACCTGTTCTTTCTCGCCCGGCTGATCGACCGCCGCCCAGCAGATAGGCGTCTGCCGGGTAAACCAGGTCATCTGACGGCGGGAAAATTGCCGGGTATGCGTTAAAATCTGTTCCCGCGCCTGATCGACCGTTTCCCGCCCTTCAAAATAGCCGCGCCATTCCTTGTAGCCGATCCCCTGCATCGACTGGTCGTCAAAGCTGACGCCCTGTCGCAATAAGCCGCGGATTTCCTCGATCAGCCCGTCGGCGATCATTCCGTCGACGCGCTTTTCAATCCGCTCCACCAGCGCCTGCCGTTGGCAAGTCAAACCGCAAATGAACGTGTCGTAAATCATTCTGTGCTCCTGCCGGCTTTCCAGCTCGCTTTTCGGCGTCTGCGCCAGCTCATGAATCACCAGTGCACGGACGATCCGGCGCTTATTGTGGGGATGAATCTGATCCGCGGTCTGCGGATCGACCTGTTTCAGCCAGGCATACAGCTCAGCTTCATCGCGTTGTTCCAATTCTTCGCTCAAGCTTTGCGCACGCGGGTCTTCAGGTTGAAACTGATAATCATACAATGCCGCTTTGATATACAAACCCGTGCCGCCGACGATCATCGGCAGCTTGCCCCGGGCACTGATCGCTTCAATTGCTGCGCGCGCTTCCCGCTGGAAATCCGCGACGCTTGTTTTTTCTTTCGGATCCCGCGTGTCGATATTATAATGCGGCACACCCTGTTTTTCTGCTTCGGTAATCTTCCCCGAGCCGATATCCAGCCCACGGTAGACCTGAATCGAATCGCCGCTGATGATCTCACCATGAAACCGCTTCGCCAGTTCAATCGAAAACGCCGTCTTGCCGACGGCGGTCGGGCCGACGAGCACCAGTACTTTCTTCATCGCTGAAACTCCTTGATCAGCTGCTTTTCCGTGATGGTGATGAACGTCGGACGGCCATGCGGACAGTGATACGGCTGTTCACAATGAGCCAGCTGTTCGATCACCTCCTGCATTTCGCCTATCGACAATACACGGTTGAACCGGATCGAATGATGACATGCGATCGTTGCCAGCCGGTGCCGCTGCAGATCCTCGGCACGGACTTCGCGGCCGTCTTTCCACAGATCCAGCACGTCCTGTAAGAACGCCTGTTCGTCAATTTCACTCATCCAAGCTGGCAGCTGACGGCAGATCAAACTGTTCTGACCGAAGTTTTCCAAATGGATGTGCATCGGTTCCAGCAATTCGTTCATTTCCTGCAGCCGGGCCGCCACCGACGCGCTGCCTTCCAAAATGATCGGCACAAGCAGCTCCTGCATTAAAGGCTCCTGATCCAGAAAGCGCTGTTGGACTTCTTCAAAATGGACACGTTCCTGCGCGGCATGCTGATCGACAATATAAAGCGCATGTTCGTCCTGAGCGAGAATGTATTTGCCATGCATCTGCGCCAGTACCTGCATCTGCGGAAAGGTTTGTTTTGGCACCGAGCGCAGCGCTTCGGCCGAAGCTTCCGTCTGCTGAACCCGGGGATCCAGCGGTTCCGGCTCCGGCAGCTGATCGGAAAGGCTGTCCGCGGATGAGATCTTTGCGGTTGGCTTCGGCGTTGTTAGCGACGAACCTTCCTGGTTTTCCACCGCTGTTTTTTTAATCAGAGCTTCAGGCTCCGCAGGTAAGACTGAGGATGCTTCTGCTTTTCCAGTGACTTCCGGATCCTGCGGTATTTCCCGGGAAAGCGACGCGGCGATCTGTTCCCGTTCGCGCTGTTCGCTCATCAGGGCCGCCTGTCTGCGCCATTCGTTGGCTTCGACAGAATCCTCACGCACCTGGTTGGCAGGAATAACCGCGGGCGTTTCAAACAACTGCGGCATTTCCACTTTCTCCCGCGGCGTTTCCACGCGCATCACCTCCGGCGCCTGCATGTGCTCGCGCAGGGTGCGGGTCAGCGTATCGCGGATTAAAAATTCCAGCTGTTGCTCCTTGGAAAGCCGGATTTCCCATTTGGATGGATGAACGTTCACATCGCACAGATGGCTGTCCATCTCGATATCCAGCACGACAATCGGATAGCGGTCCTGCGGAATATAGTTCTTATAGGCTTCCAGAATCGCTTTCTGAATCCGGTAGGAGCGGATCATCCGGCGGTTGATGAAGACGGTCATATAATTGCGGCTGGCGCGGGTCTGCGCCGGCAGCGCCATCAAACCACGGACCGTGTAATCGAAGTCCTGTCCTTCTACCTCGATGCACTGACGGGCCAGATCGCGGCCGTAAATGATCGCCATGACTTCCAGCAGACTGCCGTTGCCGGCGCTGCGGAACACTTCCTTGCCGTCATGGACAAGCCGGAACGCGACGTCCGGATAGCTCAGCGCAAACTTCTGGATGACGTCGAGAATCAGCGAGGTTTCATACGGAATCGACTTGAGATGCTTCAGCCGGGCCGGTGTTTTCTGAAACAGGCCGCTGACCGTAATCTGTGTTCCCTGGTTGCAGGGGTAAGGCCGCGCGGATTGGCGCTGACCGTAGCGGATTTCCACACGCGTGGAATCTTCGCCGTTGTTGGTCAAAAGCGTCAGATTGGAAACGGAAGCGATCGAAGGCAGCGCTTCGCCGCGGAAACCCAGTGTGTGAATCGCCCACAGATCTTCCGTCGTCTTGATTTTACTGGTGGCATGCCGTTCAAAGCACAGACATGCGTCTTCCCGATCCATCCCGACGCCGTTGTCAATCACTTCCATCAGCTCGGTGCCGCCCTGGTTGATGTTGACTTCAATCCGGGTCGCTTTCGCGTCCAGCGCGTTTTCGACCAGTTCTTTGATGACGCCCATCGGCCGTTCAACGACCTCCCCGGCGGCGATCATGTTGGTTAAATGCGCGTCCAGCTGCTGTATTTTTGCCATCGTGGATTCACCCTCCTATTCTGTAAAACTGCTTCCGAGCCGATTCCCAGAGGATGCGGTAAATTCAGGGAACCGGTCATTCTTTTCAAATACGCCGGCGGACTGCCGGTTTTTCTTATTTTTTATTGTCCATGCCGCAGAAACTCGTAAAACGCGAAGCCGATCGAGATGATCGTCAGCAAGCCGACAATCATTTCCGACAGATTGTTGGCATACTCCGCCTGCGCCGGATCGACCAGCGCCAGCACCAGGAAATACAGGCACCAGATAAAGCCGAGGATCAGCATCGCAAAAGTGACATAGGTCAGAATCCGCGAACCGGTCTTCCAGCGCCGGCGGCCTTCTTCCAGCTGCTTAGGCGTATAGGTGAAATCCGGATGGTTGCGGCGGCGCAGCGTCTGCCGGATCGCGCTGGCGATCAAGCCGAGAATTAAACCCTGGCTTAACGCCAGGCAAAGCATTCTGAATATTTTCATTGCTTTTCCTCGTTTCTGATTTTACTTTCCACGTTTCTGCTTTAATTCATTAATTTCTGGTAGTGGAAATGAAATGGAAGGCCTGGCGGACTGCCGTTACGCTTTCTGCGCTTCCTTCAACTCCTGCTGCAAGTCCATGATCATCTGTAGCGCCTGAATCGGCGAGAGCTGGTTGGGATCGACCATTTCCAATTTGTCGAGCACGCCCTGTTCCTTGACCGGCGCTTTGACCATTTCGACGATGCCCAGCGACTGCTGGACGACACGTTTTTTCGATTCGTATTCCGCTAACAGATCGCCGGCCCGTTCCAGCACCGCTTCCGGCAGCTGCGCCAGGCGGGCGACGTTGATGCCGTAGGACCGGTCGGCTTTGCCTTTTTTAACACGGTACATAAAGGTGACATGGCCGTTATCCTCATGAACCTCGACATGCACGTTCTTCACCACCGGCAGACTTTCATCCAGACTGGTCAGTTCGTGGTAGTGCGTGGAGAACAGCGTCTTCGCATGGATACAGACGGCGATGTATTCGATCATAGCCTGGGCCAGCGCCATGCCGTCATACGTGGAAGTGCCGCGGCCGATTTCATCAAACAGGATTAAGGAATGCTCCGTAGCCTGGGATAACGCGTTGTTCGCTTCCGTCATTTCCACCATGAAGGTTGACTGTCCCGACAAGATATCGTCGCTGGCGCCGATGCGGGTGAAAATCTTATCGAAAATCGGCATTTCGCATTTCTTCGCCGGCACAAAGCAGCCGATCTGCGCCATCAGGATGATCAGCGCCACCTGCCGCATATAGGTACTTTTACCCCCCATGTTCGGCCCGGTAATGATCAGGATCTGATTTTCTTTATCCATGGCCAGACTGTTGGAAACATAGCGGTTGGTGCTGATCTTTTCCAGGATCGGATGGCGACCTTCCTCAATTTTCAGCTCGTCCTCTGTGAAGAGGGGACGGACGTAGCCGTTATCCGCGCTGATCGAGGACAGGGCGTAATAGACGTCCATATTCGCCAGCATCAAGGCCAGTTTCTGCAGCTTCGGCAGATAGCTGCGGATCTGTTCCAGCAGGTTGGCGAACAGCTCGGTTTCCAAACGAATGGAACGTTCCTCCGCATGCAGGATCGCGTCTTCCTTTTCCTTCAGCTCGGAGGTGATGTAGCGCTCGGCGTTGGTCAGCGTCTGTTTGCGGACATAGCCGTATTCTTCCTTGACCTGCGCCGCCGCACCCTTGGACACTTCGATATAATAGCCGAACACCCGGTTGTAGCCGATTTTCAGCGTCTTAATTCCGGTGCGCTCGCGTTCGTAGTTCTCCTGTTGAAGAATCCAGGTTTTTCCTTCCTTCTGGGCGCTGCGGTATTCGTCCAGCTGTTCGCTGAAGCCTTCCGCAAACATCCCGCCTTCCTTGACGGACACCGGCGGATTCTCAACGAACGCCCCGTCCAGCAGCTCTGTCAGCGACAGGCAGCAGTCGATGTCCCGGTATTCCTGAAAAACCGGCGCGTCCTGAAACAGCGCCAGGATTTCCGGCACCTGGCTCAGCGTTTTCTGCAGACGCTGGCAGTCGATTGCATTGGCGGAACCATAGGCTACTCTGGCGATCAGCCGTTCCATATCATAGATCTGATTCAGCTTATCCTTGAGATCCTCGCGGACAAGATAATTTTTCATTAAATATTCAATCCGGTCCTGGCGGAACAGAATTTTCTTTTTATCCACCAACGGCCGTTCAATCCACTTTTTTAACAGGCGGGAACCCATTGCGCTCTGGCAGCGGTCGAGAAATGACCACAGTGTTTCTGATTTGCTTTGCGTGCGCAGCGGAACGACCAGTTCCAGATTCTGCTGGGTTGAGAAGTCCATATACAGCACGTCATTTTCATTTTCAATTTCGACAGTCTGAAGATGATGCATCATCCGCTTCTGCGTTTCGATCAGGTAATTGAGCATCAGTCCGTAGGCTTCCCGCTGCGCCCCGTCGCTCACTTCCTCGCACAGCGGCAGGTATTCCTCGCCGATCTGGTCTTCGGCACAATAGGAAATCGCCACGGCGGACAGATCGCGGACGCCGCGGATAAACTTCTCGTCGAAGCCTTCCTTCACGACGATCTCGCGGATATTGTTTTTCAGCAGCGTCTGCTGCAAATGGAGAATGTTGCGCGGAATATGCGTTACCGTCGTTTCACCGGTCGACATTTCGCAGATCGACAGGGCGAATCCGTACTGATAGTCCACGACGGCCGCCAGGTAAATGCTGGAGCGTTCATCAAACAGTTCGTCGATCACCGTGCCGGGCGTCACGACCTTGATCACATCGCGTTTGACCAGGCCCTTGGCTAAGGCTGGATCTTCCATCTGTTCAACAATCGCCACCTTGTAGCCTTTCTGAACCAGACGCTGTATATAGCCCGTTACCGCGTGAAACGGCACGCCGCACATCGGCACGCGGTCTTTCACTCCGGCGTTTCTGCCGGTCAGCACCAGGTCCAGCTCACAGGACGCGATCTTGGCGTCCTCAAAAAACATTTCATAAAAGTCGCCCAGACGATAAAAAACCAGGGCGTCCTGATAATTCTTTTTTACCTCGAGATACTGCTGCATCATCGGCGTATATTGTTCCATACTTTCACCTCTAAAAAAACTGTTCTTATTATACCATCATTTTTTCTGCAGGTCAGGGGAGTTTTGGGTTTATAATAAGGAAAATGGAGGTGCGGTTATGAGAATTTGTACGATTTTAGGCAAGGGCTACGAGGAGATCGAAGCGATCGGCACGCTGGCGTTATTGAAGCGCAGCGGACTGGAAGCGGATCTGTATGGCATCAGCGGAGAAAAGACGACGGGCAAGCATGATCTGCCGATCTGCAGCCTGCTTCCATTATCCGGCTTAAACCCTGAAAATTATGATTGCCTGCTGCTGCCGGGCGGGCCGCATTACGCTTTATTGGAAAGCAGCGAGGACGTAAAACAGATCATCCTGAAGTTTAAAGCGCTGGATAAGCCGATTGCGGCGATCTGCGCGGCGCCGACGATACTGGGACATCTGGGCTTATTGAAAGGGAAGCGGTACACCTGCTTCACAAGCATGAACGAAGATTTCGGCGGTACGTACGTCGATCAATACACCGTCACCGACGGCAACCTGATCACCGGACGCAGCGCGGCGGCCACCATTGATTTCGCGTTTGCGATCATTGAGAAGCTGCAGGGAACCGAACAGAAAGAATTCATTCAGAGACAGATTTATTATTGATCAGGGAGACCGCAGGCGCTGGACTTTCATCGAAAACGTGGATTTCGATGTGAGTCCTTGTCGGATCTTAAAAGACACCCGGGATTGGAAACTGCCCGGGTGTCTTTGTGTGTTAAGTCATCAGCGGAGCGTTTGACAGGGCCTGGCAGCGATCTCCCTTCTCTCCAAACTCATTTCCTTGTTGAGAAACAGGCTCCTGATCACTGCCCCGCTAAGATGGCTTAAAACGCCGCTGTGAATTTCGATCTGTTTTTACTTTGTGAACTACAGTCTGATGCCAGGATCCGCTATTCTATAGACGACACTGATTTATGCCCATTCTGATACAATTTCGACATGCTTGCCGCTGAACGCGACGCCAAAGTGCAGCACCTTTTTCACGCCGGCTTCCCGCAGCTGCACATCATACTGCCTTTGTTGAATTTGAAGAACCGCGTCGGAAGCGAGCTTTTTCAGTTCGTCTTTCGTTCCGTTTTTAACCGCCTTCAGCTCGATCAGAATGCCAGGCAGCTTCTCTTGTTTCGGAAGCAGACATAAGTCATACCGACCAGATCCAGATTCCCGATTCGACAATACCTGATAGCGATTATCCAGGGTTGCAAGCAAGCCTAACATCAAGCCGTGATAAAAGCTCTCTTTCGCGGTATCATAAAAGCTGACTGAGGTTTCTAACAACTTCTCCAGCCGATCCCGAAGCCGCTCAGCATCCCCTGTAAACAAAGCCTCCTGAATAGCAATCGCCGCAGACTGAGGAATCATTCCGGCATATTGATTTAAAATCTCGCTTTGATAAACAAACTTAATTTCCCGATTGGGCAGCGCGACCTGACACAAATTACCTAATCCGAATGCCTTGTCAGAACCCGTTATTTTTAAATAGCCGCAGACTAGCAGAAAGCTGTAAATTGACGAAGGATTATCCTTGATCTGCGGATAGATCACACTGGAATCGACATAGGTTAAAATGGACTTTCCCTGCAGCAGATCCGCCAGCTGATCGACTACTTCCGAACTGGCGCCGGCCAGAATTTCGCCGATAACCTCATTCCCGCTTGTGGACACCCAATAAGCTTTTGCCTCACAGGCATTGTGAAAATAGTTAATCACCGACCAGGGATTAAAGATTTCCGTAATTCCAAAACGATAGCCATCATACCATTCGCAAATTTCTTGAATTTTATCTTCCCTGTGATAATAACGCGCCATCATTTCTACTTCCTGACGCGTAAATCCAAAATATTCACTATACTTTTTATCCAGCACGGAATTCACCACCAGATTATTCAAACCGCTGAAAATACTTTCCTTCGCTACCCGCAGAATCCCCGTCAGAAAACCATACGCAAGATTGCGGTTATCCTTAAGTCCGCTGGAAAAGAAATTCCGCATAAACGACACAACTGATTCATAAAACCCGAGAAGATAGCCTTGTTGGATTGGAGTATCATATTCGTCAATGATAATCACCGCCGCTTCGCCATAATGCTTATACAGCATAGAAGAAAGCACCTTCAGCGCTGAAATATAATCCGTTTCCCGTGCCTGACGAGAAACGATTTGTTGATAAAGAGCCTTATCATAATCGCTGCAGCGTTCACTGTTCAGCAAGTCGCTGTGACGCTGAAATTCTTCGCTGATCAACGTGATCAGATGTTCATAGGTTTCTTCCCAGGTATTCCGCTTAACATCTTTGAAGGTCATAAAGATTACGGGATATTTTCCCTGAACCTCGCGATATTTATTCCCGCATTTCCAGATTTTCATATTTTTAAAGTAAACAGAAGTATCTTCCTCTGTCTTTTCAAAGAAGGTTCTGAGCATATCCATATTCAGCGTTTTCCCAAAACGCCGGGGCCGGGTGAACAGCGATACCATCGGACGTTCATCAATGAAATCTTTGATCATCATCGTTTTATCCACATAGTAATATTGGGAAGAAGCCAAACGATAATCTGAGATTCCCACTGGCAGCGGCAACCTCTCCGCTTGTTTTGATTTTCGGTAAGCTCCCGTTTTTACACGATGATCCAGCGGTCTTTCCGCATCCGCAGGAATTACCCAGACTCCGTTTTCCTTCCGGGCATTTTCTATTTTACCTTCCTTACAGAGCGCCGTTACAGCTCGGGGTGTTACATTCCAAAGCGCTGCGGCTTCTCTGACATACAGATATTCTTTCACATCGATCCCTCCTTTGCTTATCAGCTTTATTATACTCTTTTCTCAGAAAATTATCATTTTAAAAAGAATATTATCAATAAAATTGATATTTTTCTTTTTGTTTAAGCAATATTCTTTTAGTCTTCTTTTTCATTTCAGTTTGAATAGAAGAATTAAGTTTTGCTTCAGGTATTTTTATGCTCTGAAATCAACGAACCAAACTGCGAAGCGACAGCTGATGTTCGACCCAGTTCGCATAAAAATCCGCTTCATGGCATACCAACAGGATTGCGCCCGAATACCGCTGTAAGGCTTCCTTCAGTGCCTTCTTGACCCATTCATCCAGATGCTGGGTTGGTTCATCCAAAATCAACAAATTACTTTCCTGCTGCAGCGCCAGACACAGCTTAACCCGCGCCTGTTCTCCACCGCTCAACGTGTCTAACGGCCGGGTAGCCAGCTCATGCGAAATCCGGCATTGTGCCAGAAGAAAACGCAGCTCCTGCAAAGTTTTGCGGGGATAACAGTCAGAAAACAAGGCCAATGCGCTCTGTTTAGGATCCGGCCAGCTCAGCGTCTGCGAAAAATAAGTGATCCGCAGTGTTTCAAAACGGCACACACTGCCCTGCAGCGGCGGCAATTCCCCGATCAGAGTCTTCAACAGCGTCGTTTTCCCGATACCGTTAAATCCCGTCACCACCCATTTCTCACCTGCTTGAATCTTCAGATCCAGCTCAGGCAGCAGCGGTCTTTCATAACCGACGCTCAATTCCGATGTTTCTAACAGAATACCCTGTCCGATCGAAGCGACTGGGAAATCAAAATGCAGCGGCACCGGCGAATCCGGCGGCATCAGACGCTCTAATCGTTCTAATTGCTTACGACGGCCCTGTGCGATACGGGTATTCACCCCGGCAATATTGCGGCGGATATATTCCTCCGTCTTTTTAATTTTCTCCTGCTGGGCTTCATACTGACGGCGGTATTCTTTCTGCCGATGCTCCTTCTGACGCAAAAAAGCGTCATAGCTGCCATAATATTTCGTGATATGTCCCCATTCTACATTCAGAATCGACGCCGCGATCTGTTGAAGAAAATCGAAATCGTGTGTGATCACCAAGAATGCGCCGGTGCGCAGTCTTAACATCTCTGCCAGCCAGACGATATGTTCATGATCGAGATAGTTTGTCGGTTCATCCAGCAGTAAAACGTCAGGATTTTTTAATAACAGCTGCGCCAGAATCACCTTGGCCCGCTGACCGCCGCTTAACTGGCACAAAGGTTTATCAAGTCCGATCTGATCCAATCCCAGTCCGGTAATTGTCTTTTCAATGATGACTTCCACTTCATAGAACCCGGCGGCATTCAGCTGTTCCTGCAGCCGTCCGGCTTTTTTAAGCCAATGTTCGCTGTTTTCCATTTCTACCGCCGCTTTCAGATAGGCTTCGTTCATCTGACTTTCCCATTGCCACAAGGTCTGGTACGCGGTTTTTAAGAACTCCAAAATTGTCATTTCCGCCTGATCTGTCCAGGCTTGTTGATTCAAAGCGCCGATCGTTATTCCCGGCTGCCACCGGATGTCGCCCTGATCCGGACTGATCTGCCCGGTCAGAATTTTCATCAGCGTGCTCTTTCCTGCTCCGTTGGGTCCGACGATTCCGCAATGTTCGCCGTTAAACAACTCGAATTCGGCGCCCTGATATAATATTTTCTCATCAAACTGATGGGTTAAATGTGCTACGTTGCAAATACTCATATTCTTATTCCTGCTTTCTATTGAAATTTCAGTTTCCCTGTTCTTATGCTTAGCTGAGATAACTGATTCGTATTTTTTACTTCATTGATTGGGCTTTCCATTTCTTCTGGGTGATCTTTTCTGGCTGGAAGCGATCGATTTTAGTCCTGATCTGTATTCTGAATCTTGTCTTTCTCCTCGAAACAAACCTTTTTCCCATAATAAAAACAGAGACTTTCCGGAGTTTCTCTCCCAGGCCTCTGTCTTCAAAAATAACAAAGGCCACAGACAAAGCATCTGTGACCTGAATCCGTAAATCGCTTCCTCTGCCTACGATGAAAACAAGAAATTCGCCATGAATTTCTCAATCCGCGTATGACAGATGAAGATGATGGAAAATTAAATAATTCCCCGGTCCGGCTCCGCACAATGCTTCATCAACTTGATTTGTACGGAGCTGTTTCGTCTTTGAAGAACGATTCTTTGTTTAAAAAGCATTGCGTTTCGCCTCCTTTTTCTAAGCCGAGCCTATTCTATCACAGCGAATCTTGAAAAGCAATCATCCTTAACGCGTTACTCCGCTTTCCCGGATCCTTCTTCAATGTCCATTCGAATCATCTGTTTTTTAAAATCGAGGATCAGGACAGCGTGATCATTAATCTTTCTAAACACAGAGCTGTCTTTAATTTCAGGAATATGAATCATTTCAATTTCCTGATTCTGACCTTGAATAAGAATGATCTCCTGGTTTTTATAACCGACTATCGTATGATTTAACACGCAATAGGTTTCCAGGTGAACCGGTGAAGGAAGATCGTTTCTCAGACCTTGATCATCAAGAAGATAGGTTGTGAAATGTTCCGGGTTCATCGATTCCTGTTTTCCTTCTGTTACCAACCATTGATTTCCTAAAGGAATTGCATTGATCAGGTCCTTCGTACTTTTCTGCTTCAGACACTGGCCATTTTGTATTCGATTCAGATAACTATTCGTTGCGTCGGCGGTTGTAAAACAGAGTTCTGATTCGTTCACAAGACTTAAGCTACTGCTTAAATATTCGGTAGTTTCATCCGGACGGTAATCAGAATAATTGCCTTCTTCTCTTAAAAGCAATTCCTGATTTTCTCCGTTGACTTTCCAGATTTCAAAATCATACTGTCCGTTTTCTTCTTCGTGAGAGAAGGAATATGAAATTGTATCAAATACAAGGGAGTCCTCCATAACGACCAGCTCCGGCAATTCATAGATGCTGGAAACAAAACCCCCGGTAATTCTCTGCCGATCCTCTCCTTTTTGACGATAGACGTTGTATTGCATAAAAGCATGGTCGGACAGGCTTGGATAAACGACTTCCGTATAGAGATAAGTCTGTTTGTCCAATCGTACAAAGTTCCAGATCCGGTTCGTTTCCTCCTCTTTATCGATTTCTTCTATTTTTTCCAGCTCGCCGTTCTCTAAATCTAACAAATACAGATCGGTGGAAGAAAAATAGTTTTCACAGTCTTTTAAACCGATAACGCTGATCTGGTTGCGATAGACCTCATGATATTCGTAAATTCCTTCCGGCAGAGAAGAGAAATTCATTCTGTAACGATGTAATTGATCTGTGATTCCTGACTATCCTGATCTTGCGAAGGCGGGCTTTCCGTACAGCCGCTCAGAAGAAAAAACAAAGTCAAACCCAGGATTGAAATCCTTTTTATCCATGAACGCCTGCCTTTAAACCGATGTCCCTTCTTGAATTGGATGTTCATATAACTTTCCTTTCTCCCCAAAGCGAGCCGAATATAACGCATGAAACAGGTTTAATTTACCTTATTAACTTTATATCCCACAATTCCAACAAGTCTTATTTCTCAATTTCATTCGGCCGACTCGCACAGTACGCCGCGATCATGGATAAAACCGGAGATAAATATTCAATGCGATTCCATCCATAAACAGGGATCGCCCCGTAGATTTCCTCGACCTCGATTAAATTCGGAATCAGCCAAAAGAAGATAGGTTCTACGTTAGCGATGATAAGCAAAGTAAGAACAAGAATCCTGTTTTTCTTATTAAATCTTATTGTTTCCCCATCGTAAAACAAAAGCAGTCCTATGATGAAGGGATAGATGGATGCCAGAAAGACACGCTTAATTAAAATATTCCCCAGAAAAGGCATGGTGTTCCGAAAACGAAGCACAGTCGATTCGATCAGGAAGCCGAGGATTAACGCGATGACAAGGATCAGAATTTTCCTTTTTTTCATAAGTTCTCCTTTCAAACTCACGTTTATTTGAACAATGTCCATTTGATCAAAAAACAAATAACCGGCAAGCTTATAATTGAACAATTTGAAACCGCTGAAAAAACTAAGATCTTATAATCAAAACAACCTCTATCTGTAACTCAAGTTTAACACAAATACACTCCAAAAATATAACAGAGTGTTTCATCATGATTTCTGCCGCGGTTCTTCTTTGGAGAAAATCTCCGTGTTATCGTAAAAAGAAGTTATTTTGTTGATCAATTCCTCAGTAAAATCCAGAGAACTGTTAAATCGTAAAACAATCATTCTCCTGCCCGATAATAAATAAATTTCATTCTGTTCTCTGCGATCCGATGGAAACAGGAAATCGAGTTCTTTCGCAGAATAAGCTAAATCCGATTGCCATAGTGCAGCATCCAACAAATTCAAATTCTGGCAATATTCACTGAGCTTCGATTCTTTAAATTGATTAGGATAAATTGTTATTCCCATTTCTCTCAGGTAACTAATAACCGGATCTTCTTCCGCATTAAAATCAATGACTTCCAGATAAATTTCAACCGTTCTTTCTAAATCAGGAGTCATGCCCGATAAAATTAGACTGTATCTTAAATTCCCCAGGGAATCCGCTTCGGAAAGCTTTCGATCCACTGTTTCATTTACAAAGCCAAAGTCTGTCATGTGTATTATTTGCGGTACTTCTTGTTGGACATCATGATTAGACGCATAGACAAACAACCCTAATAGAATTAAAGTTACAAAGAAAGTTTGATTAATTCTTCTTGAATCTCTTTTAATTATTTCAGCCTGAGTATAGGTTATCCCAAAAGCAGACATAACCTCTTCTTTGATTTTCTTCAACATAATTTTCCTTTGTCCCCTGATCGTTAACTTGATCTATACTCGGTTATTATCGATGCGCCTTGATTTGCTCCTCAAAAATTTAACAAACAGCTGAGCGGTTCTGCTTCAAAATTCCCGAAACAACTCAGTATCTCAATGATGCCGCATCCTTCATTACCTAAAATTACATATTCATCTCATGCTTGCCCAATTGAGCTCGTTCTCTTTCCTCTTTATGAATAAGAACTTAATCCTTGTTAGTAAAACGATTTTTGGTAGATAGAAACCACGCTGTCAATCAGTTCCTGGGTTATTTCAATTTTAGTATTATATCGGAATATTATAGCTCTGTTCCCGGAAAGCAGATAAATTGCATTACTCGGTATGCCATAGGATGTGAGTTCTACATCAAACGTCTGACTTGAATAGGCCAATTCCGATCCCCATTGTTCAGCGTCTAATTCATGCAGTTCTTCAAGATAGTGTTCAAGATCTTGCGTTTGAAACGTATTTTGAGGAACGCTTATTCCCATCTCACGCAGATAGCCAACCACAGGATTTATATCTTCTTGGTAATCAACCACTTGAATATTAAACCTGACATGTTGACTGGCAGCCGGATCCATTCCCAAAAGGATACATTCAACTCGTTTATTTCCTAATCCATCAGTCCAGCTATGATTTTTTTCTACACTTTCATCCACAAAACCAAAATCCGAAAGATGAATTATTAGCGGAGTTTCCTGGCTTATAGATTGATTCCTGGTCATTGCCGTAAAACCATAAGTTACTAAGATATATACCAAAAAACAAAGAGGAACCACTTTAAGGTGACGAACTTGATCATAAGACCATCCATGACGATATAAGAATTTTTTCATTTTTTCCCCTTCGATTATTCCAACTTTATTGTTTGATTGCGTTTTGAACTATCCAAAAGATAAGCTTCAGGAATCTTGATTAAGTCTGCTTTTTAATACTCAAGTCAATTGATAATGCCGGATAATCTTTTCCTCAGTCTATCTCCTTGATTTTATTTTAGCATAAAATGATAAGATCCTTATTCTTTGTTTTGAATAAATAAAAAAGGGATTGTCCCGATCTCCCGTATCGTTTCAATCCCAAGTATTTTTGATTATGCGCTGCGCTTCATTTCCTTTATCCGCTTATTAATCTCATTTTTAATAATCGTGCTGCCGGCCCCGAAGTTAACGGAATATCCGGCACGGCTCTCTACCACCCGGCTGGCCCCTAAGCGCTGAATCTGTGAGAAGTTGATCAGCGAGGAATCCACAACCTGAATCGTTAACCGCGTCGGCGAGGAATGCATCATTTTGATGTTTTCCAATCCGCCTACCGCTAAGATAAAGCCTTCAACCCGCCGCTTACTGGCGCCGGTATTGAATAAGTCCAATGCCAGATATTTGAAGTAGAAACGAGTGAACGCAAAGTAGAGCACAAACAGAATCACACCGACCAGGAAAATCATCTGAATTGTATTCTGCATATTGGGATTCCGCACGTACAGCATAAAATCAAATAAGGTCCCCGGCATGGCGGTGACGGTGCTGCCGGTATAACTGAAGCCCAGTGTCACGCTCATCGACTGGAAGATACCGAACAACGCGCCGGTGACGACCAGATGGAAGACGAACAACAACGGGGTCAAAATCAACAGATACAGCTCCAGCGGAAGCAGGGTGCCTGTGACTAACGACACCAGAATTGCCAACAGGAAGAACAGACGAATCCGGCGTTTCTCCATTTTATCCGTAAAGATCGTATAGAATCCGATCAACATGCCCGGAACCGCAAACAGGTTCAAAACATAATACGGCGTGATCAGCCGGCCGACGCCGCTGGGCGTGATCAGACTGTTCATCTGCGCTGTCCAGATTCCCACGTCACCCATGTAATTGACGCCTAAATTATTAATCCAGGTACCGCCCTGTTCGCCATACCAGAACAAGGTACGCATCAGCGCGCCCAGGTTGAGATCCGCTAACAGCCGGTCCATGACGCCGTAAACAAACAGGTTCATCGGATTGGTAATATCGGTAGCAATGAACTCAAAGATCGTATTGAGAAGATTGAGCACGATCGGCCACAGCCAGACAAGTGCGAAGCCGGTGATCATACATAAAATCAACGTTAAAATCAAACCCCAGGTATCCCGGTCAACAAACGAGAAGAAACCGTAAATCGACTTCGTCCGCGACTTGGAATACGCGATCCGTGATGCCAGAACGACCGCGGCGCAGGCAAAGAATCCTGTCTGCAGCGGATAGCGGGTTCGATCAAACAGGGAGGAAGAATAGCTTAATCCCAGAATCGCCGAGGATGCCGACGTCGGCAGGCCCGCTGGCTGAAACAGCATCGTGATGACCAGCACCAGCACATAGCCGGTGATTCCGATCATGATCGGAACCGACGAATTGCTTTTCGTCGCTAAAAACTTTATCATGACAAAGAAAGGAAAATTGACGATAATAAAACTGCCCGTCCGTTTGAACAGATCTGCCAGCAGCAGGATATTGCGGTCATTCACCGACCAGAACACCGATAAGCTCTGGTTGGTAATCAAGGTTCCAAGCCCCGTCAGGATGATTGCCACAAACAGCATTTTCAATGGAAATTGAATGATTTCTAACAAAGAATGCCATCTTCTCATACCATCACCTCGCCTATTATGATACCATTATTGTACATCAGATTCAAATGAAAGGAGTGGTTTGACTTTCATGAAAACCAAGTTTGCTGAAACACAGGCGGATTTCTTCCGGATTGTCAGAATCCGCACAGAAGTCTTTGTCATAGAACAACAGGTCGACCTGCATATTGAACAGGATCAGGACGACGAGACCGCCATGCATTGGCTGGTGGAAAACGAGGCAGGCGAAGCGGTTGCCTGCTGCCGGGGGCTGGACTTCGGCGAGGAAATCCATATCGGACGGGTAGCCGTCCTGAAGCCTTACCGCGGCCAGCATATCGGAGCGTTGATGATGCGTGAGATTGAAAAGGATCCGCATCTGGCCCGTTATAAAAAGATTGTTGTGCACGCCCAGGCTCAGGTTGAAGGCTTCTACGCGTCGCTGGGTTATACCACGGTGTCCAAGCCGTTTTATGAGGCCGGCATTCGTCACGTCACGATGGAGAAAGCATTATGAGCCAACAGCCGGAACGGATCCACAAGAAATTCCATATTGACCAGACGCTGATGCTTCTGCTTTTGGCGATGACCTGCGTTTCGTTATTGGCGATCTACTGCGCCGATCCGATCATGGCAACGCGCTTGCAGGGCACGCATCTGTGGCTGAAACAGGGCATGTGGTATGCGATCGGCTTTCTGATGCTGGCCTTTCTGACGCGGTTTGGAAGCGACCGGTTATTTACCGGCGTCAAAATCTTTTACTGGATTCTGATGGTGCTGTTAGCGATTTTATTAGTGGATAAGTATGTGATCAACCTGCCGGACCGGTTTATCCGTCCAGTCAATGGAACAACGGCCTGGTATCAGATCCCCGGCTTGGGTACTTTCCAGCCCAGCGAGTTCATGAAGGTCGTGCTGATCATCATGGTCGCCAACATTATCCACGAGCATAACCTCGGGAAGACGGAAATGTCGTTTGCGAGTGACTTCAAGCTGTTCTGGAAAGTCGGCAAGATCGCCGTTCCGCCGCTGATCCTGATCTTTTTAGAACCGGATACCGGCATCCCGCTGATCATCATCGTCAGTATCTTGGTCATGCTGGCGGTCTCGGGCGTCCGCAAGGAATGGGTCTGGCTGGGCGCGGCCTGCCTGGTCATCGGCTTCGGCGGACTGATCTTCATGTTCAAGTTTTATCCGAATCTTTTATCCTCGATCTTAGGCGGGGGTTATAAAATGCGGCGGATTTACGGCTGGCTGGAAACAGAGAAATACATCAATACCTGGGGCAACCAGCTGTATACCTCGTTATTAACGATCGGTTCCTCGGGCTTGACGGGCCATGGCTTCCGCGAAGTCCTGATTCGTTTTCCAGAGCCGCAGACCGACTTCATTTTCTCTGTCATCGGTCAGAATTTCGGATTTCTCGGTACGACTTCGGTCGTCGCGTTATTGACGGCGTTCGATTTAAAGCTCATCAGCATCGCCTCACGGCATGATCAGCCGCGCGAGCGGTATATGGTCGCCGGAATGATCGGCATGTTATTATTCCAGCAGCTGGTCAACATGGGCATGATCACCGGTTTGTTCCCAATCACCGGCATTACGCTGCCGTTTATTTCCTACGGCGGCTCGAGTATGTTGTCGTATATGATTCCGCTGGCGATCGTGTTCCAGATGAGTTCAGAAAACAAGAGCCGGCTGATGCACTAGCTCAAACTCCTGTCCCGATGCTGTGAATGCAGAAAATGATAAACGGAAGATCAAAGCGTCTTCCGTTTTTTGTACAATATAGAAAAAGAGGTATTAATGAATATCTCTTTTCCTGATCAGCAATCTGCCATATTTTATTTTCTTGATGCTGATAGTGCGGCGATCCGTCCCGTACTCAGCGCATCCTGCAGGCTCATCCCATGTCCAATCGAATCCTGTCCGGTCCAATTAGAAGCCGCAAGTTCTCCGGCTGCATAAAGGCCTGAAATGATATGCCCTTCCTGATTAAGAACATGGCATTCTTCATCGACCACTGGTCCGCCATAAGCTGTCATAATATAAGGTACACCTGACATTGCATAAAAAGGTCCGTTTTCAAATGGCTGCACGTTTGTCATATCTTTGCCGAAATCTGAATCCTGAGTTCCCGCAAAACTATTGTATCGGTCCACTGTTGCTCTTAAAGTTGAAGGATCTACCTTTATCTGTTCAGCTAATTCTTCAATGGTATCCGCGCTCAGCACGGTGCCTGCCTCAGCCGCGGCTTCCAATGCTGCACGATCTGTCGTATTTACAAATTCAAAGAGTTCATTCGCGTCATAAATATAATAATGAATGCCACTTTCCTGCCGGGCAATCGCATTAAAGACTTCAATATTCACTGCACTTTCATTGACAAAACGTTCTCCCTGTTGATTTACTAGAATAAAATCACTGGTCAGCGTTACCGGCAAGCCCATAAATCCATCAACACAAGCTGGCAATTGTTCATTGATCGCCGCACCGATAGCTTCCGCCATCAATATTCCATCTCCAGTATTCCCTGTTCCGGTTAAATGAACACTGTTGACAAAGCCTGGAGCCAGTTTTTCTGTAAGTTCCGAATTCCGGTCCCAGCCGCCAGTCGCAAGAATCACTGAATCGGCTTTCACCGTTAGCGAACTACCATCAGCTCTGACCGCTTGAATGCCGCATACAGCGCCTGTATCATTGACGATCAGAGATTCTGCTTTTGTCCGGTTTAATAGCGTAACGTTATTCATCGCAGTTAATTTTTCGATGAAAGGTTCAATAATTAAACCACCTGCTCCGAGAACAACACTTTTCTTTGTTGAAACCAGATAAGAAACTGTATTGTGTGCCAATGTTTCCCGGACTGGAAAAGAAATGTCAACACCTGCTTGATCGCGTAAAAATTCAAGACTATCCCCTGTCATTGAGGCGATCTTCCGAACCAATTCTTCGTTGATATTCTCTCCGTCATGTCCCATCTGGATCAACCATTCCGCATAATCTTGTTCTGTAAAATCAGAGTCTTCCAGTGTATAACAAACAGCCCCTCCGGATTGTGCTGAGGACCCGCCATAGGCTTCCATCTTTTCCACTAACAGCACCGATTTTCCCTGATTTGCGGCTTCTAATGCGGCTGACACTCCAGCCAGGCCGCTACCAACAACGACAATATCCGTTTCCGTCTGCTCATCCGGTTGGACCTCAAGGTTAGGTTTCGCCTTGCTTTTTAAAGCCTCTGCATCTCCACCGGCTTGCTTGACAGCCTCACCGACAGCGGTAATCACCGCATTACTGGAAATCGTTGCACCGCTGGCCAAGTCCACATTTAACGATTGATTTTGCACAATATCCTGTGGCAGTCTTGTCAAAGCCGGTTTCGAGATTGAAATGGTTTCCGCATTATCTTTAATTTCAATCGCGGTAATAGAATCCTTATCAAAGGTAACAGCGACATGAACTTCTCCATTCATGCCCGCTCCAACTCCTTCATAAGTACCCGGCGTATAGCCTGTCGAAGATACTGGCTGGGACGTTGGTTCATTCTGGCATCCCGTTAAAGAGACCATAAGCAGAAGACTGATAAAACTTGTCGTTAATTTCTTTGCGCTTCGCATAAGTTCCTCCTTCAGATTAGTCCATTATCAGGACTATTGTTGACTCCAGAATAGCATGTGTTAAACTTAAATTACATCGACAACAAAAGGATTATTGTTGAATTGTTCAACATTTCACACAAAATGTTGAAATTAAAAAGGAAGGGAATCTATAATGCGAAACAGCTTAACACGGAATTTACTAGCAAATGCCTTAAAATCAATGTGTATGCAAAGAAAATTAGAAAGCATCACTGTCCAGGAGTTAGCTGATCAATGCAATATTAATCGGGGAACCTTCTACTATCATTTCTGTGACAAAGAAGAACTGATCTGTTGGATTTTTCATCAGGATATCACGCTGCCAGTTCGCAAAATTATTGATGGGCCAACCTCAAATTGGGATGCGATTTCTCCTCTCTATCTTGGCGAAATGGAAAGGGCTAAAGCCTTTTATCTACAGGCGCTTAAAATCCGCGGGCAAAACGATCTGATCAGTTATATGCTGAAAGAAACGCAGGAAAACCTCAGGATGTGTGCAGAGTTAACAATCAAAGATTATAAGGAGCAGGGGTTGTTAAAAGAAGTCGATACCCAAAGAATCAACTTTGTAATCAATTATCATTCCAAAGGGTCCATGGCCGTAATTGCAGACTGGGTTGAAGAAGGAATGACAATACCCGCAAAAGAACTTGCGGTTTACTTTGATTTAATGTTCTCAGCCTGTATCGGCAAGGCGCTGGAAGTTGCTTTAAATTTAAACTTTCCAGCTTAATCTTTGCATCTCTGATGAATTTATGTCATATTTTTTTGATAATTTTAGAAAGAGGTGTCCCTATGTCGTGGAAATTCTCATTCCCAGGTCTGATCTATTTGACCGGCTTGTTTCTGCCCAATCTTTTCTGGACGCGGCACAAACCGCAAGGTTACGAAGCTGCGGTCGCAAAAGAAAAACCATCACTGGTCCGCTTGGAAAGAATCGGTCAGGTCCTGGTTACCGTATTTGCCTTCTTCGAGAGTCAATCAGCTTATTCAGGATTTCTGGAACAGCTGTGTTTTCTTTTGTCTCTGGCGATGATGCTGAGCTACGAAGGCTTCTGGATCCGTTATTTTCGGAGTCCGCAGACGCTGCGGGATTTCTATGCCCCTTTTCTCAAGATTCCGGTTGCGGGCGCGACTTTGCCGGTCATGGCTTTTTTCCTGTTGGGAATCGCTAACCACAATCCATTACTCTGCGTATCTGTTGTAATTTTGGGTATCGGTCATATCGGAATCCATTGGAACCATGCCCGAAATTGCGGATAATGCAAATTTTTCTTTCGCCAGTTTCCCAGAAAGAACTGATTTCAAAGCAATCTTTTTCGTTAATTGACCGTTAAAAAGGAAAGTCTTCGCAGCTTTCCTTTTTCATTTTAATCATGAGGAATGAGAACTGATTCCCTCTATAAGCTCATTGCGAAGAAATATCCGTCATGCGTCGCTTCCATCACTCGGCCGACGCGCTTGCAATCACCGATCACCGCCGTCTGCGGCGTAATACCATAGAACGCCAGCGCTTCTTCCCGTTTGGATTTCATGCCGACCGCATAGATCACGGTATCCGCTTCCACAATCTGTTCCTGGCCTTCTGCGTCCATGACTCTGACGCCGTTATCCAACACTTCCAGACAGCGAGTTTTCAACAAAGCGTGGTAGTTTTCTTTAACGTCAAGAATCGCGTGTTTCAAGCCGATCTTATAAAAGAAATGGCCCTGCGCCGCCAGCTCGTCATTCATCTCAATGACCGTCACATCGCGTCCGGTTTCCGCTAAAGTCAGCGCCAGTTCCGCGCCGATCGTCCCGCCGCCGATAATTGCCACCCGCTGGCCAATCTCATCCATCCGGGTATAGAAACTCGTCGCTTCCTGTGCTTTCTCAATGCCTGGAATCGGAGGGCAGACCGGTTCAGCGCCGACCGCGATCACCAGCGCGTCCGGATTCATGGACCGCACCCATTCCGGCGTAGCCGTCGTGTTGTAGATCACCTGAGCCTTGGATTTTGCGATCTGAACCTGGAGATATTTTTTATAATTATCCAGATCCTCTTTGTGATGATCATACGGCGCATGCTTCAGCTGACCGCCAACCGCATCACTCTTCTCAATAAGGATGACTTCATGTCCCCGCTCTGCCGCGGTTAACGCTGCTTTGCATCCGGCCGGTCCGCCGCCGATTACAACGACTTTCTTCCTCACCGACGCAGGTTCAATAGCGGCAGGCACCCGCCGTTCCCGGAACAGCCGCGGATTGACGGAACAGAATAAATTCATGTGATCGGTCGCGCTGTGATAGCAGTAATCGCAGCGCAGGCAAGGAACGATATCCTCTTCCCGGCCTTCCATCGCTTTCTTCGGCCAATAAGGATCCGCAACGAAGGAACGGCCTACGCACACCGCATCGCCCCAGTTTTCAGCGATGACTTCCTCCGCCAGCTGAACGGTGTTGATGCCGCCGCGCGGAATTGCGATCAGCTGCGGTGTTTCTTTTTTCATCCGCTTGGAGAATTCGACGGTGAAGTCTTTCTTCTGAAAGATCGTTCCGCAATGGAACACGTTTTCATTCCACAGGTTCGTCGTATCCATTCCAGAGGAGATAATCACCATATCGAGAATTCCCTGCGCCCGTTTGAGAAATTCGATCATTTCATCTTCGGTATGCGACAAATCAGCACTACGCTGATCATACAGCTGGCTGGAAATCGTAATCGCCATCGGCATATCCTCGCCGATCGCCTCACGTACCGCCTGTAAGAGCATTAACGGATAACGGCAGCGATTTTCAAGCGAACCGCCGAATTCGTCAGTCCGGTGATTTTCTTTGGCTGACAAGAAGGACGCGATCGCGCTGCCATGGGCGAAGCCGCCAACTTCCACGTAATCGAAACCGAATTCCCGTGCCGCTTTCGCACTTCTGCGAGCTGTTTCGATAGATTCCAGAATCATGGACTTCGGCATTTCTTCGCACGGATAACCGTCCCACAGGCCATCGGATGCACGGTAGTTCGGCATCATCGGCTGGTTTCCGCTGCTAGGCTGACCTTTCGGCGTACCGCCTTCAATTTCCGCGTATTGAGGTTCTAAATCTGTGATCGGCGGAATTTTATCAGGATGGAAAGTAAACGGCATGACCCCGGCGGCGACCCTGGCGCCGGTCTGGGTAGCCATCGACATCAGCTCGCGAATCTGATCGCGGGCATATTTCTCATAGTGGCCGTCTTCCAGAACTGGTCCTGTAGCAATCGTGCAGCCGCCGAAACCACCCTGGGATTTATCAAAGAACAACATGCCGGCATCGTATAAGGAATCATACGAAGACGGGTGGCGATGCTTTGGCGAATGGCCCTGAGGTGAGAGGAAAATCCGGTTTGGAAACATGATGCCGCGTACACGCAGCGGTGTGAAGAGATGGGTAAAATGAGTTTGCATAGCGCTCCTTCTTTCTTTTTAATGTTTGGGCTTCCTGCTTGGAATAATCCCGGGACGCTGAGTGAATTCAGATTGCAAAGAGTCTGCTTCTGATGAAATCCGGTTTCAAGGCAAGTTTGATTCCATCGGTATTTCCCGGGAAAACGGAGATCGGTTTCGTTTTACGGTTTAAAACAGTTACTTGAGATTCAGTTCTTTCTTTTGAAAAGATGAACGGAATGTTCCATTCATCTTCCTCTGATTTTGAATTCTTTTCTGACGCGAGTTTCCCGGCGGGATCAGCCATAGTACAGCAAGCTGCCGTGCGGCACGACCCGAAAAGAAACTGATTTGCCCAACCGGGCCTTAATGATTTTTTCAGCCTGACGAATTACTGCTTTCGTGTCTTCCGCGTCGATCTCAAAGACCAGCGCAATCGGATTCATCTTGTCCTTGCCGCAAAAGACGGCGTGCAGTTCAGATTGTTCCAGCGCTTCGACAATGTCATTCATCGCGGCGCGCTTGCCGGTTTCCACATTGATCTTCATGCATGAATCCTCTTTTCTGCGATCGCGATGACTTCTTCAGCGATCACCTTAAAGTCTTCGGCGCTCATCATCTGACATTCCGCATGAACGAGAAGGAGGTCGACCTTGACCTCAGCCCCGGCTGCGAATTGGGTCAACAGCTGACCGTGAGCTTCGTGTCCCTGGTTAAAAATCTGTTCGCCTTCACTTAACAAAGCGCGGGCCTGATCCAGCTGGCCGGCCGCGGCAGTTTCGATCGCTTCCACGAACAACCCCTTGGCCGTCCCCACCTTCGCGATGATTTCGCAGCTGACGTTTGTCAATTCCTGTTGCATCTGTATTCCTCCTTCCGTCGTGTTTCCTATTTTTCCAAAGCGGCTTGAGCCTGCTTTACCATTGCTTCGCCATCCATTGCGGCATACAGACGCATATCCATCAGGATCACCGGCGTTGTCGGATAGTCCTTTTCGACATGTTTTAAATTGTAGCGAATTTGCGGGCCTAACAGAATGACGTCAGCTTTCGGTCCCTCGTCGCGGATCTTGGCATACGGGAAAGCCTTGATGTCATAATCCAGGCCCAGCTTTTCAGCCGCCTGCTGCATCTTTTTGGTCATCATTTCTGTAGTGAAGCCGTTGGCGCAGAACAAACGTATAATTTTCATGATATCCTTCTTTCTTTATTCCGCCGTTTCCACCTGACCCGCGGCGATCGCTTCCTGTTCCTCCCGCAGACATTTCCGGTCCCACACCATTAAGAACGGATACCAGATCGCAATCGCAACGATCATCATCACCGCGAAAACTAAGAAGACGCGGAAGTCGCCGTAGCATGCGACAAAGGTTGAGAACGGCTGCGGCAAAGCCGCGATGCCGGACATCGCCGAGCGGTTCATGAAGCCGTATTTGACCGCCGCCATGTTAATCGAAACGATGATCGGCTGGTAGAGGATAAACGGAATGCCCAGAATCGGATTCAGGACGATCGGAATGCCGAAGGTCATCGGTTCGGAGATATTAAACAAGGTCGGAATGAACGTCATCTTGCCGATCGCTTTGTTGCGCTTGGCTTTGCACGCGAACATCAGGATCAGCGGGATGAAGTAGAAGACGTTGCACATGTTGACGCCGCCCGTGGTAAAATACGGCAGCTCGGCAATCGGTGTCCCTGCGGCATAAGCGGCTGATTGTTCCGCCAGCAGCGCGTTGGAGATCGGCATCGAGAACCCTGCCGTGATCGCCCAGCCGTGCATGCCCAGCCAGAAGAACAGCTGCATCAGGAAGTGCAGGATCGCCTGGTACCAGATCGAATCGGAGCCCTTGATGGCCGGGGTGACCAGCGACTGGATCAGCGCCGGAATCGAATTACCGGTCAGACTGACGACCAGACAGTTGCCGCCATAGAACACCGTGACCAGAATCAGCAGCGGAATCAACGCTTCAAACGACTTGCTGACCAGCGGCGGCACAGAATCCGGCATTTTGATGCGCAGGTTGTGTTTGACCAGGAAATGATAAAGTTCCACGGAAACCAACGCCGTCAGCACGGCTGCGAAGATTCCGGCATAGCCGAAATACTGGGCGCTGAACGTCATGTTTTCATAGGTCGACGCCATCAGCACGAAACATAACAGCGATAACAGACCGTTCATCATACTGTCGGAATCCTCATAGTTTTTGGAATGCTGGTAAGCGACGGTGAACGATACGATCAAAGCCATTAAACCAAAGATGACGTTGTACGGAACTAACAGTGCGGCATCCACCGCTTCGCTCCACTGCGGTAAGAAGGAAGCCACCTTCGGCAGCGCCTCCAGAATGCTGAAAATCGCGGCGACCATCGTTAACGGCATCAGCGCGATCAAACCGTTGGCGATTGAGCGCAGGAATTTGTTGTTGGACAATACGTCCGCGACCGGCGATAAAACGTGATCGAGTTTGTCTAAGAAATTATTCATGAGTTTCCCCTTTCTGCAAGATTCCTTATTTTCTCAAAACCTGTGGCTTAAAAACACCTCCGTCCTCACTATCCCGTATTTCTGATATCAGTATAGCGTCAACAACTTATCTGGGGCAATTTCACATTTGCCGCCTTCGCGGCAGAGTCTTGCCCCATTACAGAACGACGGCGGTTTTCGATCTTTTCCGCAGCTGGCGGACCACCGCCCGCATCCGCAAACGCGTCATCAGCGATGGTTTTTCCTCCCTCTCTGCGGATTCCGTAACCGTCCACAACAGGGCTCCGGATTCATCGCGCAGCTTCTTTTCCTGCTGCTGCCTCATCACAAACCGGCAGCCCTGCCGTTCATCGCTCAGATCGTAGACCGCGCGTTTGCGGAAATCATCGCGCGTATAAATCACGGCATAATGCTCCGGATAGCGAAATTCCGTCAGCCGGACTGTCGCGATCCGGGATTTCTTCGGGTTGTTCGATAAGTTTTTCCGGTAAGTAAAGCCTTCTTTTAACTGACTGCGGGAAAGCTTCTGACCCGTATAAGCCAGCACATCCTGAAGCAGGACGTCGATAAAATAGTCAAAGACTTCTTCCTTCGCCGCTCTCAGATGGAATGTATGTTTCATAGCTCCGACTCCTTTGCGATAATCGTAATTTTTTTCCACTTGCCCGACAGATAACGCGGCCAGGCAATCGCGATGGAACAGAACCAGCCGAACGGGTAACTAAGCCACAGCGCATAGCGGCCTAAGACGCCGACCGCGGCATAGGCGAACCCGGCGCGCGTCAACAGATCGGTGATCGAACAGACGAACACCAGCTTGGCGTCACCGGCGCCTTTCAGCACACCCGTCAGGATAAACATCACGGCCATGACAAAGTAGCTGAAGACCGCGACATGCAGGTATTCCGCGCCGATATCAAACAGCTCGCGGCTGGCGCTGCCGCTGACAAACAATCCGAGAATTGCGTCGGTCGCGCCGTAGATCAGCACGCCGGTCACAAGGCAGCAGACCAGCGCCAGGCCCAAGGTGAAGCGCAGTCCCGCTTTGACCCGGTCGTATTGCTTCGCGCCGATATTCTGGGCGGCATAAGTGGATATGGCGGTTCCCAGCGATACCATCGGCGACATCGCGATCCCGTCGACCTTGTTGGCGGCGGTATAAGCCGCCACGGTCACACTGCCGAAGCTGTTCAGCAGACTTTGCACGGCCAACATGCCGGACGCGGAGATCGCATTCTGCGCCACGGCCGGCAGTCCGATTGCGCAGATGGATTTTAACATCTGCTTATCAAACCAGGCGGGTTGTTCCGTGACCATCTGGTTCATTTTCTTTTGAATCAGCCGCCAGCAGGTCAAGGCCGCGAAGCCCTGGCCGATCACGGTCGCGGCCGCCACGCCGGCTGTTCCCCAATGGCAGACAAGGGTGAAGACCAGATCGAGCACCACATTGATCGCACTGGCCGCCAGCAGCATGATCATCGGGGTTTTAGAATCACCCAACGCGATGGATACCTGATTAAACATGTTGTAAAGCATGACGAACACGACGCCGATAAAGATCACGCCAAGATAGGAAAGGGCATAATCCATCATTTCCAAAGGCGTATTCATGAGCTGCAGCATCGGCTTCATGATCGCCAGGCCCAGCGCGCCGCCGCCCAAGCCCAGCGCCACAAACACAATCAGCGACGTGCGGATCGCTGTCTTGACTTCGCGCAGCTTCTTTGCGCCGAAATACTGCGCCGTGACGACCGAGGTCCCGACGGCTAATCCCATCCCGGCCATCGTCACGATATTCATGATGACGCCGCTGGTGCCCACCGCCGCCAGCGCGTCGCTGTTGATAAAGTTGCCGACGACCACCGTGTCGACCAGACTGTACACCTGTTGAAACAAGGCGCCGATCAACATCGGCACCGCAAATTTAAGAATCGCTGAGGCGGGTTTGTCCTGCAGCAGATCCAGTTCTTTCTTCGCCATCCGTCCCTCCTTTTTCTTCTCCTGCCGCGTCAGCCGAGATCCTCCCCGTTGGAAGCGATCGCGCGGCGGTACCAGTCGAAGCTGTCTTTTTTAATCCGTCTTAACGTACCGCGGCCTTCGTTGTCGCGGTCGACATAAATCATTCCATAGCGTTTTTTCATCTCGCCGCTGCCGGCGCTGATGAAGTCGATGCAGCCCCAGGCCGTGTAGCCCATCACGTCGACGCCATCCTCATGAATCGCTTTGAGCAGTTCCTGAATATTCCGGCGGAAGTAATCGATCCGGTACGGGTCGTGAACATGGCCGTCCGGGCTGACCTCATCCTCTGCGCCGAAGCCATTTTCCACGCAGAAAACCGGAATTTGATAGCGGTCGTAAAACTGATTCAGCGCGATCCGCAGGCCGACCGGATCGATCCCCCAGCCCCAGTCGCTTTCCTGGACATACGGATTTTTCACCATCCGCATCATGTTGCCCTGGACTTTTTCAACCGGACGGGTTGAGGAAACCGCCGACATGTAATAGCTGAATCCCACATAATCTACGCAGCCTTCGCGTAAGATCTGTTCATCCTCCGGCTCCGTCTTGAGCTGCACGCCGCGCGCTTCCCACAGCTTCCTCGCTTTGTTGGAATAGCCGCCGCGAACCTGGGTATCGCTGAAATAGAACATTGCGTCGTTATCCTTCATCGCCTGAATCTGATCTTCCGGCTTGCAGGTTTCCGGATAAAACAGCGGATTGCAGACCATGCAGCCAATCTTGTTTTCCGGATCGATTTCATGCCCCAGTTTAACTGCCTTCGCGCTGGCAAGAAGCAAATGGTGAGCAACCTGCAGCAGGACTTGATCACGGTCAGCGCCTTCCGGAATCCGCACGCCGGTCTGCTGCTCGCCACCATGCATCATGGTGTTGATTTCATTGAACGTCATCCACAGTTTGACCTTCCCCTTGTAGCGCGTGAACACCGTGCGGCAGTAGCGTTCAAAGAAATCCACACAGCGCCGGTCAGCGAAGGAATTGTATTTCTCAACCAACGCATACGGAACCTCATAGTGCGTCAGCGTAATCACCGGTTCGATGCCATAGCTTAATAACTCGTCAAACAGTTCGTCATAAAACCGCAGTCCCGCCTCGTTAGGCTGTTCATCGTCGCCGTGCGGGTAAATCCGGCTCCAGGCGATTGAGGTGCGGAAGGCTTTATAACCCATTTCCGCAAACAGCTTGACGTCTTCCTTCCAATGATGATAAAAGTCGGTCGCAATGTGCGACGGATAATAATTCCCCTCGACGACGCCGTCGGTGTATTCACGGCGATGCGTTCGGGAACCGGCGGTAAAGCAGTCCGCTACGCTCAATCCTTTGCCATCCTCCAGATAAGCACCTTCAAATTGATTGGCCGCCGAAGCGCCGCCCCATAGAAAACCTTTCGGTGTTTTCATTGATTTTTCACTCCTTCTAACGCTGATTTCCAGCGTATTGAATGGTGGAGAGTCAAGACCGGCGCAGCGTCCATCGGCCCACATCACAGGCATGGCTGACCGACGGTCTCAACTCTCCCGGTTGAAAAGAATACGGGATCTTTTCCGTTGTCAGCATACTTCTTTTCAAGCCGTGCGGACAATCTGGATTTTGCCGCGACCGCGGCAAGCCCTCAAGACTGGATCCAAGCTGTGCAAGCAAAAAAAGAAGTTGGCAAATAAGAAACATTTTCGCCCGCTTCTTCTTGATCATAAATTGATGGGTTTCAATCTTGCTTGATCTTATTATAAGAAATAATGACCATGGATATCGACCCTGTGCAGGAACCCGGATGTTTTTCGCTCCGCCGATCGACTACAACCGCATGATGAAACACGTACCTTGGGGTAAGATGATCACTGTGGGGACACTCCGTGAAGATTTCACCCGAATCAACGGTGCAGATTTCACAGAACCGATCACCGCCGGCATCTTCGTTTCGATTGCCACCTGGGCCAGCTTTCAACGGTCAGCGGATGAAACTCCCTATTGGCGGACGCTTAAAGCAGCGGGAGAACTGAATCCGAAATATCCCGGCGGCGTCCTGGCGCAGAAAGCGAAGCTGGAAGCCGAAGGACACTCGATCGTTCAGAAAGGCCGGAAGAATCTGAGAGTTTATGTTCAGAATGACGAAGACGTTCTTTTTGACCTTGACTAGCGCTTTCGCTTTCTTTCATTGAACGATTGAGTAGAAATAACCCTGGGTTTTCAATCTAATTTCGATTTCCTCTTGTTTCATAAAGGGATGATTAAGAAATTGCCGCGATCCTGGCAATTTTTTATTTTCACCTTTCCTTGTGTTTTTGTAAGGATTTTGATAATAATGATGTTGAAGAGGCAGAGGGAGGAAAAATCATGATTGAACTTTCTCAGCGACAATATTTAGCGCTGCGCCTGCTGCGGGAATATCAGAAACCGATCAAAGGTCAACAGTTCAGCCAGCTGCTGAATGTTTCGCCGCGCACACTCCGGTATGAAGTCAGCGCGATCAACCGGATTGCCGGTCAGCCAATCATTCTTTCCAATAAGGAAGGCTATGTGCTGAACGAAGATCCAGCGGTTCTCCAACAGATCCAGGACTGCCGCGTGGATGATGACCGTCAGCTGGAAAAACAGCTGATCTTAGCCCTGCTCGAATGCAAGGAAGCGTCGATTTACGATCTGACGCAGAAGTTATACGTCAGCGAATCCACGATTTACAGTCTGGTGAAACGCATGATGCCGAAATTTCACAGTTTTTCGCTGAGTCTGCAGCGGCGCGGGGAATGGCTGAGCTGTCAGGGTAAGGAAACCGATAAACGCCGGATGCTTTCTCATTTTTTCTTTGCCGAAGCTAACGCATTAGCCACGACACTCGTCAATTTCGATGGTTATTTTTCGCCGTTCGGCCTGGCGGAGCTGGCGCAAATCATCCATGAAACGCTGGATGAACTGGATGTTCAAATCGACGACATCTATATCAAAAACATCATTATCTGCATTGCGGTCTGCGTTCAGCGGATGATCAACGGCTATCCCAGCGACGGCAGTGAAACCGAAGCCGACGCGCTGCCGATCTCAACCTCTCCGCTTTTGACCCGCTTTGTCGATACGATCTGCGGACGGCTGCAGGAACAGCTCGAGCTGACCTTTACCGAAGCGGATAAAGCGACGATTCTGGCGTTCATTACGGGTTCCTTCCCGGAAGAAAACGAACAGATCCTTCAAAACGAACGTTTCCGCGGTCAGATCCGGAAACTGCTGGACAAGACTTTTCGTCATTTTCAGCTGGAACTGGATTATTCCGCTGTCTTCGACAACTTTGTCCTGCACGTCCATTTTCTGCTTCTGCGCTGCCGTCATCAGAATTTTTTCCACAATGATTTCGCGACGTCGCTGCGCACATCGCATCCGTTTATTTACGATGTCGCGGTCTATCTCGCTTATCAGCTGGAAAAAGAATTCCAGGCCGCAATCCCCGGTGATGAAATCGGCTTAATCGCGATTTATCTCGGCTCGATCGCTACCTATGTGCCGACGTATGATCTGCCCCGTGTGATCTGTATTTGTCCGCAGTATCATGAGCTGCGCAAATTGATGGTTCAGCAGCTGACAGAAAAATTAAGCTGTACGCTGGATATTGTGAAAATCGTTTCCAGTCTGTCGGAAATTACAGACCAGGATCACGCTGATTTTTATCTATCCACCGTGAAGACGGAAAACAGTCTTACGGATCTGATCCCGATCAGTCCCATATTATCCCCGCTTGAAATCCATCGAATTGAGAAGAAAAACCTCGAGTTTATGAAGGCTCAAAAACGCCGCAAGCTGCGCCAGAATCTGCTTCGTTTTTTCGATGATCAACTCTTTTTCTGCAACCATGGACTGACCACAGAAGTTGAAATCCTGACTTTCTTCGATCAGTTGCTTCAACAGCGGGGTGTCATCGATGATCAGTTTATGGATTCCGTCCGACAGCGGGAAAGTTTGTCCTCTACGGCGTTTTTCAACCGTTTTGCCGTACCGCATTCGCTAGAAAAGGATGCGTTATTAACCAAGGTCGTCTATTATTACAGCGACGAACCGATCCGCTGGTATGACTCGCGGGTCAATTTAGTCCTGTTGATTCTGAGCCGAAGCGATGATGAACAAGCTTCTAAAATCTACAATCTGATCTTTGATATTCTGATCGATGAAAGCTGTTATAAAAAAATGATCCTGTGCCGCTCGCGTCAGGAATTAATGGACTTCCTCGAAGCCAATTCAAATTGAGTAAATTTTAAACACTTGTAACTAAAATCCTGATTTTTTAATTTTATCATGAGACTTCCTCCATATTGATCGATATCTCGCTAACGAATCTCAGCATTCTTTCACCTGATGATTTCCGCTTCGTGATACAATAAGGAAAACAGGAGGATTGATGTATGGATATTAAAACCTGTGTGGATAATCAGCGGGCTTATTTTAATACGCACGCAACATTGAGCTATGCGTTTCGTTTTGAAGCGCTGACGCTATTGAAACGCGTAATCCAGGAACATGAACTGGAAATCATGGAGGCTCTGAAACAGGATCTGGGAAAATCCAATTTTGAGTCGTATATGACTGAAATCGGCATGGTCTTTGAAGAACTGAATTACGCACGAAAAAACTTAAAGAAATGGATGGGGTTCCAGCGTGTCCCGACGCCGTTAGCTCAATTTCCAGCTGTCAGCTTTACGATGGCCGAACCGTTTGGCGTGGCTTTGATCATGGCGCCGTGGAATTATCCGTTCCAATTGACGATGAGCCCGCTGATCGGCGCACTGGCCGCCGGCAACTGCGCGATCGTTAAACCGTCCGCCTATGCGCCGGCAACCTCCCATTGTATCGCTAAGCTGCTGAACATCATTTATGACGAATGTTATGTTGCGGTCATCGAGGGGGGCCGGGCAGAAAATACCGAGCTTTTAGAACAACGTTTCGACACGATCTTTTTCACAGGCGGTGTCCAGGTCGGCCGATTGGTGATGGAAAAAGCATCGCGCTGGCTGACGCCGGTAACCTTGGAGTTAGGCGGAAAGAGTCCGTGTCTGGTCGATGCGTCCGCCGATATCGAACTGGCCGCACGCCGGATCATCTTCGGCAAGCTGCTCAACGCCGGACAAACCTGTGTGGCCCCAGATTACATTTTAGTGGATTCCCGCGTAAAAGAACCGCTGATCAAAGCGCTGCGTTCTGAAATCATACGCCAGTATGGCACAAATCCGACATTAAATGAAAACTATCCGCAAATCATCAATGAGAAACATGAACAGCGGCTGAATGAACTCTTGATGGATCAGCCTGTTGTTTACGGTGGCCTCTGGAACCAGCACAAATTGATGCCGACGTTGATCGTCGATCCGGATCCCAATTCAAGTCTAATGCAGGAAGAAATCTTCGGACCGATCCTGCCGATTCTGACCTATACACATTTCAGCGAAGCGCTGCATTTCATCCAGCAGCGGGAGAAACCGCTGGCCGCTTATCTGTTCAGTGAAAATCATAAACATCAGGATCGCTTCCTGCGCGAATGTTCCTTCGGCGGCGGCTGCCTTAACGATACGATCATTCATTTAGCGACCACGGCGATGCCTTTTGGCGGCGTTGGACACAGCGGCATGGGCGGTTATCATGGTTATGCCAGCTTTAAAACCTTCTCCCATACCAAAAGTATCGTCGATAAATCAACCCTCATCGACCTGCCAATCCGCTATCAGCCTGTTTCTCCTTGGAAAGCAAAGTTGGTTCGGAAGTTCATGAAATAGTTAAGAAACAATCATTTTAGATTGTTGTTCCTGTGCCAGGATTTTTCCTTGATCCTGGCATTTTTCTTTAATTAGAGCCTTTTTTCAGAAAGTGGAAATTCACTTGAAGCCAGGCTAATGGTGAGCTCTTTGATTTACAATCTGATGAACCTGTTCTGCCAGATCTTCAGATGTCTTTATCATTTCATACTGCTCCGATAATAACAGAAGCTCGGCACCGTTTAGCTGCTGAAGCAGTGTCGTTTCTTCTTCACCCATCGGAATCCGGATACTCAACACCTGTTGAAGTATCATTCTCAGCCCTTTAAGCTCGGCACTGCGTTCTCCAATGATTTTCCCAATCTTCTTCCCTAACCGCAGTCCTTTTTCGTAAATCTTCTGTTCATCAATTTCATCAAACCGTGTCCGTATTAATGCGATGTCCAAGCTTGTACTTCTCAAAAACTCCGCCCGCTGTTCTTCTGTCATTCTGATCATTGGGATCACCTCTGCAGAGAATTCTAAACTGTGACCGCCAGCTTAGGCTGTGGGGTTGAGTTCCTTCTCTGATTTACAATTTCGTGAACCTGTTCAGCCAGATCTTTGGACGTCTTTATCATCTCATACCGTTCTGACAATAATAAAAGCTCATCACCGTTTAATTGCTGAAGCAGTTCAGCTTCTTCTTCACCCATCGGAATCCGGATACTCAACATTTGTTGAAGCATCCTTCTTTGTTTTTCTTCCCCTTGCTGTCTGCCAATGAGTTCTCCTCTGCGTTCTCCAATGAGTTCTCCTTGCTGTCTGCCTATACGCTCTCCAATGCATTCCCCGATCTTCTTCCCTAACCGCTGTCCTTTTTCGTAAATTTTCTGTTCATCAATTTCATCAAACCGTGTCCGCA